>JANONC010000363.1:0-52936 GCA_031420655.1 Rhodospirillales bacterium | reverse complement strand
CCAGTAAACCGTCTGCCAAGGACCAAAATTAGTCGGCAGCATCCGCCAGCCGCCGCCGCTGCGGGCCATGTAGCGGATCGCGTTCAGCATCTCCCGCAGGTCCACGCTGGGCTTGCGACCCCGTTTCGGCGGTTTGGGCATCAGCGGCTCGATCCGGACCCACTCCTCGTCGGTCAGGTCAGTCGGATACCGCTTGGTCTTGCGCGCAATGTCGGCCATCCGGCCACGGCTCTCTCGGGTCCACATCCCAAGCTTCAATCACAACCGCCGAAGCCGCCACAACCCTTCTCAAACGGGCTCCAAGCTCCTGCCGGACAGACACTGAGGGCCGTGCCAGTTCAAGCCGCCCGCGCACAGGTCTCATTACCTCTTCTGCGAGGCATAGTTGCAACGGCTGTAGTCGGTTCCACTCGACAGTAAATTCTGCTGCGTTCGCCTCGAACGGCACCGGGTTCATCAATCGGTCTCGCAGCCTATCCAGCACAATGCTCTCCAGTCGGTCCTGGCGGACCGTCAGTACGTTCGAACACGCGGTCAGACCTTTGTTGCGCGCCGTCGAACGCACGACGAAGATCTGGCACTCCGGCCTGGCGCTGAAGGAACTTGGCGGGGCGTAAGTCCGGTAGGCACCGACCTGGAAACACGGTCTGGGACCGGCGTTCACCCGACCTGTTGCCTTGCTCCCGGTCCGCATGCGCAAACTGGGCCATGCGCCCGAACGGATGAGGCGCCGGGAGGAACCATGCACAATTTTGTACAGCGGCGCGTCGGCCTGACGACGATCGCCATCGCGGGCCTCATAGCCCTCGGAGCGCTTACCGCGCCTGTCACGGCCCATGCCCAGGGCAGCAGCTGGCCGGGCCGGATCGAGATCCTGCCGGTGCGCTCGCAAACATTGCCATTGGATGCGTTCTTGCGCGGCGAAAAGGCAGGACCCGAGGTGCTGCTGGGCGGCGAGTTACGCCTGCCGGTCGGCGCGGGCGGCCGGGTCCCGGCGGTGATCCTAATCCATGGGTCGGGCGGGATCGGCGCCGGCCCGGACATGTGGGCGCATATCCTGAACGAGGCCGGGATCGCTGCCTTCATCCTCGATAGCTTCTCCGGCCGCGGCATCGTCTCGACGGTCGAGGACCAGGATCAGCTCAACTCGCTGTCGATGACGGTGGACGCCTTCCGGGCGCTCGACGTGTTGGCGGCGCACCCGCGCATCCGACCGGACCGCATCGCCGTCTGGGGCTTCTCCAAGGGTGCCGTGCCGGCAGTCTATGCGGCGGTCGAGCGATTCCGCACGGGCTTCGGCAGCCAGAACCGGTTTGCCGCTCATGTCGGGTTCTATACGCCCTGCAACATCGCCTACGACAAGGACGATGCGATGGGCGGGGTACCGATCCGGCTGTATCACGGCAGCAGCGACGACTACGTGAACCCGGCGGCGTGCCGGACCCTGGTGTCGCGCCTGAAGCCGGCCGGGGTGGACATCGCGCTGACCGAGTACGCAGACAGCCAGCACGGCTTCGACAGCCCGACCTCGCCGCCGCTGCTTGCGGTGCCGAAAGCGCAGAGCACACGCAACTGCCGGTTGAAGGAGGGACCAGGCGGCACCTTGGTCGATGCGGACACGGGACAGCCCTACCTACTCAAGACCGCGCCTTGCGTCGCGATCGGCGCGCATGTCGGCCACAACGCGCAAGCGACCGAGGCCGCACGGGCAGACGTGATGGCGTTCCTGACTTCGACGCTTTTGAAGTAGGCGAGGAGCTGGGGCACCCGGTCCAGCGCAGCGGTTTGAGCCTTGGAACCACCAGGGCTCATTCCGACATCTCTCCCAGAAAAGAGAGATAGCAGGGGTCGATCATGGCAAGCGGGTGGGCGCCGGACGGGGCGGTGCAGGATCAGATCGACGACACCGTCATGGATGGCGTTCTCAGAGCGCGCGCCAGCATCCCCACGGGTGATGCCGATCCCATTTGCCTTGAATGCGGCGACACGATCCCAGAAGCGCGCCGCCGGGTGCTGCCCGGCGTCCGGACCTGCATCGCCTGCCAGTCGGCGCGGGATCGTCGCCCGGCGAACACCGGGTTCAACCGCCGGGGTAGCAAAGATAGCCAGCTCAAGTAGCGCTTCGGCCCCCCTGGGTGGACCCAGCCTTGCCATGGAACACACCTGGCCACGTGGGGTTGTGCCCCTGACGTGCTGTACCAGCGGTGGATAAGTCGCCCGCCGAAGCGCCCGCCGCTAGTCTGACGTAGGCGGGTGACCTGTCCAAGGCGGTGGTCACTGCGGCCGTGTTGAACAAGGGTTGGGTTGTCGAGACACATCCTGAACTCAAGGATCGCCACCGGGTTGACCAATGACAAGATCGCCCTTCGCGACGTGCTGGAAAAGGGTTCCGTTTCCACATTCCTGCGCGAGATGATCGGCTTTGCCGCCGAACGCCGGATGGCGCCGGAAACCGAGAGCCTATGTGGTGCGCGCCCGGCTCCACCTCTATCCCGGCCGCGCGCGCGCCCGTGTTCCTCAGCGATCATGGCCAGCTTGTTCGGATCTGGCTGGTAATATCGAAGCATGGACTTGTGGTCCATGTGGCCGATCACGCTCATGAGCATCTTGCTGTCCGTGAACACCTTTGCGAGCCGACTCGTCGCCTCGTGCCTCAGGTCATGGCAGCGGAGGTCGTCCTAGTAGTGAAGCTCCTTCATGGTGCCTGTCATCCTCCCGGCAGCCGTCCGAAGTGGCCGTCCGATCCTGGTTTTGAAGGCGTTATATCCGCCCGCCGGGAAACGTGGGCGCTGGGATCCACGTTCTCCGGTTTAATCTCCCGAAGGGTCTCGATCGAACGGGGCACAAGCGCCCGGACCTCGAGCCCCAGTTCCTCGCGGTGGTCCTCGTTCTTCGTGCCATCGTCCAAACCTACCGACGAGAGTGAGGGAACGAGCCTCGAAATCGACATGCCGCCAGCGCATCCCCAACTGCTCCCCGAGACGGGTGCTCTACGCCATCGCGAACCGCACCATGTGCAGGTTCAATATGTTATCGGACTTCTCCATCGAGTTCGTAGAGGACCTTTTCTTCGGTGGGGAATGCACCCCTCGCCCCGGCTTTCCGCCACCCGCTGGGCTGCCACGCCCGGAACGCGGAGACGCCATTTGCGCTTCTGGTCGGCCCCCATTTGGACGGCTGACGAGCTTCCCAGACGCCACGTTTTTGACCAGCGGCAGGCCCTACTCGCTCGTGGCGTGCTTCAACACTCAGGCAAGCAAGTTCATGCGTTTGACCACGGTCGCCTTCGCGAAACCCGCCTCAAGCTGGCTCACGCGGAAATTGCGGACAGCGAAAGGGGTCAGCTTCGATCGCGGCAGGAGCGCAATCTCGTCGGTCTTCAGAGCAAGAACATGTCCTATGTCCTGCTTGTAGCCGCGCCGCGGGCCGCCCTCCTGCATCGTCTCCTCGGCGAAGCGATCCACCATCGGGCCGACGGTCATCCTGTCCAGCGGCCTGGAGTCGACGAACTTTCCGGCCCGGACCGCGACGGAAGCAGACTCCAGCCACTCGCGCGCCAGCCGCGCGGTTGGGAAGGTCTTGTCCAGCCGCTTGCCGTCTACGAGCTTGCGGGTGCGACAACGCATAGTGCCGAGGTAGGTGACCCCTTGCGGCAGGGGTTTCGACATCGACAGGTGGCCGGCCAGGAAAGCCGCGGCCGCGCCGGAGCCGTAATCCAAGTAGGAGCCACCCAAGAAGCGCGGTCGGCCGACGAAGGCTGGGCAGGTACGACGGAAGGTGGCCATGACCCAGTGTTCTTGTTGTGCTCCGAACTACGATTGGCCATGGCCGGCAGCAACCGGGTAATCCCATTTTACAGCCTGGGCCTACGCGATTTGGTTTACCCCAAGGCGGTGTTGGTGGTCCGCTGCGGCACCTGCCAAACGGAGCGCAATGTCCGTGTGATACCCGTGCTGGCGCAGCGAGGTCCCGACTACGGGGTCCTAGACCTCGAGAAGGTTTTCGCTTGCTCGGCGTGCTTGCGGCGAGGGTTCGCGATAGTGCGGGTCGTGTGGTTCTGAGACCCTGCCGGATGCCCCCGGATATCATCTTCGCCGGATGCTTCGGCGTTGCGACCACTCCAGCATCTTGGACCCCGTTCACGTCGGCGCGCTCGCGGCCAGGTGCCCCGGAAAGGTTCTCGACAACCCCGCCTTGCGTTGATGCACTGTTCCACCCAAGGGAACGCACGCGGCACGCAACCGGCTAATCGTTGTAATTAGGCTTCAATACCACGGAATCGAAAGAGATATTTGACGAGTTGACGGCGTTCTTCGATCGCCTTTGGCGAAGTAGCGCCTTTCGCGCTTCAGGGCACCGCCGAAAAACGGACCCGACAATGTATACCCGCTGGCAACAGCAGGTCGGGGTTTGGTAGCTCCAGCCGCACCCCGATCGTGCCGCTGGCCGCGTCGAACACGGCATTCACGACCGTGACCGTCGCGGCGTAGCTGCCGCCCACTGGCGCTTCGGGCACCACCACCGCTTTGTCCCCAACCTTGACCTGGCCGTACACCGCGATCGGCAAAAAGGTTTCAACCCGTAGTGGATTAATCTCGGCAATCGTCAGAATGGTCGCTTGGTCGTTGCGAAACTCGCCCGGCCCCAGCGAGCGCTCCGTGACCACGCCATCGATCGGGCTTACCACCCGGCGCTGCTGCAGTAATCCCTCGGACCGCTTCGCCTCCAGACGCGCCTGCGCTACGTTCAGCTCCGCCTCCCGCAACTGCGCTTCGGCCACGCGCGCGTCAGACGCTGCTTCGTCCGCTTGGGCAAAACTAACCGCGTCGGTCGTTCGGAGCTGATCGTTGCGCGACTGTTTGCGGCGCAGGAAATCGAGCCGGGCGCGCCCGGACCGGATCGCGGTGTCATTGGCCGCACGCACTTGGGCGATCAGCGCGTTAGCCTCCTCCACATCGGAATCCAGCCGCGCCAGCACCTGGCCCTTCCGTACCCGGTCCCCGCGATCAACCTCTACGGCGGCCACTACGCCCTGCACGGGTGCAGCGAGCTTCAGCACCTGCTTCGGCTCGATCAAGCAGGCGTACTCCCCCGCATGAGCAGGCCCAGCGAGCAGTACAATTATACCAAGACTGCGGTAGATCATGACGTATCTGCTAGACCTTCGTCCTGCGGCGTGGCAAGAAAATATCATGCGTCGCTATGCCGTGGCCCCCTATGCCGAGCGCTTTATACGACCGGGCAATGCGTTCGACCGCCGCGTAGCGACCATGGTCGGCCAGTGGCGGGCGGCGCTTACCGGACGGCTGACAGGCGCAGCCGAATTTGCCCTTGACGTTGCGCGGGAGGCTGCGTCTGTCAGCGGCCACAGCGGACCCGCGCTGCTGGCCAGTGCGGCGGCGCTGCGCACGGCGCTGCTGAAAGACCCCGGCGCCCGGCGCACGCAGGTGTTCGGCCTGGTGGCAACCGCCGTCGAGCGCCACCTCGGCCTGCGCTACTACCCGGTCCAGCTGCTCGGCGGACGTGCCCTCACCAGCCGCCGCATTGTCGAAATGGCGACCGGTGAGGGCAAGACCATCACCGCGCTGCTGCCCGCCATCTACCTCGCCCTGGCCGGCAAGCCCGTCCACGTCGTGACGGTAAACGACTACCTCGCCAGCCGCGATGCGGAGCGGTTGCGTCCTGTCTGTGAGGCGCTGGGATTGACGGTGGGCGTTGTCGTCGAAGGAGATGAGCCGGCGTTGCGCCACCAGGCTTACGCCGCCGATATCGTCTATGTTTCCAACAAGGAACTGGTGTTCGACTACCTGAAGGACCGAATCGCGACGACCGGCGGCAAGGGCCAGGCGCGGCAGGCCGTTGCGTCGCTTGTCGGTACGTCCGGCGCAGGCGGGCTGGTCCTGCGCGGCCTGCATGCGGCGATCGTCGATGAGGCCGACAGCGTGCTGATCGACGAGGCTCGCACGCCGCTCATCATCTCCGCCGACCGGCCCGACCAAGGCGCGGAGGAGATTGCCGGACGGGCGCTCGAGATCGGGCGGCGGCTGGCGCTGGGCGACGACTTCCTGATAGACGCCGCGGCGGACGTCGTGCGGTTGACCACCCGGGGGCAGGAGAAGGTAGCGCTGCTCGGCCAGAATATGCTCGGCCTGTTCCGCATCCGCCCTGCGCGGGAAACGCTGATCGCCCAGGCGCTGACCGCGCTGCATCTGTTCGCCCGCGACCGGCACTACATCGTCGCCGATGGGTCGGTTCAGATCGTCGATGAATATACCGGGCGTGTCATGCCGGACCGCAGCTGGGAAGAAGGATTGCACCAGATGGTGGAGGCGAAAGAGGGCGTGACCCTCACTGGGCGGCGTGTGACCCTGGCCCGCATCACCTACCAGCGCTTTTTCAACCGCTATCTGCATCTGAGCGGCATGTCTGGCACGGCGCGGGAGGTCGCGGGGGAGTTGCAGGGCGTCTATGGGCTGCGTACCGTCCACATGCCCACCCATCGCCCGGTGCAGCGCCGCAATCTGGGAGGGATGTTGCTGCCCGATGCTGCGGCGAAATGGCAGGCGGTCGCAGCGCGGGTGGCGCAGGTCTCGTGCGCAGGTCAACCCGTGCTAGCCGGTACCCAGTCGGTCGAGGCATCGGAGTCGCTCTCCGCAGTGCTGGCAGAGCGTGGGCTACCGCATGTCGTACTGAACGCCCGGCAAGACGTGAATGAGGCGACTATCGTGGCCGCCGCCGGTCAGGCAGGCCGGATCACGGTCGCGACCAACATGGCTGGCCGCGGGACGGATATTACGCTCGGCCCCGGCGTGGCGGCCGCGGGCGGGCTGCATGTCATCCTGACCGGTTATCACGATAGCGGCCGCATCGACCGCCAGCTGTTCGGCCGCGCCGGACGCCAGGGCGACCCGGGATCGTGCGAAAGCATCGTGGCCCGGGATGACGAACTGTTCCACCGCTTCGCACCCCGCCTTGCTGCTTCCGCCGGAAAGCTGCCCGGCGGCCTGGCCCTGTTGCGCCATCATGCGCAGCGCACCGCAAGCCGCATGAACGCCCAGCAGCGCCGCCAGCAAATGCAGCAGGACGAGGAAACCGACCGCGGAATGGGCTTCACCGGTACAGAGTAGGCAAGGAGCGGATCGCGCTCACGTGTTAAAACGGCCAAGCAATCCCTGGCGCACTCGGCGATACACCATGCTTGCCACCGGCTCCCACGCATAATCGAAGCGGACCAACACCTTCGACCCAAGTCCGGCGGCGCGCACCGCGGCTGTCGCGGGGAGGGACAAGTCGAACTGGAAATGCCGCTCAAAGGCGCGCATCGTCTTTGTATCCCGCGGGTCGGTCACGATGGAGCCGCCATTGCTGGCCGCCAGCGCCTCGCTCGGCAGGTCGCTATCGCCGCCGGGCACGGCGCGCAGAACGCTGGAGGCGACGGTGGTCCGGCTATCGGGCAACAAGATGCTGACCCGCACGAGCCGCTCCTGCATCAGTGCGATATCCACCTGCGGCACGAGTACCCGGACCAGCTCGCCGCCGGGTGGGACGACGTAGCCCAGCACCTCTCCCTCTTTAACGAATCGCCCTTCCAGATCGCCGGTGGGCCGGATGGGACTGAATGCGCCGCTCGTGCCAGCCGTGACCGTCATGCGCGCTTGCCGCTGCTGCTCGCGGTTCAAGACGGCCTCCTGCTGCGACAGCTCGAACCCTGTAACTGCAGCGGCGATCCGATCCGTCACCCACTCCGTCTCGTACTTCGCGCGCAGCTCGTCCACCCGCGCCCGCTCGACCTCCAGCCGCGCGTCCGCCAAGGGATAGGCCAACGCGACCAGCAGGGCACCCGCCGGCACTTGCGCGCCTGCTGCGGTGACGGACTGCACGAACCCGTCCGCCCCAGCGCGCACGAACGCCTCCCGCGGCAGCCACACGACGCCGTCCCCGGTACTGTGCAGGGGGGCCGGCACCAGCGCTAGCGGCAGCACCACCGCGGCGATCCCGGCAAACGTCAGCCCAGTCGCGCGGGCACGGCAGCGTGCATAAAGCGGCGACGCCACGATCCGCCCTATTGTCCGCAGCACGGGCCACGCGACAGTCGTCGCTAGCATGACCACCGCCAGCGCCACGCCCAAAATAAAGTAATGTGTGGCGACATAGAGTGCGATCCCGGCGGAAACCGATAGGCGATAGGCCAGGGCCGCCGGGGTATAGAGCGCAAATATGAACCGCTCCCGCATGGTTGCGGAAGAAGGCCGCAGGTTCGGCACACCTAGGACAAAGCGGTTCAGCACATAGCCCCAGAACTGGCTGCCGCGCTGGGCAAGGTTTGGAACCTCCAGCACGTCTGACAGCACGTAATAGCCATCAAAGCGCAGCAACGGATTGCCGTTGACCACGAGGGTCGAGAGACTGCCGATGACCATGACGTTGAATGCCACCGCGCGCAGCAAGCCCGGCTCGGCCGCGGCCCACACCAGCGTTGCGGCGGCGGCCAGGCCGAGTTCGACCGCGATGCCTGCGAACGCCACCGCGGCCCGCTGCCATTTATTGCGTAGCGCCGCCGACGCGCTGGCGTCCACATACGGCACCGGGATCATCACGAGCAGCATGACGCCCATCTCCCGCACTTCGCAGCCGAAGCGCTTGGCCATCCAGCCATGGCCGAGTTCATGCAATATTTTCAGGACCGGGTAGCAGAGCGCCATAGCCAGCAGGCCCTGAGTGCCCAGCAGCCGGTCCAGCAGATTGCCCGTCAGCTCGTCCCAATGCTGTCCCGCCGTCACCGCCCCAGCCACGACCAGCAGCAGCCACAGCACGCCGCCCACCGGGCCCAGCAGCGGCTGCACCACACGCAGCGTCCCGCTCAGAAACCGGTCGGGGTCAAACAGCGGCACCTGTATCGACATGGGCGAGCGCAGGTTGCGCGTCAGCAGCTGCCGGCCCATCCGGTCGCGCCGCGACAGCAGTTCCGCCGCATCGGGCGGCATATCACCGGACAGCAAATCGGCTGCGTGTAACTGCATGAGTATCTGCAGCACGGCCGGTTGCCCCGGCGCGTCATCGTCCAGTTCGGCCGCCGTTTGTTGCCACACCTCGTCCACCGTACGGACGCCATCGAGGCGCACGGCGAACAGGAACGAGGCAGGCGACATGCGGTGCACCCGGCCCGATAGCCGGTCCAGCAACACGTACCAGGGTAGCCCGCCATAGCGGTGCCGCTCGACCACAACATGCGCAGCCAAGCGCGGCCGCAGCGCTGCGACCCGGTACCAGTTCTGGGCGAAGAACGTTTCCGTCACGATCAGGGGGTCCAGGCCCAGGCGGTGTTGCGCACCCAGTCCACCAGGCTGCGCGTCCACACGGCGGCCACGGACCGCTCGCCGATTTCAATCTTACCGATCCCCTCCATACCGGGCCGCAGGCTATCGAGCGCCGCGCCGTCCGCCAATGCGCCTTCGATCCGAAAGGTATTGCGCCCGCCATCGACCTGCGCGACCGGGGTGACGCGCTGCACCACGAACGGCAGCGCCGCGCTGGTCAGGCCATACAGCAGCATCGTGCCGCCCTGCCCGGGCTGCACGAACCGCAGGTCGCGTTCATCCACCCGCACCACGACGCGGTAGCGGTCGAGTGGTGCGACCTCAAACAGCACCTTACCCGTTTCGACCGGCGCGCCAATCGAGTGCGATAGATCGCCCGACACGACCACACCCGCCATCGGCGCGGTAATGACCGACCGCGCGAGCTTGGCCGCCGTCAGCCGGGCCTGCGCCTGCGTCTGGCGCAACTGCGCGTCCAGCTGCCCGGCGCTGGCCGGGTCATGCTTGGCTAACGCCTCCCGTAGCTTGAGCGTCAGCCGGTCATGCTCGGATTGCCACTTTACGGCGTCTAGTCGAAGGTCATTGTCGTCCAACGTGGCGAGAACGGTGCCTTCCGCCACCACGTCACCCGCATGGGCCGGGGCGGTGGCAATAAAGCCCTCGAACGGGGCCGCCACGACGCGCTGTATCTCCCCTTCCAGCACCGCTTTGGCCGAAACCCGGAACGGCATGGGTACGATCAGCGACGCCGTGACGGACACCAGCGCCGAAATACCAACGAATTTCCACGCCAAATGCCGCGGGCCAGCGAGGGCGGCGGCGGCACCCGCGGCTCCGTCCACCAACCGTCCGGATAGCCAGCGGCGCGCCCGTTGCTTGGCGTGCACCCCGGGGCCGAGCAGGGCTGCAACCGCCTCCACCAGCCGCGCTTGCGCCACGGTCAGTGTGCCGGGATGCAGCACGGTGATGGCCCCCACCGGCCCATGCTCCGTCAGCATCGGCACGGTTAGGATCGCGCCATCGCCCGAAAGCGACCCTCGCAATGCCTCATGCGCCACTTGAATGCGGACCGGCTCCCCGGCGGCGGGCGGTAGCCGGACCGGGGCGCGCTGGTCGATGGCCTCGTCCATCGCCGAACACAGGCTAAGGGCCAGGGCAGTGTTGCGCTTGAACCAGGCCGTGTGCGACAGCGCGAGTAGCCGAGCACCCTTGGGCCCACTCAGCCCGATCGCCACGCGGGACGCGCCGAGCCGGGCTGCCAGTTCGTTGGCAATCGCGATCGCCATGCCATCCGCGCGGTCATGCTCGTTGGCCAGCGCGACTAGATCCAAAGCGGCGGATAGGTTCGCGGTGCGTAGGTGCTCGCGGGCCATACGGTCACGGACGGACTGCGCTTCCAGCCAGCCCATGCCCCAGTGCAGGTCGCGCAAGAGCTGCGCCAGGCCGGTGGCCGCGCCCGGGCCCAAATCCAGCACGACAGCGCCGGCCACGACCTGACCGTCTGCCAGGAATGGGTACGCCACGTGCGTGCCCGCGCCGGTCTCCTGCGGTTCCACTTCCGGCTCGCCAGTGCGGATGCAGCGTTCTACTACACCCTGTAACCCGGTCAGGTCCGTCAGTGACGAGGGCCACACGGCCAGCGGCTGGAACGGTCCGCCGGGGCGGGAAACAACGAGCATCGCCCGGGACAGGTGCGTGAGGTTCCGGCAATAAAGCGATAACCAGGACCGGCACAGCGCGTCCATCCCATCAGCAACCGCAAACTCCGCCCACAGATCTGCGGTTTTGATGCCGGTTTCCAGCCTCGTGTTATCCATGGTGCTGCCCTCGTTACTGGTTTAGTTGTCCGTACCGCGCCTCATGCTCCGTCATCAGTTGTGTCAGCAGTTGCTGCAGGCGTTTGGCGGCAAATGGACTTAAAATGATGCGGTGTTCCAACTGCACTTGCAGGTCGGCACCGGCCACGTCCCACGTCTTATTAAGCCCGAAATTCAGCACAACCTCTTCGCGGGTGCTGGTCGCGTTGCAGACGTTGCAGTAGCTGCTTTTGATACCGGTCGTGTCAAACCGCAGCTTCTGCTGCGCGGCGGCAGGGTCATCGCTCATTTTTGGCTCCTTTGGCGGGTGGGGGTCATGCCGCACCGGCCAGCAGACGCGCCCGTGCGGCCCGTGTGCGGGAAAGCGCGTCGCCCGCGGTGTCGGCCGTGTCCATAGCCACGACAAGCGTGCCGCCCGAACCCGGCCCGGGCACCAGCGCCCGGCCGTCGAGCGACAGCGCCGTTACGTCCAGCTTCACCGCGGTACCTGGCTGCACCGTCCCGTGCACGGTGAAGTCGAACAGGGCTAGCACGCCGCTGGTCCCGTTTGCTGCCTGCCGGACGGTAACGGTCACGCTGCCATTTGACGGCGCGGCCGTGACTGTCAGGCCAGATGCCGGGTCCGCCCGCACGGCCGTCAGGTCGAGCGCCGCTGGGTCGTACCGGAGTGTGATCGACCCCTGCGCCAGGATGGCCGCGCGGCTGATGGTGAGCGGAGCCGTGATGGTACCGCCCGGGGCTGCCGAAAGCACCGCCGGCACGGACACGAACGGGGCGGGGCTGCTGGTTACGAGTGTCACGCCACCCGGCATCGCGGGCAGCGTGGCAGAGCCCACGAGCGCCGCATCCGCCACCGTCAAAGCGCCATCCTGGTTTAGGTCCGCGACGATAGCGGGGCTTATGCCGCTCCAGACGGCAAAGCTACGATCCGCCCCGCCCACGACGCGCAGAATGCGGGCCCCATCGGCCGTGCTGTAGGTGCCGCTGCCATCCGCGTCGCCAAGATAGCCCACGACCTGCAAGGCTGAGGATGCTGGCAAGGCCTGCGCCACACCGTTGACGGAGGCGATAGCGAGCGCCAGCACCTGGGTGGAACCGTAGGGCGCACTGGCCGGCACCGCCGCTTGCAGCAGAACCAACGGCACCGTCCCAGCGGGAATAGGGGTGGGTGACGTGACGGTGATCGTGGCGCGGGCTTGGCCGCCGACGAGCTGTGTGTCGAAGGCGACGGTGCTGCCCGCCGGCAATCCCGCGCCCGCCGTGGCCCCGGTGATGGCCAGTAAAGCCGGATCGGCGGTGGTGGTGAACACCAGGCGCGTCGCCTCCCCCCCGCTGGTGAACGATACCGGCAGCGCGCTGTCCGCAACCGGTACACTGACGGCCTGGCCCGGTCCCCGCATGAACGATGGCATCGTCACCGCATCCCCGGCCGGGACAGTGACGCTGAACCGCTCGTCATTGCCTGCCGCGCCCACGGCCGCACCGTCCAATGCCTCGCCCCGCGCGTCCAGCACCGCGCTGCGCACCACGACGCTGTAGGCACCGGGTGCTAGCGCGCCGGCCGCAGCCACGAAGTGGAAGCCCGCGCCATCCGCGTCCGCCACGACGGAACCGTCGATCGTGCCGCCGCCTGGCCCAGTGACAAGAACGGACGGTGCGGTACCGGACGCATCCGCCAGCAAGGTGAGGCTGCTGATGGTCAGCGCCTGGTTAAACCGGGCATTAAAGCCGGTCTGTTCCGCCACGACGCCTGCAGGGACAAATGTCGTGCCAGTGGCCGCGATGGCGAGCGGGTTGGCCGCGAACACGCCGTCTGCCGCGCGTCCGACCGCCTGCACCGCGTATGTGCCGGGTGCGGTGTAGCTGTGCTGCGCCTCCGCCACGTCACCCGCGACCGTCATGGCCGCGCTGCCGTCACCCCACAGCACCGTCCATCCCATGACACGCCCGCCGCCCGAAAGGGAGACGACAGCCTGCGTGTTTACCAGCGCGGTAGCCGGGGCCGTCGCCAACAGCGCGGGGCGTGCGGCAGGCTGCGTGATGGACGGCACAGTAGTGGCTGCGACCGCAGCCACAGGCAGCGCAAAGATTGGCGCCAGCGAGTTGAAATCATCCGAGGTTAGGTGCGCCCTCGCTTCCGGCGACAAAGCGACACCCTGTAGGAATGCGCCCCGCGACAGTCCGGCATCGAGCTGCCCGGCACCATACGAGACCTCCGCGTCGCTAGCCGCCCGTCCGAGGCCAGCGAGGTACAGGGAACGAACGTAATCCGCGTTACTCTGCCGCGCATGCAGGCCGGCCGCTTCTGGCTCCAGCAGGAAGAGAGCCGCGACCGCTTGCAGGCCACCCTGCCCGGCGACACCGGTCCACGTGGCCAAGCCACCCAGCTCCGCCTCTCGCCCCAGCGCGGTTTTGTAAATGTCGTGCACGGCGGTGGCGGTCTCGCTGCGGGCGAAAACGCGGGCCGTGGTCGCGGCCAAGTGGATCTTGGCCTCTGGCTGCGTACCGAATGAGGCGACGATCTGGGCATGGCTGAGGCCACGGTTGCCCACCTCCAGCCAATACGACAGCTCCGGCGCAACCGGATCCCGCCCGAGGAAGCCCTGGTACAGGCTGGTTATGAACTCCGGCTCGGTCCGGGGCTGCGGACGGGTTTGGTATTCGGCCGAGTTGAGGAAGCCCTGGGCCACGTCTTCCAGTGAGCGCCCAGAGGCTAGCGCCGCGACCCAGGCCTCCATGCCGCCCGTCTCATATGACCGGCCCAGCAGGCCCTCATACAAGCGCTGCAGGAAGGCTTCATGCGTATCGACGCCGACGCTCAGCACGCCATCAACGAGGTTAAGCGCCTCGGTTACCGCCGTGAACTGCAGGCGGTAGCCGGCATGGAGTGCGTCCGCGATATCTATGGAACTGACATCCGTTAGCACGACGCCATCCGCGCCGGGTGGCGGGAGCACGAGCAGCGATACCGCGGCGCTGGGTGGCGACAGCGTGAACCCGGCCAACGCGGCGGTCGCGGTGATCGACAGCCGCGAGCCCGTCAGCGGCACATCGGATAGCGGGATGGCGATGATGAACGACCCATCTGCCCCTGCCTGGGCGGAGCCGAGGCCGCCGGACAGCGTAATGAGCGCGCCGGGTGTTGCGGTACCGGACAACACTGCGGTCGCCTCGTCCAGAATGGCCTGGCTAGCACCGCTTGCCAGCGTCAGGACTGGTGGTGCCGTGGTGGCACCCAGTACCGTTATACCAACCACCCCGGCCGCCAGGGCGCCGGCCGGGTCCCGCACGGTGTAGGTAAGGGCAGAGCTGGAGCCGTACGCGCCGGGTGTCGCGCTGAACACGAGGCCGGCCAGCTGCGCCGCGGTCATCACCTGGCTTACGTCAACAGCGGTTCCGTCTGCCAGCGACACCGTACCGCTGGTCGGCAAGCCGGTCAGGGTTATCAGCAGCGTGCTGGTGGCGTAGTCGCCGTCTAACGGCGGCGCGATCGCCAGCGGGACCGGGGCGATGGCGACTGTGACCTGCACGGTGCCAGCAACGGGGTGGCCCTGCGCAGGCCCGATCACGAGCGTGGCGGTGCCGGTGGCGGTGCGCCCAGCCGGGTCCGCCACCGTGTAGGTCAGGGTGGAGCTGACGCCCGCGGTGTCCGGGGCCGGGGTGAACTGCAACGCCGCAAGTTGCTGTGCCGTCAGCACCTGCCCGGCGGTGATGACCGTGCCGTCCGGCAGGCTCACGCCGCCCGTGCTGGGCAGGGTGCCGATGGTGACGACCAGGCTCGTGGCTGGATAAGCCGGGTCAGCCGGCAAGGCGATGCCGATGGCGGTCGTAGGCCCGTTCTGCGCCACCACCAGCGCCGGGGAGAAGACGGTAGGTTTGACCGGCACGGCATCGCTGGGCGGCACGACCGTGACCGCGGCGATGGAGGTAGCGGGCTGCCCGAGCGAGTCGGTGATGGTGTAGCTGAGCTGGTCTACCCCGGCGTAGTCGGCATTTGCGGTGTAGCTGATCTTGCCGCCCACGATGCTGGCCGTGCCGTGCACCGGCGTTCCAAGGGCGGTAAGTGAAATGCCAGTGCCTGTATCAAGCGCCAGCACGTCTATTACCACCGTAGCGCCAGACGCGACCGTGCCGCTCGCCGGCTTGGCAACCGGCAGGACAGGACCCGCCACGACCGACAGGCCCACGACCGAGGTCGCCGTTTGGCCAAGCGTATCGGTGATCGTGTAGCCGAACTGGTCCGCCCCGGCGAAGCTTGCCCCGGCGGTGTAGCTGACCTTACCACCCAAGATGCTGGCTGTGCCGTGCGACGGCGTGCCGACGTCAGTAAGTGTGATGCCAGTACCTGTATCAAGCGCCAGCACGTCGATTACCACCGTAGCGCCAGACGCGACCGTGCCACTCGCAGGGTTGGCAACCGGCAGTACAGGACCCGCCACGACCGACAGGCCCACGACCGAGGTCGCCGTCTGGCCAAGCGTATCGGTGATCGTGTAGCCGAACAGGTCCGCCCCGGCGAAGCTTGCCCCGGCGGTGTAACTGATCTTACCACCCACGATGCTAGCTGTGCCGTGCGACGGCGTGCCGACGTCAGTGAGTGTGATGCCGGTGCCGGTATCTAATGCCAGCACGTCGATGACAATGGTGCCGCCCGCAGCAACCGTGCCGCTCGCCGGCTTGGCGACCGGCATTACCGCGCCCGCAATTAAGGTCAGGCCGACGCTGGCGCTGGCTGTCTGACCGAGCTGATCTGTAATCGTGTAGGTGAACTGGTCCGTTCCCGCATAGGCGGTGTCGGCGGTGTAGCTGATCTTGCCCGCGACGATGCTGGCCGTACCGTGCGCGGGGGTGCTGACGGCGGTCAGCGCGATACCCACGCCGGTATCGGCTGCCAAAACGTCCAGCACGATCGTGGCACCGGAGGCCACCGTAGCGGTCGCGGGCCGGGCGACCGGCGCCGGCGCGCTGGCCACAACGCTGAGTGTGACAGTGCCCTGCGCCGTGGCACCCTCAGCGCCGGTGATGGTGTAGGTGAACGCGTCCGCGCCCGAATAGCCCGTGGCCGGAGTGTACAAGACCTTGCCATCCGCCAGCGCCACGGCACCATGCAACGCGGGTGACAGCGCGGTGATTACCAACCCCGTCCCGCTATCTTGCGCCAGCACGTCGATCAGAACCGAGCCGTTTTCCGCCACCGTTGCCGTTTCCGGCACCGTCGATGGCGGTACGACCAATTGCCGTACCGTGAGAGCCACAGTGCCGGTTGCCGTAAGCCCCGCAGTGTCGGTGATGCGATAGACGAACTGGTCTGCGCCGGTGTAGCCGGCCGCGGCTGTGTACAGCACCTGCCCGTCCTGGATGGACGCCGTGCCGTGCGACGGCGCGCCCACGGCGGTAAGCGACAGACCCGTGCCGCCATCGGCCGACAGCACGTCGATCTTGACAGGGGTGCCGGACACGGCCTGTGCCGTCACGTTGGCCGCAATGGGCCCGCTAATGCTGGTGCCGCCGACGTTGGCGACCGTCACCGCAGCCGGGTGGGTGCCAAAGGTCACGAGCGCGATGTCGAGCGTAAGCGACGCATTGCGAGACAGCGTGCTGGTCTCGATCGTCACCGTGTGCGGCCCGGCCGACAGGTCGATCTTGCCATCGGCCCGCAGGCCGCTGACGGTCACGCCCTGCGCCAAAAACACAGTCCCGTCTGCCTGGATGTCCAGCAGATCGTCGGTACGGGTCAGGCCCGCCGCACCCATGACCGGCGTGCCACCCGGGCCGTCCAGCGATACCTCGAACGAGTCGGACGGGCGGCCTGCATCCTGGAACAGCTGTCCCTGTATGGTAAACGACAATGTCGTCTGCGTGCCACCCAGCAGGAAAGTCTGGCCGAGGGTGGACAGCACCGTCCGGTTCTCAGTGAGTGTCGCGTGACCCGCCGTGAAGCCAACGGTGCCGGTGGTGTTCCAGGCATAGCCGGCGGCGGCCGGGTCCGTGATAGTGAAGCCGCCATTGCCGAGCGGGCCATAGATTGGCGCCGGGGTGTCCAGCGCCACACCGGACGTGATGACTGCGTTATGGTTGCTAAGGCCCAGGCTAGCACGGGTCACGACGGGTGCCACCGGGGCCGCGGGTGCCGTCTGCAGGTCGCGGGCCGTCGGCAGGATCCGCACGCCCTCGTGCAACGAGACAGCCAGCAACGAACCTGGCACCGCGCCGTCCGGCAAGTCATCGAGGCCGAGGGCGTGGCCGTATTCGTGCTCCAGCACCGTCAGCAGGTCGAAGTGCTGCGCGGCCGGGCCGCCGGTGATGGCCAGGAACGTGTTGTTGGGCCCGGCCGCGTAGGCGCTGCCGTCACCGGTGTACCAGCCCACGCCGGAGCCCGACGCATCGATGGTGATAGTGCCGTTGCTGTAACCGCCGATCTGTCCGTTGGTCAGCAGCCCCACATCGACCTGCACGGAGGCGAGCCTGGCCGCCGCGTCCGGCACGAGGCCGCTCGTGACCCAGTTGTCGCGTGCCTCAGCCGCCACGCGCGTGACGGCGTCGAGCGTGAGATCCGCCGTGGGCGTGCCCGTCGCGGTCACGACGCCGAGTTGCTTGGTCGTCGCGGTGGCATATTCGTTGGCATCGGGCTGGGCGGCAAAGCTCACGTCCTGCAACAGGAAGAGCGAGCTGAAGCCTTCGCCCAGGATCGTGGCCGGGTTGGGCACGTTGAGGACGGCATTCGGCGCGGCGATTGAGCCATTGGCGTTCAACGCTGTGATCGTGAACAGCACCTGGTGCCCACCGAACCCGGCCAGGTGAACGGATTTGTTGAACTCTTGGAAGAACGATCCAGGAATATCGAATGTCTGCTTGATGACCGTGCCGGCCAACGCGTCTGGCGCGTTGGTGTCGCGGGCGAGGTCCTGGAGCGCCTTTGACGTGACGGTACCGTCATCGTCGATCGCGGCCGTGACGACGATCTTGAGGTTGGGCGTGAGCGCCAGCGGCATGTAGACGTTGAAGTTCAGGTTTTCGCTGCCGGTTGGCACATACACCCGGTCATGCGTGAGGGAGTCGAACTTGAACGTGCTGTCGACGACGTCTTTTAAGAACGCGCCGCTGTCGAACCCGGCCGTCCGGGCCGCCAGGCTGGCCGGCGATAGCGCGAAGGCGGTGTTGAGCACCGAGGTCAGGGCGGACGAGCCGCCGAATAACAGGCCATAGGGCGCGCTCGGCCCGTTCTTTTCGATGAACGTCGCGATCGCCTTGTTCAGGAAGGCTTTGAATTTCGTGACCGCAGCCGGGTTGAACGTGCCCTTTTCCGGGTTGAAGACCGATTTGATCAGCGCGTTGGTCGTGTTGATGTCTATGGCGAGGTCACTCACGAATTTCTTTGCATCCGCCAGCGCATTGGCGACGGTCAGCAATCCGTTGGAGCCGGCTTGCAGGGTGGCGATGATCGGCTGGAGAACCGCCTGCACGTCGGCGTCGACCGGGCCGGTTGGCTGCCCGAAGGCGGCGAGGCTTTTTTGGACGAGCGTGGCAAAGAACGTGCCGGCCTGGGTGGTTTGCGCCTGCAGGTTGTTGAACGCGTCGCTGGCGATCTTGAACTGCTTGGAGTCGGGTATCTTGGCCGGGTCTGGCGCAGTCGGCAGCTTGAACGTGCCAATGTTCTTCTGGAACAACGTCTGCAGGTACTTGACCGCCTGGTCGACGCCCTTGCCGGCATAGCTGTTGATGAGCGAGGTCAGCGCCGCCTCCGCCCCCTTGGCCGGGACGACGAACAGCCCCGTCACGTCCACCTGGGGCGGCAGGCCGAGGTAGGTCAGTGCGCCGGTCTTGAACTGGAAGCCGCCGCCGCCCTGGAATGACCAGCCCGGCAGTTGGTAGCTGAGCGGGAAGCGGCCCCACTCGGCCGTGGGGTCCAGCAGATGCTGGAAGATCGACTGCTTGATGCCCTGCTGGAAGTTGCCGTTGAACACCGTCTCGACCGGCGGGATGGTGGTGCCGGCCAGCTTGGCGACCGTGTTGTCGGTGGCCTTGGGATCGACCTGCACCACAGACTTGCTGGTGGGCGCATAACGGGCGCCACCGCCATCCGGGCCGAAGTAGAAGCCGGCGCCGACCCCTTCCTTGATTATGGCCGGACCGTTGAGCGCCCCGGGGTTGGCATTAGCAGCGGCCGAGCTCTTGGTCTTGTCGACGACCTTGGCCGGATCGACGAAATACCAGCCCGTGCTGTTGTAGCTTTGCGAGCTGAGCAGGAGCGGCGTGCTGAACACCGTCTCCCGCAGGCCCGTGTCGCCCAGCTGCCGGTCGATCGGCTGCCCGTTGAAGCTGGATTGGTCGGTGCCGACCGTGCCAGCGTACCATGCCACCAGCCGCTGGTTCGGCCCGCCCAGCCCGAAATCGCTGCCTGTCGACAGCGTCGCCAGGCTCCCGCCATCGTCCTGGCCAAAGCCGGACGCGTCCGAGAGGTCGAGGTTGATGTTATCGGCGCGGTTTTGCTGGCCGTTGATCGTGAAGGTGAAGGTCGGGACCTTGATGGTCTTCTCGATGATCTTCTGGATAGTTTTGAACTGCTTCTCCGCCTCAGCCTTGAGCTGCTTGACCGCGTCGGTCTTCAGCAAATCAACGAAGTTCTTGATGGCGGCTTGCGTCTGCTTCGTTTCGACCGTGAAGAATGTGTTGAGTTGCGCCTTAAAATCGCTGGTCAGCGTGGTGAGCAAGCCGCTCGCCGCCGTTTTCATCTGCTGCTGCAACTGCGCACCGAGCTGCGCTGCCGCGCCGTCGATGATGGCAAGGTTGCTGTCGGTCACGGTGGCGACCGTATCCGTCGTCATGGTCACCAGTTGGTCGAACACCGCCGTGAAGGTGCTGAACAGGCTGTCGAGCGACGGCAGCTTGTTGATCGCGTCCCCGACATTGCTGTCGTTGAGCGCGGCCACAATGCCATCCACGCTCGGGTCGACAGTGGGCAGCCGCTCGATAAGCGACAGCACGTTGTCGAGCGTCACGCTGTCCAATAGCGCGTTGACCGAGGCGATTGTCGTGTCATGGAATTGCTGGGCGGTGTCAGTCAGCAATTGCTGCACGTCGGACTGCAATGTCGCGACCTTACCTTCGGTATTGGCGATGATGTCGTTTAGCGCCTGTTGCGCGGCCGCCTTTGTCGGACCGGATTGCCGGTCGATAAGCGCCTTCAAAGCAGCCGACGTGTCGGCTGACGCTTTTGTCTTGAGCTGGCTGAGGTTGTCCGACGCCGTCTGCTTGAAGTTCGTGACGAACTTGTCGAACGCGACCTGCCCGTCTTTCTTTGCCGCCGCGACCACAAGCTTTAGTGCGGCCGAAGCATTCGTCTTGAGCGAACCGAGCTTGTCCTTGAGGAAGGCCGCCGCATCCTCCAACGCCTTGCGTGGGTCGGCCAGGGTATCGCCAAAATTACTGACCACGTTGATGGCGAGCGCGAGCTTGTTGGTGGTCGAGCTGTCTTGCGTCGAGTGCGAATAATACGTGTCGGCAAAGGCCAGGTTGTTCCAGTTCTGCACGGGCGGGTCTTTGAGATCCGCGTATTGGATCGGGTCGATCTGAATGCCAGCCGCCGCCGCCGCCGTAGTGATCCGCTCCAGCGCCGTCTTTACCGTGTTGAGGACGTAGTTGACGGCTTTCAGCGCCAAGGGGTTGGACAGCAAGCCCAGCGCCTGCGCCAAAAGCTTGATGTCATTGAGCGCATTGACGGCCGTATCGATCAGGCCCTTCAACGGCACATTGAGGCTGCTCTGGTTCGCCTCGATCGGGTCGAGCGAGGTGAGCGTGATGTTCTTCTTGTCCGGGAATTGCACGCCGAGCCGCTGCACGATCTCGGAGTTGACGGAGGCACCCCGGTTCATGCCGATGAAGTGGAACGGCGACAGCATCAGCTTGCCGCCCGTCTGGTTACTCAGCGCCGCAATGGCGGCAAACATGGCGTCGGCCGCGGCCTCGCTAAAGCCGGTGTCGGTCACCTGCGCCTCAGCCGACCAGTCGCCCACCAGCACCACGGCGCCCGCCGGCAGGCTGGCCCCGCTCAGCACGGTCAGGTGCCCGGCCAGGTTCTGCTCCCACTGGCCAGTCTGCTTGTTGTAATACAGCACCGTCCCGCCGCCATCGGCCGTCACGATCAACTGCGCCAACTGGTCCAGCACGGCCAGACTGGCAAAGTCGATCGACTGGTCGATGCTGGTCGTGTCGTTGGAAATCAGGTCGGTCGGCAGTTGCAAGCCGGAGTTCAGCACCGTCACGGTGCCAAACGGCGTCGTCGACGCGACCGGCGCTGTCTTGAAGGCGGACGATGCGCGGACGTCCTTCTCCTGAAGCTGCACGCCCCAATACAGCGTCTGCCCGGCTGTCAGGACGGAAGCGAAGTCGGCGGTGAACGTCAACTTTGTCTCGTGCAAATCCCACAACGTCTGCGAGAAGCCGAGGTCCGCCACCATGCGGTCCAGGCCGACCAGGTATTTGTGCCCGGCCAGGAAGCCCTGGCTGTAGAGCTTGGTGGACGTGTAGATCCGGTTCGGGTCGACATCCCGGTTTATGTCCCCGGCGATGCCGGGCTCAAACTCGCCGGGCGCAATGCCGCTGCCATAGCCCGCGATATTCACCGTCCGCGGTGTTGGTGAGTCGTTCCTGAACAGGCCGCTACCCGCCGCTTGCGTACTGATGAACACGTCGGCGTGGTACGGGCTTTGATCGACGACGAACCCGTTCGGGTCAAGAAAGCTCGGGTGTCCTTCTGCCTTGAGCCCGAGCCCGTCGATGTCGACTTTAAACAGGAACTCGAGCGGCTGCGGCGTGCCGGAGCTGACATCGACGGGGCTAGAGGGCGAGAGCAGCGTGATGGCACCCACAGCCTGCGCCGCCAAGCCCGCGACCAGCTTCGGCACGTCGATCCCGGGCAGGTTGATCGTGCCGCCATCGATCACCGGGTTGGCCGGGTTATCGAGGGCGGTGAAGTTGAAGTCCAGCTCGTAGGCGGCCTTACCCTTGGTCGCCTCGGCGATCATGGTCTGGACGTCGAACACCAGGATCGACTGCGTGCCGTGGTAGAGGGCGTAGAGCTTCGTACCGTCGCCGCTCAACACCAGGTTGTCGGCAAAGCCGAGCGGGATCGGCGTTGTGGCCGCCAGCAGCACCGGGTTGGTGAACGGGTCTTTGATGATGCCGATCTTGGCCCCGGTCTGGTGCAGGTTCTCGTCGTCGCTCGCGAGCTGCGAATTCTCGTAATAGACCCGAGGCAGGTCGTAATCGGCCACGAACGCATAGGTCGCGTCTGCCAGGACCGCTACGCCGGTTGCGTTACGGATGTCCAGGTCGACCGCCTGTGGCGCGCCGCCGTAGAGGGGCGCCCCACGCAAGGGCACGTCACCGAACTGCGACCCATCCGACAGCCGCAGCCCAATATACTTCGTGATGATCGGATTGCGGTTCAGCACTAGGCTGATCGGCGCGCCGGCTTTGCTCGAATTGGCGTTGTAGTTGAGCGTAACCTGGAAATCATTCGGATCGTCTTTAGTGATGAGGATCGTGTGAAGGCCGCTTGCCGTAGTCACCGCCTGCGCCGAATAGGCTTTTTGGTTAAGGTCTCCGCGCGACGTGAAGATCATATGCTCCGGTAGCTCCCCGGCCGCTATCGTGTTCACATCCAGCCCGGCGTCGATCGGCAGACCGATGACCTTGTTGTACTTTTGCGGATTGAGTTTGGGGTCGTCCGGCTGATCGGCCGGATCGACATTCACGACGAAAATCTTGCTCTGAACGTGACCGCCGTTGATGACGGCCGCACCCGTGTTACCGCCACCCAATAGCCGGCTGCCCGGCACACCCACGAACAGGCGCGTGGAGTTGGAATTGAGTGCAATGGTCGTGATCAGCCCCGTATTGCCGGCCGGCAGTAAGTTTTTATCCAGCGCGATAGTGCTGCGGTTCTTGTATGGCAGCGCATCTTTTCCGGTGGCGATGGCGTCCGTGTAATCGAACTTGTAATCGCCGGGCTTGATGTCGATGGCCAGTACTTTGCCCGTCAGCGCCGCGTACAGGGTCGTGTCCGTGGTATCGACCGCCAGCGCTGTCACGTTGCCATCGCCGCCCACGTCGATATGGCCGTAATACTTGAGTGTCAGCCCGTCGATCACGTCGATGCCATTATCGGTCGCAACAAACACCCGCGACAGGTCCTGCGTGACGAGCACCGCCTTCGGGTGGTGGCCATTGAGGCTGATGGTCTTGATCAACTGCTCGATCGCTGACCCACTGGGCCGGCCGAACACGTCGAGCGCCGGGCCCGTGACGACACTGCCATTCTGCCCCCGCACGTCACCGGTGAACAAATACCCGGCCTTGTTGGCGATCGTCGCCGGCGGGCTCGTGCTTGGATTGGCAAACGCGACGTCACCCACCTGCACCCGCACCACGATTTGCGCCAAGCCCAGCAGCACGCCTTTTGGCGGCGTGACGTTGGCAAAGGTCGTAACGCCATTGGCCCAAGTCACAGTCGCGGTGCTGAGGTCCGCCACCACCTCCGCACTGCCGAATTTGTAGACGATGTCGGTCTGCAGGCTGTCCTCTTGCGAAATCCCAACGGCCGTCAGCGTTAGGATCAATGAGCCGTCATTCTGCGGCGTGGCCGTGAGCAAGCTGATCTGCGGCTTGGCTTTCTGGATCGGCGCCAAGGTCGGAAGCCCCGTGACCAGGCGCTGCTCCGACACTTTCGGGTCGAACGTCACCGGCAGGTCCAGCTCGGCGATTTGCGCGCCGGTTCCGTCCTTGTTGCTGGCGTAATATTGCCAGATGGTGAGCTTCACGACTTCGTTGATGATCGGGATCACCATCTGCGTGGCGCCCAGGGCGACCACGGCCAGGCTGATGGGCGAGATGGCGGCGATGCCCAGCAGAGGCAGGGTCATGAACGCAATCGCCGCTTCAAACGACAGGTCGACCGAGATCGAGTTGGTCGGCCGCGCCGTCTTGGCCACCAGCACCGACGCGCGGTTCGTGAGGCCGGGCAACAGGAAACCGTTATAGGGTGGGGAGGCGGAGCGGGCTATACCGGCCGCGTCCACAACGCCGCTGTCGACTACGGCCCACCATTGCTGCAACGCACCGTTGGGGCCGGTCGGCAGCGAGACGAGTTGGAAAAAGAACACCTGGTCGCCAGGATTGGCGAGGCCGTTGGTGGGCACCGCCATCTGAATCGGCCCGGATGCACCGCTGCCGTCCACCTGGAGGTTGAAGGCACCGGCAAAGCTGAACGCACCCGTGGTGCCGCCCACCACGGGTAGCGGCAGCTGGTCTTGCGTGATGGTCGTAATGGTCACAGCCGCATTAGCCGCAAGCTGCCCGGCGCCGAACCCCACGCGAACGCCATCCGTATTTTCGGCAATGCCGCCCGCGGTGCCAATCGTGGCCGTCGCGGCCACCACGGCTTCGCGCACCTGCACGTGGACGATCCCCTCGCCATAGGTCCACAACACTTTGATGTCGGTGCTGCCGTCGGCGATGGCGTGGATGAAGCCTTGCGCGTCGACGGTCGCGACGGCGCTGTTCATCGACACGTACTGCACCCCGTCCGCCGGCGTCACGAACGTATCGTTCAGCGTTCCCAGCCGGGTGATAATGTCCCGCGTGCCGTCTCCGGGCTCAAGCGTAACGCTGCCGGGGTAAGGGTTGATGTTGTACTGGCTGGCCACGGCCTGGGTACCGTCCGTGGGCGTGCCGACGCCTACGACGCTGGCGGCGGCGAGCGTGCCGCGGTCAGCCCGGATGATCGTGGCTCCGGTGCCGGTGGCCAATAGCAGCCCGTCCGGACGCAGGGTGGCTATGGTGGGGTCATCCACCCGGGCGTGCACATAATCCAGCGGTACCAGCACGTGGGTCTGGTCCGTGAAATCGGCATAGGCCGCCAGCACGCCGCTGGCCCCAACATCGCTGAACAGGATACGCGACCGGTCGAAGTCGAAGCGCATCAAGGCCGCCGCGCTGATGCCGATTGCGGCGCTGATCGGGGCGGATTGGCCGAACCCGTCATCGGCCACGACGGTTATGCTGCCCGGACCGGTGTAGCCGTCGGTGGGCATAAACAGCAAATCCGTGCCGTCCGCCTGTATTGCGGCCGTGCCGCCCTGCACGCCGGTGATGCGAAAAGTCTCACGGTCGCCATTCGGATCGATGGCGAATTGCGTCAGGTCGATCAGTACGCGCAGGCCCACATGCGTCATGACGGTGGGCGGTGCCGCGGCCGCAGCCGGGGGCCGGTTGGCCGTCACGCCGTAATTTGCTCCGATCAATTGCACGTCGGCGGGCGTCATCCGGCCATCGCCGTTCACATCCGCCAGGGCCGCACCGGCCAGCGCCAGCGCGCCATCCGTGCCATCCACCACGCCGTCCTGGTTCACGTCGCCCGCGAACGACAGCGCCAGTGTGTACGCCCCCGCCGCCCCGCCAACCGACAGGCGGAACAGGTCGGCCGAGCTGATGGCGAATAGCGCAACCGTCGTCGTACCGTCGGTCACGACCCCGCTGGCAACCAGGCCCGCGATGATGGGGGACGCTGTCCCGCCTGCCGACGTCACCGCCACGCGCAGAAGAACGGTGCCGGCCGGGGCGGAGGCGATTTCCGACCGGCGGACGCTGAATGTGTAGATGTCAGGACCAGTGCCGCCCAGCACGCCAGCCGTTGTTTGCCCGGTAAAGCTCCCCGCCTCACCCAGATCGGCGACAATCGGGATGACGGTGGCGGTGGTGCCATAGCTGACGGACGACCCCCCGCCCGTTTGCGACACGGCGGCGACCAGCCGGCCCGCACCGTCATACGCATAGCGCTCTCCGGCACCCGTGGCGGTGTTGCGGGCGGCGATCATCCGCCCGGCCGTGTCGTAATCATAGATGACGGTCATGCCGTCCGGACTTGTGGCGCGCGCCACTTGACCGTTTGCGCCCAGCACGAGGCGCAACGTCGTGCCATCTGGCGCGGTCACACCGGTGCTGCTCAGCAGCAAGCGTCCGGCTGGGGTGTCCATCTCGGTCACGCCACGCGCCGGGTCGATCCGGTAGGCGGTCTGGTCCGGGCCGGTTAGCACATATTGCGTGCCGCCCGCGGCACCGGGGTTGTACGGCAGACCGGTCACTTCGTCGTAGAAATGCCCGCCCGCCTGAATGAGAGTCGTGTCTGTGGCCGGCTTCAACGTCCAGCCGCCCGCCGCGTCATCCGCTTGCCAGGCCGGGTGGAACAGCACGACGGGCCCGAGCGTCTCTGTGGTGGGCGTGAAGGTGAAGCCGGTGCGCACGCCATCCGGCCGGGTGAGGTACAGGCGCGTATCCTGGCCAAACGGCGCATACACGCCCGATGCTTCCAGCCCCGTCGTGGGTACGTTCACCTGCATGTCCACGTCGCGCGGTGTCCAGCGCCAGCCGGGGCCGTACAGCCCGCCCGTGCTGTCCACGCTGCTATAGGCGCGCTCCAGATTGAACGGAATGCCGTCCAGCGTCGTGACCAGGTCCGTGACCTGCCGGGCATAGGTGCCGGCGAGCGACTGTGCATCGGCCTCGATCGCCGTGAGTGCCATGGCCACGGTGCCGGTCATGTTCACTGCCGTCAGCCGCAGCGTATAGAACCCGGCTAGCAGGCTGGCGGGATCGAGCGTCGTGAGCGCGCCACTGACCGGTGCTGTGCCGCTAGCGATCGTGCGATACGGCCCGGTTGTCGTGCCAACGCCGTATGCGATCTCCAGTGTCCAGCTATCGAGGTTGCTGTCCGCAATCGTCGCGTCGATTGGAGCAGCCGTGGTCAGGAACGCGCCCTGCGTATCCGGCAGGAATGCCACGACGGGAGCGCCGGTATCCGCCGGGTCGCGCGTCTTCAGCACCGCCGTAGCCTGCCCGGTGGTGCCGTCCACATCCGTTGCCACGGCTAGCAAATTGATGCGCCCGGGCACGGTGGGGGTAATGACTGCCATGCCGTTTGCATCGAGCGGCACGATCACCCCGTCCCGGTACAGCACGACGCTGGCAATGGACGCGAGGCCCGCGGCGACCGGGTGTACCGTTACGGCCTGGCCCGGCACGGTCGTGAACGACGGCGTCAGCTCGATCCGCACGGACGGTGCCGGAGGCGTGAGCGCCGCGCGCAGCACGATCGTCTGCGTGATGCTCAGCTCCCCGTCGCTCACGCTGAATACTGGCGTGTAGTCGCCAACCTGGCCCGGTCCAGGCGTCCACGTCACGATGCCGGTCGCGGCGTCCAGCACGGCACCCTGCGGCAGGTCAGTGGCGGCGTACGTCAGTACCGCGCCTGCATCGGGGTCGGAGCCATTCAGCGAAAAGCTTTCGGTCTTGCCCACCACGAAGCCATGGTCCGACGCCGCCAGCATCGGGGCCCGATCGACTTTCGAAACGTCGATCGTGAAGCTGTACGCCGTGCTGGCCCCGAAAGAGTCGGTCGCGAGCAACGAGACGAGGTGGTGTCCGGCCTGGTCGTAGCCGGGGAACCAGTCGAACACGCCAGATGCCGGGTCGAACGTGGCACCCGCGGGCAGGCTGGTGGCTTGCAGGCTGATGGCGTTACCGTCTGGGCTCACGGCCTGGACCGGGACTGTCGCCTCGATCCCTTCTCGCGCCGCTTGCGGCGTGACTGGCACGAACAACGGCGGCCGGTCGAAGCTTGCAATACGGAGCGTGATGGCTTCGGACGTCGATAGCTCGCCGTCGCTGGCGGTGAATGTGACGGCATACGTGCCGGACTGGATGTAGCCCGGCAGCCAGGTGACAAGGCCGGAGCGCAGGCCCAGCACGGCACCGGACGGCAACCCGGCGGCACTGAAGCTCACGCCATCGCCCTCCGGATCCAGCGCGGAAAGCTGTAGCGTGAAGCCGGTGCCCGAGATGCCGGACTGGTCGCCGACAGGGGCAAGCACTGGGGCTGTGTCCGTCGCGCGTACCCGCAGAGTGAAGCTGGCCGCGCCGCTGTACGGTACCGTCACCCCGCCATTGCCGTCGTCGGTCGCGGTGATAGTGATCGCGTGGTCGCCTATATCGCCCGCACCGGCCACGATCTTTACGTAGGCCTGCCCATAGACCGGCCCGGTAACGATGCTGGCCCCGGCAATTCCGCTCACGGTGTATGTGAGAGGGTTCTGGTCCAGGTCAGCGGCGTTGAACGGGATCAGCACCGTCGTGCCCGGTTGCACGACCGCGTCGCCGATGGGTGCCACGACGGGCGGCACGTTCGGGCTGGTGACGCTGATGACGAACGCCCGGTTATTCGACAAAGCGGGACCGCGCGCATCGGCCGCATCGGTCGCAACCAACCGCACCGTCGTGTCGCTCCGGTCGGCCGCGCCGGGGGTTACGGTGATGCGGCCCGTGCCGTTGCCGTTATCCCGGAATGTGATGAACGACGGCAGAGGGTAGCCCGTCGCGTCGTTAACCAGGCTGAGCGTGAGCGGCCGCCCTTGCGGATCAGTGGCGGCGACGTCTGTGCTGCCCACGGCTCCGGCGGCCACAGTCAGCGTCGGCACCACGGGAACGACGGGCGGCGCGTTGAGCGGCAGCACCGTGATGGGAATGGTGATCGTGGCCGAAAGCGGCGCACCGCCCGTGATGGACTGCTTGGTGGCGGTAAACGACACGCTGGTCTGGCTCGTGGTACCGAACCGTGGCGTCCAATTGAACAGCAGCGTGCCCGGATCGAATGTCGCGCCGGGAGGCAAAGCCCCAACCGGTGTGACCGTCACGGTCGGGAGTTCCGTACCCTGCTCCACCAGCACACCCGTCGCGCCGCGCACGGGCGGGGCGTAGTTCGGGTTGTTCGGGTCCACGGCGAAGGGCTGGATCGTCAGGCCCTGCCCTTCGAACACCTGCCAGCCATCTTGCTGAACGAACACGAGTGCGGCGTCCACCGGCTTCACGATTAGCGAGACCGCTTGCGTGGCCGTCGTCGTGCCGTCCGTCACGCCCACGGTGAAGGCATAGGTCCCAGCTTGGGCATAGCCGGGCGTCCAGCTGAACCTCCCGGTGCTGGGGTCCAACACGGCCCCGAACGGCAGGTCGTTCGCCGCAAATTGCAGCGTGGCCCCGGCTGCCGCTGTGGTTTGCAGATTGAGGACAAGCTTGTCGCCCTCCCCCAGCGTATGCGCGCCCACCGGCACGAGCACGACCGGCTGTGGCGCGGGTGCGATCTTGAACACCACGAGTTGCGTGACGTTTAGCGTACCGTCGGTGACGGTGAACGAGGCTGCCGGGTAGGTGCCAGCCTGGGTGTAGGCCGGCGTCCAGCTGAACACCCGGGTGGCCGGGTCGAACACGGCGCCTGGCGGCAGGTTATCGGCCGTCACCAGCAAGGCCGCCCCCTGGGGCTCCGCCACATCGACCGTGAAGCTGAGGGCCGTGCCTTCGGTGCCGGCCCGTTCGGCTGGCAGGTTCGCGAAATAGGGCGATTGATCCCCTCCCGCAACCGTTAGAACGAAGCGCTGGATCGACATTGCGCCGCGTGCGTCGAACACTTGCAGCGCCACTGGCGTCAGTGCGGCGGCCGAGGCACTGGGAGTCCAGCTCACTAGGCCGCTCGCCGCGTCGATCGTGAGGCCCGCCGGTCCGGACAGCACGCGGAACAGCACCGCGGCACCGTTATAGCCCGTAGCCGCCGCTTGATAGGTGAAGCCGCCACCAGAAGCCGCGTCAGTGGATGGGGTGGAGGTGAAGGCGGGTGCCCGGTCCGGGTCGGTCGCCGCCGAAACGCCCAGCGCAAAGTCCGTGCGCGTCTTTTGCGCGGTGACGATCGAAACGGTGGTCCCGGTGACGGAGGCGCCCGCCGCCAGCACGCCATTGGCCGGCAGGCTCGAACTGAGGTCGATGATGAAGCGTCCGTCGTCCGTCCGCCCCTGCGTGCTTTGCGGCAGGCCAGTGGTGCCGTGCAACGGGTCGAGCACTAGCACCGCTGGCAGGTGAATGGGGCTGCCACTCGTATTGGTGAGCGTCAGGTCGTAGGAAACGATGTTCGTCGTATGGTTATAGCGCGTGTTGGCGACCGTGATGCCAACCACGCCCGTCAGGTCGCCAAGCGCGGTGAAGTGCGTCACATACACGGCAGGCAGGTTGATGCCCGCCGTACTTTGCACCCCGGTGCCGACCGTCAGCGTATAGCTATCGGCCAGCAGCGTTCCGAACGACAGCAGCGCTGTGCGAGTCTTGGCGTCGTACACGACCGACTGCGCGGTCACGCTGCCTGCCGTCGTGCCGGTCAGTGTGTAATTAGCCCCATTCAGCACGCTGCCCGCCGCAGAGGGGCTGCCGGTCTGCATCGCCTCATCGAACGTGACCGTCAGGAACGGCAGCGGCAACGGCTCGATCGCTTTGTCCGGCGGGTTGGTACCCACCACGGCGGGCGCGTAGGCGGGGGCCACCTCGTCCACCTCGGATGTTTGGCTCACCAGCACGCGCCCGTCGGACGTCGCGACCACCACGCCGCCGCGCGTGCCGCCCATCGCCAGCCCAACCCGGCGCAAGGTGGCGGTATCGACCATCGTCAGCTCGCTCGCCGCCGCATTCACCCCGGCAGCGCTGGCCGGGCCATTATTGTGCGACACGAACAGCAGGCCAGCCAGCGCGGTACCGGCTTTGCCGAAGGCAAGGCTGTCGATATCGCTGTCGAAGGTCAGCTTTGTCACCGCGCGTTGGCGGTCGTTGAACTCCACCACCTGACGCCGGTCGGGCCACGTAACGGCCCATAGATTACCGCTATCGTCGAACGCCAGGCTGTTTACGCGCAAATTCGCGTCCCGGCTCCATTGCGCGAAAGTGCTCGTGGCTGGGTCGAAGGTGGAGATGCCGGCGTTGGAGCTGACGTAGATGGTGCCGCTGGCCGGGTCGATCGCGATGGCCGCCGTGATACCGTCTCCATAGCGGCCCAGCACCGCGCCGGTTAGCGGATCGAGCCGCAGCAGCGGTCCGCCCGCCGTTGCGGCCCATAGCCGCCCAGCGGTGTCCAGCGCGAGGTTCACGACCGGTTCGTTCAGTGTCAGCAGCGCCGTCGCGGCCGCCTGCCCGGTTGATGCCACGCGGTAGATGGTGCCACGGTTGGCGCCGCCCGAGATCAGGAACCCGCCGCCCGCGGGCAGTTCCACGATCGCCTGCGGCCCGATGCCCGCCTCGCTCAGGCCGATGCCGCCCGCGAACTCGGCCCCCATGAACGGGGCCAGCACAGTGCTGAATTTGGGCGCGTTCACGATGGTAGCAGCTGACGGGATCGCCAGCTCAGCATCCGTGAACAGGATGTTAGTGGACGGCGTAACGGTTGGCGCGGGTGGCACGCCGTAATTAGGCGCGGTGGTTGCCTCCGGTGCCGGGGTGGTGCCCAGGTTTACGGACGAGCCGTCATCCGGCACCTGCAGGTTCGGCTGCGTGGGAATGGCTTGGTTGCCGGCCAGGTCTGTCGCCAGGGCCAGGAACTGGTACGTGTGGCCTGCGGCACCGTGATAGGTCATAGCCGCGGCAGCCGTCGTAAGCTGCCGCTGCCAAATGGTATAGGCACCGCCATCGGTCGCGACATACAGCGTGATGTGGCCAAAGCCGGACCCGCCCGCGTCGTCCGCCGAGCTCCAGCTGACCAGCGTATCGTGGCTGCCACCCAGCGCGGTTGTGGTCAGCTTGGTCTTGGGCGCAACCGTGTCGGCGGCCTGTTTCAGCGTGGCCGTCGTCTCCGGCGGCTGCGTATCCATGATGACCCGGGCGGACGCCGAGACGGTCGTGCCCGTCGCTACACCTGCCGCCAGCTCCGCCGTCCAGCTGACGTAGCCGGCACCTGCGCCGCCCGCGTTGTTTGGGCCCAGCAGCCCACGCGTACTATCCCGCAATACGTCGCCGGTTAGCGGGTCGATCGCCTGGATCAGCCAGGTTGCAGTCGCGGGCTTCTGGTACAGGTCGATGCCAGCCGTTACGCGCAGGATGAACCCGCGCGTCGCGGTGAAGTCGATGTCCTGGGTAAAGAAGCTCTGCCCGCCCGGAACGGTCAGCGTGATATCACCCACCTTGATCGCACCCAACCGGAAGGTCGTGGCATCGAACGCCGGGTCGAGCTGGGTGACGACCTGGACTTGGTTGACGGTCGTGGTGGCGCCAGGATCGTTTTCAAAATTGACGGTGTAGGGCAGCGGTTTTGCCGCCGGTACAAAGCCGCCCGTGTCGTAGGTCTGCGGCCCGGTGATGGAGGCCAGCGTCGTCGCCTCACCCTGGTTCTGAAAGTATTTCGAGAAATCGAGGGCCTGGAACGGATCAGCCCCAACCGGCCCGGGGCCGTTTACCTGGAAGTCAGCCGGCAGGCCGGCCCCGCGGTCGGCAAACGGAACCCAGGCGACGTAGGTGCGCACCGCCTCGAACGACGTGGGCGCCGTGTCGTTCTGGTTGTAAGTTTCGAACTTCTGGATCGAGGGCAGCGGGATCGCCTCGGAGAAGTGGTCGTTCTGACGGTTCTCCTTACCGTCCAGCTTGGCCACCGTCGTCATCGTCGCGCTGTCGGCATTGCCATACAGGACCCGCAGCGAGTCGAAAAACTGCATCAGATTGCCGGTAGAGCGGATTTGCGTGCCCGCCGGGCCGTACAAGATGCCGTTGGCCAGGACCGATAGCAGGCTTTGCACGTCCGCCCGCTGGCTGATAGGGGCGACGCCGCCTGCGGGCAGCAGAATGCCCGCCAGTTCAAGCGCACTGAGCTGGAGCGCTTCGAACCGGGTCTTGTCGGCCACGAGCGCCAGCAGCGCGGACGAGGCCTGGTTGGCCGTGCCCACGCTGGCGACAATGTTGTCGCGCAGCCCGTCGGCCTGCAGCGTAATGAACGTGATGAACTCGTCACGGGTCAGCGTCGTCGCCGCGGCGAAGATACTGAACCGGAATGGGATGAATAGGATCATGTCCTTTTCTGGGACCGCCCTGTTGGCCAGGTAATCGCCGGGCAGGTCGATCTGGTCCAGCACGGACTGCAGCTGCGGGTTGCCCTGCGACGCCTGCTGCTTGAACGCCGTCCACCAATCCGCCAGGCCGCTTGGCCCATTGGCGAGTTTGCTGTCGAGGTCCGGCGCGATCGCCCGTAGCTCCTTGCGGAACTGGTTGAAGGCTCGGTCGCTGAGGTCACGCAGGCCGGGATAGGTCTCGACGTTGGCCGTCACCGCCGTGTAGCCCCCCGCAGCCTCATTAAACAAGAACCCGGATGAGGTGAGCTGTCCACCCGTGTTCACGACCGAGTTGAGGTCGCTGTAGGGCACGTTGGCGTTGGCGCTTGCGGCCACGGCCTGCGGCGCGCCGTTCACGCTGCTGGAGAACGTCAAGTAGGGTAGGCCATAGATCACCGAGTTGGCGCCGAGCTGCGGCACGCCCAGCTGGAAGTAGGTGTACGGCGCGTCGAGGTTGCCGATGTTGCTGAGCGAGACGGTGTAGGTGGATGTAGCCCCGGCCAGGATCGTCCGGTCGCCGCCGATGCCAACGATGACATCTGGCTGGATCGCTTGCTCAACCAAAAAGCGATACGGCAGGATCGCCTGCGAGCCGTCCGGATTGGTCACCACCAAATCGTACTGCCCGTGCGGCGCGCCCGTCAGGTCCCACACGGCGATGATGGTGGTGCTGTCCACGATCTTGACGCGGACGGGCGCGAACTCGGCGATCGACGGCCGGATGAGCTTCACCGTCGCCTGCGCGGCAAATTGTGCGCCCGAGATCGTGGTGGTCACGTACCTGCCATCGCCACCCACGTCATTGGCGATGTTGGTGATGACCAACGGCAGAGCCTCGGCCACCACCGTCACGGACGTGCCCGCGGCGGCACCCGACCGTTCGTTCAACAGCAGGTAGTAGAGGCCCGGCAGCGTGGAGGGAACCAGCGCCGTGAGGTTAGCCCCGATAATGCCACCAGACGTCGCGTCATAGACCGCCGAAGTGGGTGCCGCCCCGTGCCGCAGGTACAGAGTATTGACGCTGGTGCCGTCAGACGCCGTTAGCGTCACCCGCAGCGTCTGCCCTTCAGTGACCGCGATCTGATACAGTTGCTCCCGCCCCGGCACGAGTGTCGTGGTGAGCGGCACCCCCTCGGTCAGCGTGGGAACTGCGACTTGGATGACCGCGGCGGAGGCGGTCGTGTCATTGGCCGTGTTGGCCCCTTCGTACACCGTCTGGAACACGTTGGTTCGGACGATCACGCGGTAGCTGCCCGGCGACACGCCCGGCAATGCCGTGTCCAGCGACAGCGTATAAGACCCGCCTGTGGCGAGTGACCCCGTGTAGCTCACCCGGCCCAGCAGCCGGTCATCAAGGCTCCATGTCGCATCGGACGACAGATAGACCGCGTCTGTCCATGTGCCGGTAGCCGGCTGGTCACCGTGGTTACTACCGGTCCAGGTGATCTGGATCGGGTCCCCCGCCATCGCGGCCGAGGGGACCGTGATGGTGTCGATCTGCAAATCCGTGGGCGGCGGCGTGTCGATCACCATTGGCACGGCGCTGTGGGTCGCGTTGTTGCGCTCGTTGCTTTCGAACACCGCGCCCGTGCTGGTCGTAAGCGCCGGGTCGGTGACGACGAACACGTAGTAGCTGCGGCCCGGCAGGGTGCCCGGCACATTGAAACTCAGTGTGTTGCTATAGCTACCGCCTGCCCCCAGCCCGCCGGTGTGGTGGACGGTGCCGATGTAGCGGTCTGCCCGCAAATCCAGTGCGCCATCGAGCGACAGGTAAACGAGGTCGTCCCACTCCGCCTGCACATCCGGCGTGGCCCCGCCGGTGTTGGTGACCGTATAGGTGACGCTGAAAGTGGCACCGATCGTGGTGCGCGCGGGGGTATCGACGCTGCTGACGACCAGGTCCGGTGCCACATACGGTGTGACCGTCACCACCTGCGCGGTCACATTGTTGCCTTCGCCCTGGTACTCCTTCACGACGCCACCGGCCGTGCCGCCAATACCGTTCAGCCGGGGTGAGATAGAAGACAGCGCATAACCGCTTGGGCCATAGCCGCTGTCGGTTACGGCAAGCAGGTTGAACGCGCCGCTTACCTCGAACGGCACGGTGAAGGTGACCGTCGCGACGTAGGACGCGCCGGCTGTCAGCGCCCCCGTGCGGGTAAAGCCAGCTGGCGTATAACCGCCCTTGCCGTCCGGCGTCGTCAGCAGGAAGTCGCTATTGTCGAGCGACCCATCGAGCGACAGGAACACCGCATCCGTCCAGGTCGTCTCCCGCGTTGCGCGGTTGCCCACGTTGGTGACAGTAAAGCTGACTGTGACCGCGCTGCCGGCAGCGAGCGTCGCGGGGGCCGAGAAGTTTGTGATGACCAGATCGGGTTCAGTATACACGACCGGCAGCGACGCCGATCCGCTATCGTGCGCCGGGTCTTCGTAGGCGACCTGGCTGAAGGTCCCGAGCAAGCTCGTATTGTCGCCGCTGGTCGCGTTGGACGGGTCCGCTCCACCAGCGTTGACAAAGACGAACACGTAGTACGGCCCGCTGATGCCATCTGGCAGCGACGCCGTCAGCCGCTCCGTATAGCTGGCGCCGGCGGCCAGGCCGGTGTTGACGTGGTTGACCGCGCCCAGAAACACCGAACGGGCCTCGATGAACGTGGCGTCGCGCGAGAGGTAGACCGTGTCCGTCCAATACTGCGTGCCGCTCCAAATCGCGCCCGGCCCGGCGTTCGTGACGGTGTAGGCCACCGTGGTCGTGTCGCCGCTATTGACGCTGGGCGCGACATTGACGGCCGTCACCTGCAGGTCGGGCCGCGTGCCGGCGACGCTTGTGGTGGTGAAGGCGACATTGTTCAGCGGTGCCGTGTCGTTCTGCAGGCGGCTGACGACAATCACGTAGCTGCCGCGGGCGGCCGGGTTCAGCATCACCGTTTGCGTGCTGGTGTAGTGCTGGCCGGTGGCCAGGTCGGCAACCCGGTCGTAGTCGCCGAGCTTCCAGTAATTCGCGCCGGGTGCCGTAAGGCTTGGGCTGTCGGATAGATAGACGGTGTCCGTCCAACGATTGTCCGGCGTGCGGACGGCGTCACCCGGGCCGTTATTGCTGACCGTCCAGCTGAACGTGAACGGCCCGGTCGCGACAGCAGACGCGTCCGCCACGACGGCCGTGACCGTCACATCCGGCAACGGGGCCGGCACCACCGGCACGCCGATAATCTGCACCGGAGCGGCCTTATAATTGTCGCTCTGGTTCTCGTTCGGGTCGTCCGGGTTGATGTTGGCGGCCAACTCCGTCTGCAGCTGGGTGCCATACGGATCGACCCAGGGCGTCAGGTAATACTGGCCAGAAACCAGCTTGGCCGGCAGCTGGACGGTTACTGTGCGGTCGTAGCCAGCCCCCTTGGCTAGCTTGCCGCCCGTGTTCTGTATCTCGCTGAGCAGCACGTCGCCCTTGCCGGGGTTGGGCCGCTGCTTGTCGATCGTGAGCCACAGCTGCTCGGCAAACGGAGAGCCATCGGTCGGCCCGGCACCGAGGTTCGTGACGGTGTAGTGCACCGTCGCCGTGTTACCCTCAAACGTCAGGGTGGGTGCCGTCACCTGGCTCACGACCAGGTCCGGGAACGGGATCGGGTTCACAAAGACCGGGGTGGCCCGGCTGCTCTGCGCACCGTTCGGGTACTCATCGACCTGCTCGCCCGCATTGGCCTGCACGATCAAATAGACGTTGCCGCCAAAACGCAGCGGCACGCGCACGGCAGGCGTGTCGGTCTGGTACTGCCCCTGCGGGTCAAGCGCCGACCCATTCTGGAATGTGCCCAACAGGATATCGTCGGGCGACACGGTCCCGTCGAGCGACAAATATACCTTGTCCGTCCATTGCGTGGACCCGGTGGACACGGCACCCGTGTTGGTCACGACGAACGAAGCCGAGAAGCTGCCGCCTGCATCGACCACCGGAGGGGCCTTCACGCTGCTGACGACCAGGTTGGGCCGGGGTAGCAGCGTGATCAGCACCGGCGTGGCGGAGGTGCGGGTGTTGTCGCCCTCGAACCCGCCCTCGTACACGGCGTTCGTTGCATCGGTCACGACTGTTACGAAGTAGCCGCCGGAGACGTGCAGTGGCAGCACGATCTCCTCCGTTCGTGTGTAGCTTTGCCCGGCGATCAGCGGGCCGGTATGCGTGAAATCCCCCACCACCGTGCCCGGCCCGGCATCGCCCGGCGCGCGCAGCAGCACCCGGTCGGTCCACATGCCATCCGCGCGTGCGGTGCCGGTGTTGGCGACCGTCCAGCTAATCGCAACCGCCGTGCCTTCTGGTGCCGTCGTGGGCACCACCACGCTGCTGACCACCAGATTGGGTGGCGGCGACAGTGCGACGTTGACGATAGCCGACACGCCCGTACCGTCATTGGCATGCGTGAACTCGAACGGCGCGCCACCGCCATAGCCTGCCGATCCGGGCGCGCCGTTATTATTGGGCGTGGCGGAGCCGGGGGTGACCACAATGAAGTAGAACGGCCCCTGAATCCCCTGCGGCAACGTGACCGTGGCCGTGCGGGTGTAGCCGCCGCCGGGGGCAAGGAAGCCGAGGTGGTCGAAACTGCCGAGCAGTTGGCGGTCCGTGCCATCCTGCGTCTGGCTGAGATACAGCGTGTCTAGCCATTCCGAGGTATCGGTCGTGCCGGGGCCGGTATTCGCGACCCGCCAGGTGACACTCTCCGGCTGCCCGCTACTGGCCCCCGGTGCGGCGATGACGCTCGTCACCAGATCGACCGCATATTGATAGGGAATGACGTCGAAGGTGCCCGGTGCGAATGCCGTATCATTGGTAACCAAGCCGTTCTGGAACACGGTGCCGTCCGCGTTGGTCCGCACAAATAAATGGTCGTGCGCCGTAAAGCCCGGCGGCAAAGCTATTGCCTGCGTCTGCGTATAGGACGCGCCAGCCAACAGCCCGCCCGTGTGCATGAACCGGGCGAGCACCACGTCGTCGCCATTGCCGGCAATCGTGTCTGGCGAGGCGACGACCTCGTCCACCCAGCTGCCAGTAATGCCGGCACCGGTGCCGGCATTACTGATCGTCCAACTAACACTGATGGTGGCCGGGTCAGCAATAGTGGAGGGCGGGACCGTCACGCGGCTGACGGCCAGGTCGGCATACGGGGCGAGGTTGACCGCAAGCGGCAAGAACGCCGTCTCGTGCGCTTTTACGCTGGCGGGTTCCGTCACCTTGTTGTCCGGATCGACCGTCAGCACGACCTGGTACGCACCCTGCAGCGAAATGGGCAGCGCGTAGTCGATCCGGCGCGCGACGGAGGTACCCGCTGCCAGCAGGCCGGCCTGTGTGATCGTGCCGATGACCGTGCGGGTGCCGCCCTGGACCAGGGTCGCCGTCTCGGACCAGCCCGGCTGCGCGGTGCCGGTACCGTTGTTGATGGTGGTCCAGCTGACGGTGAGTGTCTGGCCGGATACTAGCGCCGTGGGGGCCTGCACCGCGACCAGGGATAGGTCTGGATGCGTGGTGGTGAACGCCGGGGTGGCGAGGCTGTTATTCGCCTCCCGCCCGCCCTCGTTCACGTTGCTGCCCGCGTCGGTATTGGCGGTAATGACGGCATTCGCATCGTCGATGGCCGGTAGCGTTACGGTTGCGGTAACGGTGTAGCTGTCGCCGGGCTGCAGGTCGAAGCTGCGCTGCACCAGCGCGAGGGACGCCGCGTTAGCCAATGTGGGCCCGTACAGCAGCACCAGCTGATCGGACCACGGGCCGTGCGCGATCACCTCACCCACGTTCTTGACGGTAAAGGTGATGGTCTGCGGGATACCCGGCAGCGTCGTCGTAGGTATAGACACGCTGGTCACAGTTAGATCGGGCGTCGGCTGCGCATCGATGAGCAGCGTGCCCGCAGCCAGCCCCGTGTCGTTCGCGGCGCGTCCACCCTGATAGGCGGCACCGTTGGCGTCGGTCACGACCAGCACGTGATAGGCACCCGTCACGCCGCCCGGCAGGTTGAACGCGGCGCTGGCGGTATAGCTGGCCCCCACGGCCACATCCGCGTTGCGCGGCACTTCGCCCAGCAGGATGCTGCCGGTGGTGATGCTGTCTGTTTGCGACAGATAGACCTTGTCCGTGAACCCGGCCGTGGCCGCGCTATCCCCCAAATCACGGACGCGCCAGGACACGGTAATTCGGTCGCCAGCATGGGCTGTGCCGGGTGCCGCCACCGCCTCGGTCATGAGGTCCGCATAGGGCGATGTCACGGTGATAAGGGAAGACGCGCCAATGTACTCGCGGCCCCGGTTGGGCTCGCTTACCGCACCCGCCACGTCCGTTTCGACAAAGATGGTCCCAGTTCCGTCATAGCCCCGCGGCAGCACGAACGACCCGGCGGCGGTGTATGACGCCCCCACTGCGAGCGCCCCGCTATGCACGACTTGGCCGATCACGACGTCGTCCGCATTACCCGCCGTATCGTCCCGGCTGAACACGATCGTGTCGGTCCAGCTCGCGACATCCGTCGTTTGTGCGCCCGTGTTCGTAACGGTCCAGGACACCGCGACCGGGCTGCCGCCGCGGGCCGTGGCCGGGGCGGTTACGCCAGCGACGAAGAGGTCCGCATGGGACCGCGCGGCGCTGGTAATGGTAATGTCTTGCGAATTGTTGCGGTCCGCGTTTTGCGCCGCATTTTCCTCCGTTATCACGGCGCGGTTATTGTTATTTCGGTTGGCAATGACGGACACCACCAGGGCACCGGATGCGGCCGCCGTGTCGGGCAGCAGCAGGCTCACGCTACGCGGCAATGCTGCACCGGCTGCCAACCCTGTGGATGGCGGATTGGCCGCCATTACCAGGCTGGCGAGCGTTACCCCGGTCTTGACGTTGTAGACAGATACGCTGTCGCTCCAGCCGCCAACCGTTGTGAACGTGCCGCTGTTGACGTCCGACCAAGTGAGCGTGAGCTGCCCACCCGCCTGGGGCGGCGTTGCGGGATCGACGGCCAGGTTGGCCACGACCAAATCCGGCGCGGACAGCACGTCCAGCTTCGCCCGGTGTTCTGCCCCGGCCGGTTCGATTACCTGGTTCAGTGTATCGACCGTGACAACGAAGCTGAAAAGCCCGCTTGCATCCGCGCCAGCCGGCCACGTGAAGCTGCCCTGCCGCGTGGCAGACGCACCGGGTGCCAGCGCGGCCCCGGCAGGCTGCACGACGGAGACGGTGGCGATCTGCCGGCCCGTCGTCTCGTCCAGCACGATCAGCTGCTCCGTCCAGCCGCCCAGACCGGTTGCGGCGGTGCCGGCGTTGGTCGTGGTCCAGGTGACCGTGACCACCTGGCCGGGCAGGTAGCTGCCACCCGGCGTTGCCACCACGGTGCCGGGCTGCAGGTCTGGATAGCTGGCGATGGTCGAAGTGATGGTGAGGCTGGCGGCGTTGTTGCTGAACCCTGTGCCGGCCGCGTTGCGCTCCGGCAGGGTGTTGTCCACGTCTGCTGTGACACTCACCTCCAGCACACCGGCACCAGCCGCACCCGTGGGCAGCAGGACTGAGATGGATTGGGCTTGCGATCCCCCTGCCGCCAGTGACGCCGCAGGCACCCGCACCTCGGCAATCAGTTGTCCCGTCGTGGTGTTGCGTACCAGCACCCGGTCCGTCCAGCCGGTCGTAGCGGGTAGCGCGCCGCTGTTTACGTCCTGCCAGGACACAGTAATGGGCGAGCCCGAGTTGATCAGCCCCCCCGGCGCACTGACGGCTAGCGCGGCCACCGTTATGTCCGGCGCGGGTGCCGTGCTGGGCGGCGTGACTGGCACGGCGGCGGCCCGCGTGTCGTCATACAAGTCAAAGGTGTACGACAGCGGCGGCGCGGTATCGGAACCGGTGTCGAACACCACCAGGGCATAGGTGCCGGTGGTGGCGAGGGTCACGACGCCCTGGTCGGAGAACCCGCTTTTGAACACCACGCCGTTTTGCGGGTCGTATAGCACCCAGCTCGCGTTCCCGCCCTGCTGCGCGAGCGTCGCGAAATACAGCCGCTCGCCCGCCGTGCCGGCCAATTGGTACAGGTTCGCCGCCCCGCCCGCGCCCAGGCTTCCACTGACGGGTAAGCCCGGTGTGATGGAGGCCGCCGCCGCAAAGTCCAGCACCCGGAACGAGGCGCTACCAGTGCCGCTCGCCCCGACCGAAATCGTGTAGTGCCCCGCGCCAACCTGGATCAGCTCCTGCTGACTGAAGTCGTTGCCGTAGTTGAAGGCATGCGTCGCGGTGGTGCCGTCTGGATACGTCAGCGTGAAATCGAACCGGGCATCGAGGCCGAGCGGGTCGATCAGGATGCGCGTCGGCTGGCCGATGTCGAAACTGTACATCTGGCGCTGGCCGGGCGTTGCGATCGTCGAGTCAACCTGCGTGCCGAGCATGAGGGGCTGCGTGGGCGTCGTGATCACATCGGCGCGGACCACCAGGCTCTCGGCCGCGGCACCGTCGGAAATGTAGCCCTCGGCCAGCAGCGTGTACGTGCCACCCGCGAGCTTTGGCGTGTCCATCCCGTTCTGCGCCCGCGCCCACACTACCAGCCGCCCTGCGCTGTCGAGCAGGCGTAGATTGATGTAGTCGGTCGTGCCGCCGGTGGCCGAAATATGCAGTCGGGTGCCGGCCGCGGCCGTGACGGCATAGGCCAGCGTTTCGTCGGAAGGGGCAAGTACTGTGGGCGTATCCGTGCCCAGTGCGAGGGCGGGGGCCGTGGCCAAGTCCGTCAGGCGGAACTGGTAGGCACCGGTGCCAACGCCGTTGCGGGTGACCACCAGCCGGTAGGCACCGGGTGGCGCGTAGAAGCCGACTGCGTCCGTGGTGCGGCGCTGATCGCCGTCCGTACTGGTGAAGGCGCGGCTATCCACCAGGCCGGCCGGGCCATAGAGCGACCAGGTCAGGTTACCGTCCGCCGTCAGCGCATCCGGGTACAGGATGGCACCCTGTGCCAGCATGAAGCTATGGATGTCCTGCTGCCCCGGCGCGGCGATGGAGCCTTTGACAGTCTGGCCCAGCGTGAGCGTCCCCGTGCTCGCCGTCGCGTCCACCAGCCGGAAGCTGACCGGCTTGGGATTGAGGTCTTCCTTGTAGCCCTCGATCAGCAGCAGGTAAGTGCCGGTCTGGGTCAGCGTGAACGGGCCGAGATTATCCAGGCCGTTGGGCCCGGTCACGACGTTGCCGGACGGATCGACGATGCGGACGAAGGTGTAGGAGCCCGCGCCGGCATTGTTGAAATAGAGTATCTGTTTGGCGGCGCCGGTGAACGAGAATAGCGCCGTGGCCGAGCCGGGCGACAGCGTGGTCGTAACCGGTGGTGCCGCCGGGCCGCCAATGGTGACCGGCGTCGCAGCGGCCACATCCAGCACCCGGAACGAGAACGGCGCCGTGGCCCCGTACCGCTCGGAGAGCGTCACGACATAGTGCCCGGCCGGGGCCGCCAACAGCGGATTACCACCGCGATAGCCCGAGTCGGCCGAGAAAAGGTCGCCGTCCGCCAACACGCCGGCCGGGCCGGTTACTTTGTAATGCAAGTAACCTGTGTCGCGCACCAGATTGTCGAAATAGAGCTGGGTGGGGCTGCCCAGATCGAACGCGTACCGCTCCGTCGCACCCGCCACCAGGATCGCGCCGGACACGGTCTGTCCCAGCGTAATGGCCGCTGCATCGTCGGCACCGGCAACGGCCGCAATCTTTATATTGTCGATCGTCAGCGCGTTGCTGCCATAAGAGCTCTGTCCACCGATCGCGACCCGGCTCGAAGCCAGATGATACCCGGCTACGAACAGGCCGCTTACCGCCGCGACTGCCTGCCCGCCCGGCGGCGTGAGCGACACCGAGACCAGCGCACCGCCATCCGTTGCCTGCACCGTGATGGTCGCGTGCAGAACGGCGCCGCTTGCGAGAGCGAGCACGGTGGGACTGAGCAACACCTGCTGGATCAGCCCGCTGTCGTCGCGCACCGCGATATGGTTGGCCGACCCGTCGCCGCTGTAGTTATTATTGGCCTCGATCGCGATACCGATCGAGTTGGCCAAGCCAGCATTGGTGAACAAGTCCGGCCCGGTGCCGCTCTTGCCCCATGTCGCGGTATCCAGGAGCGCCACGACGAGGCTCGATGTTTGGCCGGTACCCGCTGAGATCGTAAAATCCAGGTCGACCGTTACGTGATCGAGCGGGCTGTCCGTCGTGGCGGGGAAGTAGATGCCGTTATCGACGTTGCCGCCAGCCCCGCTGGTAAGCGACAGCGCCTGTCCGGAAGTGCCTGCGGTTACTGCCGCAGGCGGGCCACTGAAGTTTGCGAGCGTGTATGGCAGTAGGCCAGGCGTGTCGAAATCCTGTGCCGTCTGGCCGCCCGCGGTTTGTTGCGCAAGGCTGTCCACCGTAAAGGAAAAATTAGCCGGGGCCGCCGCGTTCACAGGGCCCTCGATCAGCAGGGCGTAGCTCCCGGCAATGAGCGTCAGCGGGCCGGAGCTGAGGGTCGTAACCGGCCCGAATACGAGATTGCCGTAAGGGTCCAGCAAGCGCCAAGCCGCCCCGCCTAGCCCGGTTGCGTCGAACGACACGCGCTGCTTTGCGGTGGCGGTCAATAGATAGACGTTTGTGTCCCGCCCGTTATCGCCAAGCGTGCCAGTGACGGCCGTGTCGGCAGCGATGGCGGTCCCGGCCGCCAGATCCAGCAGCCGGAACGCATAAGCCCCCGTGCCGCCATTCTGGTCCGCCACCGTCAGCGTGTATGAACCGGTCACCAGCGCCAGCGCCGTCGATCCGCCAATGCCGGTCGCATCGGAGTATTGAAAGCCGCGGCCATTGACGACGGTGCCAGTGGGGCCGCTCAGCGTCCAGTTCAGCGCGTTATCGGCAGACAGGCTGTCGAACACCGCCTTCGTCGCTTGCGCCAGCGTAAATGTGTAAACGTCCTTTTGCGACGGCACGGTGATGGCACCATCCACCCGCGCGCCGAGCGTGAGCGGCAGCGTGTTGGTGGGCGTCAGGATGGCGGTAAAGCCATAGGTCCATTGCGCCTGCTGATACGCCCGCGCCTCGACCAGAACGGTCCAGGTCCCGGCATAGGGCAGCACGACGGATTGCTGGCCGAAACTATTCGGCCCTGTAACGTTGCGTCCGAACGGGTCAATCAACCGCCAGCTTACGCTACCGTCGGTCGGCGCCGGATTGAAGAACAGCGTTTGGTTGGCCGTTGCCGTAAAGCTGTACACGGCCGCGCGGTCCGCCTGCAGCAGCTGGCCCGCGACCGGCGTGCCCGGCGTGAGCGGCACCGCCGCCGCATCGATATCCAGCAGCCGGAAATTATAAAAGCCGTGCGCGTCGCCGTCGCCGCTGATGGTGAGGGTGTACTGCCCGGGCGGCAGCACGATGACGCTGTCGGTCCCCGCGTCGAATCCGTCCGAATACCGCAGCAGGGCCGTGCTCACGTCACCGGTCGGGCCCGTCAACGTCCAGCGTAACCCATCGGCCGCGTCCAGCGCGTTCAGGACGAGGCGGGTCGTCGTCGTGGTCGTGAATGTATAAGCGTTGCGAAGATTGGGCCGCGCCAACGTGCCGGTGATGCCGTCTGGGTTATAGCTAACCAGGCTGGCCTGGCCGCCCGCCGCCCCGCGATTGGCGCTGGTGGTGCCGGATCCTTCGGTAAACAGCAGGTCAATCGCCAGGCCCGCCGTGCCGGACGGCGCGGGTGCAGTCACCTCTGCCAGTACCTGGGCCGCGGAAAGCGCGGTGGTCCAGACCCGTATGCTGTCGATGCCGCCGACGAAGCGGCCCTCGTTGGTGTCCGCAGCCCGGGTGGCGCCGAACAGCAAGGGTCCTGCCACGTTGATCAATGGATTGCCCCGGATGGCGCTGGTAGCGGTCAGCACGCCATTGATGAAGATCTCCAGCTTGCCGAACACCTGGTCCACGACCAGCGCCACGTGCGACCACGCCTTGGTTCCCACGACGCCGGGTGCCGTCAGCATATCCTGGCGGCCGCTCGCATCCACGATCGAGGCATAGAGCGCACCATCATACCGCAGCAGCAGCTGGAACGCCTCCGAACCGCCCGTCTGCGGCACCAGTGCCGTGATGGGCGTCCAGTAATTGGTGTACCGTTCAGGGTTGATCCATGCCTCGACCGTAAAGCTGCCGGCCGTGAACCCGGCCGCGCTGGCGGGTGCCACGATCTCGTCCGCGCCGGTCAGCGTCAGCCCCGCCGGAGCCGAACCTTGGCCGGCCACCCGGCCGTCGCCCCATACCGGCCCGGCCGCCGGGTTCGGGCCACCAATGACCGTGGGCGTCACCGTCGTTATTGCCCGATCGAGCGCGAAGGAGAGCGGAATATTGGCGACTTTGCCGTAATACCGCCCCTCAACGAGCAAAATGTACGTGCCCGTCAGCGGCAGCGTCGCCCAGTTGGCCTGCACGTCGAACGCGCTCGGCCCCGCCACTTGCCGGCCGAGCGGGTCGATCAGCCGGACCGTCACGTCGCTCGAGCCGACGCCGTTCACCAGCCGATCGAACAGCAACTGCGTCCCGGCCGTCCCCGCAAAGCTGAACGCGGCCGTGCCCGGGCCATCCGGCAGGGTGAAGCTGACCGGCGTGTCGAGCGCGATTGGAACCGCCCCGGCCAAGTCCAGTAGGCGGAACACATACCCGCCCACACTGCCATCGGTCGCCGTGACCGTCGCAGTGTATGCGCCGTCGCCTGCGGTGAACACGGGGTTGCCGCCAAACTCGTAGCTGTCCGACCGGGCCAGGGTCCGCGTGACGTTTAAGCCGCCCGGCCCGGTGATCGCCACGGTAAAGGCCGTGTTGCTGGTCAGGCCGTCGATCACGAACTGCGTCGTGGCGGGCAAGGTGAAGGTGTAACTGTCGCGGGCGAACGGAACGGCGATCCGTCCTTCGATCGCACCAGGTAGCGTCCCGTATTGGCGCACGACCGTGGCCGTCGCGTGGTTCGGGCCGGCATCGGCCAGGGTCGTGGCCCCGGTCGCGTCGTTTAACGGCAGATCAAGCGTGAGGCCGGGCTCGTTTCCCGTCAGCGCGGTTTGCATCGCGGCCGCGATCTGCGCCTGCGTGCGGGCTACGGACCACACGCGCACGTCGTCGATCAGGCCCTGAAAGGGGCTTTCGCCGCCGCTGCCAAGAGGTAGGTCGGCTCCGATAACCAACGGCGTCGTGGTCGCCGCCGGGGTGAACGCGCCGAACGACTGTTGGGCGACCTGCACGCCATTGAGGAAGATGGTGAGCGTATTGGCCTGCGCGTCCGCGACCACGGCGATATGCGTCCAGGTATTCAGTTTCACGCTGCCGTAATCGCTGCGCAGTGCGTAGCTGTGCTGCGGGTCGGACAGCGAAAATAAAACCTGGCCATCGTTCTGCAGCCAGAGCGAGTAAGCGCGCGACGACCCGCCATCGCCCTTCCAGACAATCGGCATGTAAGTGTCAGCGTAACGGTCAGGGTTGATCCAGGCCTCGATCGTGAAGGTGTTACCCGGGTTGGTCGCCAGGCCGTCCGGCACTTCCACCCGGTCCTGGCCGGAGAAGGCGAGCGCGGTGCCGATTTGGCCGGGTTCGGATATCAGCCCAGGGGTCGCGGACAGATGGGTCAGCGGGATGGTCTGGCTCGGTACGGCCTGCACGCCCAGCGTGAAGGACCGCGCAGCGACCGTGTCGAACACCCGGCCCTCTGCCAGGATCGTGTAACGTCCGGTGGCGGTGGGGGTGAATAGCCGGGTCTGGAAGTCTGTAGGCCCGAACACTGTTTGCCCGGATGGATCGATAATCTTCAGCGACACATACCCGGCATCGGCGGTGCCCGACACGCTGAGCGGCACGCCAGCTGCCGCGTCGAACGCATAAAGGCTCGTCGCGTTACCCGGCGCGTCCGTGCCGCTGACCGGCGTGCCGGGCTGCAGCAGCGTGGCGGTGGCGAGGTCCAGCAGGCGGAAATCGTAAGCGCCAGCGGCGTTGCTAATGGTGAGCGTGTAGGTGCCGCCCGGCAACGATAGCACGGCAGTGCCACCAGATTCGTAGCTGTCCGAACTATAAAAGCTGTGCGACGTAACGGTGCCGTGCGGTCCCGTTAGCGACCAGTACAGGTTGCCATTGTTGGTCAGGCTGTCGAATAGCAGCTGCACGGCGGTACCCAGAGTGAAGCTGTATCGCGCAATGTCATTGCCGGACGGCAGCGTCCCGGCCACCCGAGCGTTGAGCGCGAGCGGCGCGGGGGCCGGATCGACGAAGGCAGCCAGCGTGTAAGACGCGTTCGCGGTCCCCTGGATCAGCAGCGTGTAGGTCCCGCTTACGGTCGCCGCGTAGCCATTAGTCTGGAATAGGTCCTGCCCCCCGCCCAGCGGCACGCCATTTGGGTCCAGCACGATGACTTGGTCGCGATACGACCGGCTGCCGGACGTGCCAGCAATGACACGCAACTGCTGCCCGGCCGAGGCCTGGACGGTGTAGGCCTGCAGCGAGCCGCCGGGATTAAACGCCTCCGTCACTACGGCACCGGGTGTCAGCGCCTGCGCGCCTGCGACGTTGTACAGCGCGAAACCGTACGCCGGCGTCGCCCGGCCGTCGGCGGAGGTGACCACAATTTTGTAACTGCCAGCCGCGAGCGTGAACACGGGTGACGTGCCCTGCAGCCTCTCGGCATCGGACAAAAAGCGGGTGAAGATCGTGCCCTGGCTGCCCACGGCCGCGATCTGCACGTTGCCGTCATCCGTCGTGCTGCCGAGCACGAGCTGCGTGGCTGCGGCCAGGGTGAAGGTGTAGCTATCCGCCTGCGCCCCGCCCGCGATGGTACCGTGTACGGCGGTGCCCAGCGTAAGCGGCGCGGTGGGCGCGATCGTGGTCTGTAGCGCTATCGTGTAGGTCGACGGGCTGGCCAGGCTTTCGCCCACATCGCCCTCCACCAGCAGCGTGTAGCGGCCCGATAACGGCAGGGTGAGCAGGTTGTTGAACGCGAGCGAACTATCCTGCACGACCTGCTGGCCGGCCGGGTCGATCAGCCGCAGGCTAACGCCATACGAACTGTAGTAGCCCGTGTTCTGGGTTGCCTTGAGATGCAGAAGCTGCCCGGCCGTCGCGTTGAACTGATAGATGTCCGTGCCATTGGCGGGCGTCAGTGTGCGGGTGGTTACGGCCCCGTCGGTCGTGATCGGCGTCGCGCCGGCGTCGATATCCGTCAGCCGGAACGCATACGGTCCGCCAAACGACGCGCCGGTCGTCACATCCAGCTCGTACTGGCCGGCAAGCGGCAGAACCAGAACCGGGTTATCGTTCCGATCCTTGCCATCGGTCTGGTCGAACCGGCGCGACGATACCTCCGTGCCACGCGGCCCTGCCAACGACCAGGTTACACCGTCGCTGTTGGTAAGGCTGTCGAAATATAGGCGCTGCCCGGCTGCCACGGTCACGACGTACCGGTCGGTCGCACCCGGCCCGGGTGTCGCGGTCGCGACGGCACCTAGGGCGAGTGGCGTGCCAGCCGGTGCCGCCGGAGCCTGGTGGCTGTCAAGGCTGGTGCCAATGCTGGCGGATGGTGCCGACCCGTTCGGATAGCCTCCGATCAGCAGCAGATAGGTTCCGGACGCTCCTAGTGTAACGCCCGTCTCGTCCCGCACAGAATGCGGGCCGAACAGCGTGCGTCCGGTAGGGTCCAGCAGCTGCCAGGCGATGTTGTCATCGGGCGACCCGGGATGGAACGACACTTGATCCCCGGCCGACGCCGCGAACGTATAGAGGGTTGCACCGCCCGGCTGGTCCGCAGCCCAGGACAGGGTGGTGCCCAGCGCAAACGGCGTTGCCGAAGCAGCGTCCAGCAGGCGCAAATGGAACGTACCGGTCGTGGTACCGGTGCCGTTAACGATCAAATGGTATTGCCCGGCAGCCAAGGCCAGCACCGGATTCTGCGGCGCATTAAAGCCGTCCGCGTGCGTCAGGTCGCTGGCTGGGACAACCGCGCCAGACGGGCCAATGAGGCGCCATTGCAGCCCTGCCGCTGCATCCAGCACGTCAAGCACTAGCTGCGATGCAGACCCGAGCGTGAAGCCGAGCGAGACCGACTGACCCGGCAACCCAATCGTGCCGCTTGCCGTCTGGCCCACCGCGAGCGCCTGCACCGCGGTCGAGCCCTCGTTCAAGCGGACGTTGAAATTGGCGGGCCGGGTATTGCCGGGGTTGCCCTCAACCGCGACCGTGTAGGTCCCGGACACCTCTGCGGTAAATGTGGGCGCGATGAATTCGTATTGGCTGTATGCCACTTGAAACCCGGCCGGGTTGAAAACGCGAACGGAGTCGTTGCGGTCGTACGACAGGTTTTCCAGAGTATAGCTCAGGCCGGCCGTTAGCGGGATAGCATACAGCGCGGTGGCCGTGCCGGGCAGGTTGACTAGCGTCGCGTCATGCCCCTGCCCACTGGCATCAGTGAGCGTGAGGCCAGCGGCGTCGTTCAGCCGCCAGTTGGCAAGCAGGCCGGGTGCGGCCCCCAGCTCATGCAGGCGGTTGGCGGCGATCGTTCCGGCAGGTAGCGCCGTGTTCCAGATCCGTACGTCGTTGAGCGCGCCGCTCCAGACCGCGTTGCCGAACGGATCGCGGCCGCCCAGCACCACGCCGTTGGTGTCATACGCGACCGCACCCGCAGCCGGCGCAGCGGACACGTCCACGCCGTCCACGAACAAGTGCAGCGTCGCACCATCGAACGTGCCAGCCACGTGGGTCCATTGGCCGGGCGGCAGCGCGGCTGCGGCGGATACGGATGCGGCACCCGCCTGGAATGTGAGCTGCCCGGCCCCACTGACCAGCAGCGCATAGCCGGCGGCACCCGAGCCCTGGCGCACGATATCCCGGTTACCGGATGCGGTGGAGGCGCGGTTGACCCATGCCTCGACCGTAAAGGCGTCCGGCTGAAGTGCCATTGAGACTGGCACAGTGCCCACGACCTGCGCGGTGCCAAAGCTGGTGGCGCGGTCTGAGGAGGCGTCCACCACCGGCGCGCCGCCAGACATGTGCATGCCCTGCGCCACTGCACCCGCATCGCCCAGCGTGCCGGTTATAGCCGTGTTGACGGCGGCTACCTGCGCCGTGCCGGTATCCAAAAGCCGGAAGCCATACACCCCCGTCGCCGCGCCAGACCCACTGACGGTGAGCGTGTAGCCGCCCGGGGCAAGGCGGAGCAGATCGGACGCCGGTGTGCCGTTGCCGTCGGAACCACCGAACGATCCCCCGCCCACTGGCAAACCGCCCGTGGTGGTCAGCGCCCACGACACGTCGTCCCGGCTGTTCAGGCTATCGAACACAACCTGCGTGAACTGGGTAACGGCAAAACTATACGCGTCGCTATGCCCCGGTGTTGCAAGGCTACCCGCCACAGTCTGATTGAGCGCCAAGGTGGCGTGCGTGGTGGTCACGGGTAGGACGGTAAAGCTGTACGGGGCCGCCCCGGTCTGATCGGTCGCACCCTCGATCATCACGGTATAGGTGCCGGTTTTATCGAGCTTGGTGGGTCCCGTGTCCTGTCCCACATTGTTCGGGCCGAAAATAAGGTTGTCGTCCGGGCCGATCACGCGCCATGCGACCGAGTGCTGGTCTAGCGCGTGGCCGTCAAAAAATACCGTGTCACCCGCCGTGGCGGTGAAGCGATACAGGTCCGTGCGGTTGGCCGGGTTCAGGGTGCCGTCGATGGGAGTGCTAGCAGTGATCGGCTTGGCATTGGCAAGGTCGAGCAGCTGGAAGTCATATGCCCCAGTCGTGCCATCCCGCGACTGCACATCCAGCGTATAGTCCCCTGCTGGCACATGCAGCGCGGCCGGGCCGCCAATGCCGTAGGAGTCAGACTGGGTGAAGGGTGACTTGGAAACGACCGTGCCGCCGGGTCCATTCAGCGTCCAGTTGAACTGGGGCGTGCTGGTCCGGCTGTCGAAATAGAGGTCTTTGGTGGTGTCGAGCGAGAAGGCGTAATGGTCCTGCTGACCCGGTACGTCCAATGATCCATGAACTGGCAACAGATCGGCTGAAAGCAGCACACGAGGTTCGAGCGCCTCAAAATGCATGAGGCCCGATACGGCGGTGCACTTGGATAGCTTATCCCGCAAGCCATTAACCCGGCGGCGGCCAAACAGGGCGCGAATATGCGTCATAGGGCTACGCCCCCCGGTTTTTGGGTGGCCGGGCCGGTGATGAAACGGCCCGTCGCGTCAGATGCTCAAGCATGTGTCACCCCACGGATATGCCTCTATTCACTGCACGGAGCGGGGCGGCGCGTCGTCATGCAAACGAATGACGGCCGGAATTAAAGTGAACAACAAAAGCCGTCCCTGCGAGCCGCTCGGCGGAGCAATCCAGTATGCCGGACCAGGCGGCTGGCAAAAGCCGTCGAGGCCTCGATCGAGAGCGTGGAGGCCTTCCTCTACGCCGCCTCCAGCGTCATTCTCCTCCGGAGGCTCGATCGTTGATCAGCCGATTCGAAACGGCCTCTTAATCCCAGATAAGGGTTAAGGTCAGTTATGATAAAATCCAGAGAAAGATATGTCTTCTCCACCGCATTCGTGATTATCAATAACAGCTATTAGCTTATTCAACATGATAAACTGAATCGCGCATCGTCCATTTGAAACCTGGTCTATCGTACGAGCTAATCGGAAATACGGCCGGAAACGGTCTTTGAAATAACCGCCATTCTGGCCCTGTCTCCTCGGATTCTCATGCGTCATATCGCCTTCTGCAACAAATCTATCGTTCTCTATCGATATTTTAATGACCGCATTACCAAGCACCTGCTTCCATCTACCATTCCATAGCGATAGCGTAATATTTAAGCCAGTTTTATCTGGCTTAATGCTTGATGAAGGTATCCACCCAGATATTACTTTCGAAGTTGCAATGGTATGAGCGCAAGCGAAACCCTCTTTATAACGCTCTATGAGCAACAAGCTTCCATCGGCGATTTTCTCTCCCGTTATCCCTTTACAGTCCTTCGCATTCGCTTTGCAGTATTGTGGATGAACCGGGAAGGCCTCTATACCACCCTGATGATTTCCCACTAAAACTTCCGGCGCGGTGTTCGCTGAAGATAGTTCCAACATAGACATGCAAACATCTTGAACGTCATTGGCTTCCGCAACGGTCACAGCCAAAAGCAAGATTAAAATTGCCATGCTACAAGTTTTCAAATTGAGCACAGCACGCTCAACACCACTTAATAATTTCTTAGCGTCTGTCTCGGATCGGTCCATCAACGTGGCAGTCGGCGTAGCAGCAGGATAGCCGAAGCTGCGTAGAGGAAGGCTTCGGTTGGGGCGTTGGTGGCCTCGACATCCTTGGCCAGGCGGCGGTTACGGTTGATCCAAGCGAAGAAGCGCTCGACGACCCAGCGCCGGGCATGGACGGCGAAGCCCACTTGGCCTTCAAGCTTGCGCACGATTTCGATCCGGATCGGGCTTAAGGCCGCCAAGCGCGGCCCTTGGTAGCCGGCGTCGGCAAACGCGAGGCGTACGAACGGCCACCGCGCCCGTGACGCCCGCAGCAGCGGCCCGGCATCATCGCAGTCCTGGATATCGGCCGCATGGGCTTGGAACTTGAGCGCCCGGCCGGCCGTGTTCACCAGGGCGTGACGCTTGCGGCCCTTGATCTTCTTGCCGCCATCAAGGCCGCGGCGGAACACGGCAGGGGCCCATGCCGCATCGTGCTCACGCATCGGGCTTATACCAACCCTGATTAAGGCTGACTGGTAGGGGTTGCGCGACGCGGAGCGGTTCTGATTCAAGGATGGCGAACCGAGGAGTTTCGCCATGCCGATCCCGCTTCGAGGAGATTTTGACGCGGCTTGCGTGCTGACTGCGG
>JANONC010000362.1:0-11576 GCA_031420655.1 Rhodospirillales bacterium | reverse complement strand
CGCAACCCCGGCCTGTCCGCGCCCAAGCCCGTCCCGGCGGACCACGTCGGGCCCGACTTCGCGCCCGACGCCGCGCCCGACCACCTGCTCGACACGGCATGGGCCTTGTGGAACGAGGGCCGTCACAGCCTCGCAGCCGATCAGCTCATGCGGCACCTGCAGGACCGCGCGGCCGGGGGTGACCGAATGGCGGAGTTATGCACCAAGGTGCTGCAGGCTGACCCAACGCCGCGACTGGACCATAGCACCACAGACCGCGCCCTGGCCGCCGCGATGGCTGAACTGGTGGAACTTGTCGAACAGCAGGACGCCCAGATTGCAGCCCTGCTTGCACTGGCCGGCCCATGCTGAAGGCTGCCCTTGTTGGCGGGTCCGCCGCGCGCGCCCAGCAGGTCGCCAGCGCCCTCGCCGCCCTTGCGACCACCCGTTGGGATGAGAGTGCGCAACTGGGCGACGCTGTGGTGGTGTGGCTGGACCCGGCCCAGCGCCGTCAGCCGTTTTCGCCGGACGCGTGCAATGTGGCCGACATCGCCCTGATGCAGCCGGCGCTCGGCGGCCCGGCCCGTCGTGCGGCGTGGCGGCAAGAGATCGCGCGCAGCTGCGTCGGGGCCGACCTCGTGCTGGTTGGATTGGAGAGTGAGGCCGGGCTTTGGTCGCCAGCTCTGGCCGAGGCGGGTGTCAGCGCCCGGGTCGTCGTGTTCGCACCCGACGCAGCAGCCCCGCCAGGCGGACGCGGATTATCCGTCAACCTTGGTCCGGAAAGCCCGCCAGAGGTACAAACCGCGCTGGCCCAGGCCGCTGCCTGGGCGGTCCAGCACAATTGGGCGCTCGTTGCCGGCGCTGACGCGCCGGGTGCGGCCGGGCTGCTCGCCTTGCGCCACGCACGGTCGCTTCCCGGTGCTGGCATCGCGCCGCATGCGGCGCCGCCGGGGGCCATCGTGCTCGACTTGCGGCCCGGCACGGCCGAAGACCGGATGCATATTCCATCGTCCATTCGGGCGGCGCTCCAGGCTGGACGCCCGGTGCTGACGATTGTACCCGGCATCCTCGCCCAGCACCTCGAAACATCCGGGGCCGGGCGGTACGCGCCTCCGGACGGTATCGCGTCCGCGCTCAGTGCGCTGGCAACCCAGGACGATACCGAAGCCGCCGCGCGCCGCCTCGCGCAGACTCTGTATCCCGAAACCATCCTGGCCAGCGCCGTACGCCACGCGCTCGCGCTTCGCACCGCACAGGATGCGGCTTGGCTTGCGCCGCACGCGCACGAAACGCCGCTGGGTGCAGATGGCCAGGTCCTCGTGCTCTCGTCCGAACATGATATTTTGATCGACGTGCGCATTCACGCGCCCCTCGGCGCACTGCACCGGCGGGGAGCCATCGCCGGCTACACCGTCGTGCGCGACGGCGTCGTCACCTTCTGTACCCAGGCACCCGGCGTGGAACGGAAACCGTATGGCGCCGTCATCATCCATCGCAGCTTCACCCCGGCCCTCATGCTCCTGCTGCGTGCGTTGCGCTTGCCGTTCATCTACGACCTCGACGACAACTTGCTCGCCAGCCCGCAATACCGGGAACGGTTCGGTGACCGGTCGCGTGAGGCCGTGCGGACTTTGCTGCAGCAGGCGGCGGTGCTGTCCTGCTCGACCGTCCGGCTGGGGCAACTGTTGCAGGCGCGCGGCGGCACCCGCCTGGCGGACAAGACCATTGTCACACCCAACCTAGCGACGCATCCCACCTTGCCCCGTGCCGCTGGCACACCGCGCGCCGTTATCTGGGCGTCGTCCGACCTGCCGGCACTGACCGCTGCGCGTCCGTTGGTGGAGGCTGCGGTGCGCGATTTCTGCATGGCCCATCGCATCAGGCTGGTATGCCTGGGTGCGGCACCCGGCCCGGGGCTCGATGGGGCAGCGATTGAGCATGTCGGGCTTCTGCCGCGGCACGCCTATCTCGACTACATCCGCGACCTGTCGCCGGCCATCCTGGTCTGCCCGCTGGAAACCGGTGCCGACGCTGAAACGCAGGACTTCGTCGATGGCAAGAGCGACGTGAAGATGCTTGACGCCGCCGCCACCGGGCTGGTTGGTGTCTATAGCGACGCCGCACCTTATCGCGATACCAATCTACCCGGTGCCATCGTGTGTCCCAACACCTACGAGGGCTGGCTCGGTGGGCTGGAGGCGGCCTATCGCGCGTGCACGGCCGGGTCTGCCGCACCCGATCTGCCGCCCGCCCGCACGGCGCAGCAGGGTTTGCGGCCATGGGCCACGGCCCTCGCCCGGGCCCGGCTGGCGGAGCCGCTGCACCTGTCCAAGCTTCTTGCGGCCTATCAAGCCCTGGAGGACCGGCGCCGGATATTACTGGAGCCGGGGCAGCTCGACATCGAACATTACCTCGACACCCACCCCGATGTAGCTGTGGCGGTCGCGACCGGGTTGATTGGTTCGGCCTACGACCACTATGTCAGCTTCGGCTTCTACGAAAAGCGGGACGCGCGCGCGGTCACCACGTCCGGCGTAGCAGGGGCGATATGGTGGGATGACCTCATCATGGTTATCAACCGCCTGCAACGGCAGACGCGGGCGCAGCAGGCGGTGATCGACCGGCTGCAGGTCAACCAGGCCGTCCGCGCTCAGCTGCGGTCATGAAAATCACTTGGCCCGGCGGTACCTGCGCCGCACTGCCCTGCCCCGTCTGTGATCAGCCCGGCCCGTTTGACGTGGTGCTGCAGACCGCGGAGCCCGACTCCACGCTCGTCCGCTGCGGCCGCTGCACCGCGCGGTTCTTCCCCGGCCAGGTGCCGCCGGATTATGCCGCCGACAAGCCGGCCAGCCTGTTCGTGCAGTTCTATGCCGAACAGAACGCCGGGCTGCATCAGATGATCCGGCCGCTATGGCAGATCGATGCCGCCGCGCACGGCATCGACAGCCTGCTGGACGTGGGGTGCGGCTTCGGCTTTCCCGTTGATACGGCCGCACGCGTCCTTGGCTGGCGGGCGGTGGGCGTCGATCCGTCTTTCTTCGCCGACGCCGGGCGAGAGATGCTGGGGGCGGACATCCGGCGCTGCTACCTGACCGAACAGACGGATGTGGGCCCGCCGTTTGGCATGGTGCTGGCGATGGAACTCATCGAGCACATCCCGGACCTCTATCCGTTCATGGCCCTCATGCGCCGCCACATCGCGCCGGGCGGCGTGCTGGTCATGGGTACGCCGCATGCTGGTGGGATTTCGCCCGAAACCAATCCCGGGACGCTGGCGCCGATGCTGACGGTCGGTGCGCACCTGGTTCTGTTCACGGCGCCCGCCATGGAATTCTACCTGCGCCGGGCCGGGTTCCAGCACGTTGTGTGCCGCGTGGAAGAGCAAACGCTGTTCGTGTTCGCGTCGGACCGTCCGCTCGTCTTTCTCCCCGGCGAAGCAGCCGCCCATGCGGGATATGTCACCTACCTGCAATGCCTGATCGACGGTGCCGCACCGGGCAGCACGTTGTGGAACGGTGCCGCCGGGCGTTTGCTCGGCGCCATGGTGGACGCCGGGCCGCTTGACGCGGTGCTGGCGCTGTATGCCCGTATTACGATCGCATGGCGGGAGCGGTTCGGCATCGACCTGGTGCGCCAACGCCTGCCGCCCGTCCGGGCCGAGCGCGACTTCGGCGTAACAGGTCCTGACCTGGTGGAGCGCTTACGCGCCGAAGCGCCCATCAACCTGCCGGCAGTGCTATATCACCGGACGGTCCTAGAGCGCCGGATGCCGGTGGCCACCCCCGAAAGTATCGTGGCCCATGCCCGGCTGGCGATGGTGTACGCGGGCCAATCCTATCGCGCGTTACGTGATTATGGGTTGGTGGACCACCATCTGCGCGACTGTGCTTGGCAAGCACGCGTGACGATTTTGGATCAGTTCACGATACTTGCGCCGGAACTTGAACCCTCGTTGCTTTTGTCGCTGGTTCATCCCTCGCCGGAGGGGCGCGCGGATATGCTGGATCCGCCCCGGCCCGTCGTCGTGGTGCGGTTGGCAGGCGTGTTCAACAGGCTGGTGCATGACGGACGGTATCACGAAGCGACGGCGCTCTATCCGGCCCTGGACAATCTTGACGCGGTCACCGGCGCGCTCGCGCATGATCCCATGGTGCTGTTTCATGCGCTGTTCTGCGTAGGTGTGCTGCGGCTCAATCACCTTGGTGCCCCCGGCGCTGCCCGCGATGCGTTCACCCGCATGCGGGACGAGGCGGTGGCCCGGCTCGATAGCCCGCGCCCCGACCTCGCCCGGCATTTTCAAGGAGTGGCGGAGGATCATATTCGTTTGGTAGCAGACCCAGTCCCAGCGCCCGTATCTGCTGCGCCCCCCCGAACCGCGGCACCGCGAAGGGCGCGCCGGGCATGACCCAGATAGCCGTCATCGGCCGGGCGCTTATCTCGCATCCACGCGTCGTGGGTTCGGCGCTGTTTTCGGCAGCCGTATTCCTGGTGCTGCCTGGCGTGCTGCCTGGCCTGCTGCTGGCCACCACCCGGGCGGTGATCGCCTGGGATGCGGGCAGCCTGGCCCTGCTGGTCGCGACTGCCTTCCTGTTCGCCACCAGCGGAGGCGATACGACGATGGCCGCCAATGCCGAGCGGCAGGACGATGGGGCGTGGACGATCTTTTGGATCACGCTGGCCGGTACCGTCGCCAGTTTCGTGGCCGTGACCGTGGTGCTGGCCAACACGAAAGACCTCGTGGCGTGGCAGCGACAATTACATGTGGCACTGGTCGCCGCGACGCTGCTGCTGTCTTGGCTGGTGACCCACGTCGTTTTCGCGCTCCGCTACGCCCACGAATATTATGGCCGGACCTTGGGGGCGATGAAAATCGACGCGGGCCTGGAATTCCCTGGCGACGACGCGCCGGATTACTGGGACTTCCTCTATTTTGCGATCGTGGTCGGCATGACGTTTCAAGTGTCGGATGTGCAGATCACGTCGCGCAAGCTCCGCCGGCTGGTGATTGTGCACGGCCTGCTGTCGTTTCTGTTCAACACCGTGATCGTGGCGCTGACGGTCAACATCGCCGCAAGCCTAATGTAAGGGCATCGCGATAGGGGCGCAGTTGATCCGCCCGGCCATAAGGCAATCCTCCAGCCGCGCCTGATCACGCATGTGCCGCATGAGCAAAAACCCGCCAATAACGAGGGCAAGCATCAAGGCCAGGCCGGCCAGGCTGGCGGTGACGCGGTTGGCTTCCATCTGGCTGTCCTCTATGCCGCCCGTCTTTTTGGCCGGCATTGGGCGGCCGTGGGGTATGGTGTGGCGCATCTGCCCGCTCCATCGTCGCAACCTCAGCTTAACTCCGTTTCGTCGCGCAACGCTACTCAGGATCCGTTGATGAACGCAGCCCAAGCCCATTTGCAAGCCGCCCACCCGGTGCTGGCCGCGCTCATCCAGCGCATCGGCCCCTGCACGGCCCGGCCCACCCCGCGTGAGCCGCATGAGGCGCTGGTTCGTGCCATCGCCCACCAGCAATTGCACGCGCGGGCGGCGGAGGCGATCCTCACGCGTTTCATTGCCCTCGTACCCGGCTTCTTTCCCAGCCCGGCCGGCACCGCCGCCCTGGCCGATGAGCAATTGCGGGCGTGCGGGTTCTCCGCCAGCAAGGTTGCTGCCATCCGCGATATCTGCGCCCGCACCCTGGATGGCACCGTACCGTCCGCCGCTGTGGCCGCGACGCTTCCCGACGCCGCACTGATTGAACGTCTAATCACGATCCGGGGCGTCGGGCGCTGGACGGTGGAGATGGTGCTGATCTCCACCCTCGGCCGGCCCGACGTGCTGCCGGTTGACGATTTCGGCGTGCGTGAGGGCTGGCGGTTGATCAACGGGCATGAAGCACAGCTGCGCCCACGAGAGCTGGCGGCGGTGGGTGAGGCGTGGGGCCCCTATCGCTCGACGGCCGCCTGGTACCTCTGGCGTGCGGCCGACGAGGGCAAAAAGGTCAAGATGCCGGCATAAACCCCTGCACGGCCGCCACGAATGCGTCCGGCGCATCTGCATGCAGCCAGTGCCCGGCCCCATGCAGCGTCGTAAACCGGATCGCGGGAAACAGCGCCCTGAATAGCTTTCGATGCTCCGGCAGCACGTACTCCGAATGCTCGCCCATCAAGCACAGCGCTGGTCCCGGATACTGGCCGGTCGTGGACCAGCCCTCGATGGTGGGCAGTGCGGCTGCGATGGCGTCCAGGCCGATGCGCCAGCCCCCGCCTTCCTTGCCAATCTGGCCGGGGCGAAAGTTCTGCAGCAGGAAGCCGCGCAGCTTGGCGTCCGGGACGGCCGGCGCCAGTGCCTGATCCGCCTCCGCCCGGGTCTGGCCCGGCGTCATCGGCAGGGCCTGCAACGCGGCAACCAAGGTGCGAAAATGTGGCTCGTAGGGCGCGGGCGCGATGTCGGCGATCATCAGCCGCGCTACACGGGCCGGATGCAGCAGGGCGGCAGCCATAGCGACCTTGCCCCCCATGGAATGACCCAGCAGGGCCACCGGCCCAGGCACAAGCCGGTCCAGCGTGTCAATCACATCCGCCGCCATCGCCGGGTACTCCATCCCGTCCGCATGGGGACTTGCGCCGTGGTTACGCAGATCTAGGGCCAGAACGCGGCGCTGTGTGGCAAGCCGCCGCTGGATCATGCCAAAATTACCAGCCGAGCCAAACAGTCCATGCAGCAAGACGAGCGTCTCGCCGCCGGAACCTTGATCGATCGCGTGCAGGATCATACTTTTCCTTTCACGCTAGGTTCTTTTAGGCCAGGTCCTTTTGGGCCAGGTCTCCTGGAGCCAGACCCGAACCCGGGATGAGCGGCCACGGCAGCGCCGCCCAGGATCAGCCCAGCACCCAGTAGCATATCCCACCCCAGCGTCTCGTGCAGCAACCAGGCCGATAGCACGAGACCGAGCGCGGGCGTGAGCAGGAAGCCTGTGCCGGCGATGGCGACGGGCAGCGATTGTTGCGCCTGCATGACGCACCAGCTGCCAGCCGGGCCCGCAATGAGCCCGATCGCCAGCAAGGCCCCCCACGATCCGGCGGTCCACACGCCGGCGGGGTGGCTCAGCGCGCCGGGCAGCAAGGCCAGTGTGGCGATGGCGAACGCCCATGGCATCAGTGCCAGCAGGCTCATCTGCGGCGGCCAGCGGCGGACGATGATGATGGCCGCGGCCCACGCCGTCGCCGCGCCCAGCAACAGCGCATGCCCGGCCAGCACGCGCGGCGCTCCCCAATCGATCGACCATGGCCCGCATAGCACGATGACGCCCGCAAGCCCCAGCCCGCACGCCACCCAGCGCCGGGGTGAGACGGCTTCGTGCAGCAGCAGGACCGAGAGCGGTACAGCTGGCACCAGCACCGCATTGGCCAGCACCGCAGTCCGCCCCGCGCCCACCCAGGCAACCGCGGTGTGCGACAAGGCAAAGAACGCCGCCAGCTGCAACACACCGAGCGCTAGCAACGCCGGCCCATCCCGCCGCACCGGCCAGCGCAGGCGGCCAATGGCGGCCACGAACACGAGCGCCGCCAGCCCCGAAAACCCTGCCCGCCCCAGCGCGAACCAGGCCGGCCCAGCCCCGTCCAGCACCGCCATCCGCGTGAGCGGCCACGCCGCACCAAGCAGGATGACAGCCACTGCAAGCTGGATCAGGCCAGCGCGGTGTATGGGCATGGCGGGACTGGATGGTCTTGTGGCCGGCACCACACCGGCTGCCCGGTCACCGCTACGCATCGATGGCGCGACCCGCCGCGGCTTCGGTAAACATCAGCACCCGGCTATCCGGCCGCATTCCCAGCGCGACCCTATGGAGCGCCAGTGGCCCCGCCACATAGGCGAATGTCGCACGCTCCAGTTCTTGCCATACCAGCAAGCCCGGTTCGCGTCCGGGCTGGCCCATGGCGTGGCTTATCAGGGGCGCGTCGTGCGCAGGCTCGTTCACCACAAGACGGACGCCCCAGGGGCGCAGATGAACGGACACGGCGGCAGCCAGTAGCCCGTCGCCACCCGGCACGATTACGTGCGTAGGCGGTTCGCCGGTCCACATGGCCCCTGCCCGCTCAGGAACCAGGCGATAGGCTTGCATGATCTCACGCGGGATTTCGATGTAGCCGGGTGTGGCGTACGAACTGACCCATTCCGCGCCGGCCGCACTGGCAGAGCATTGGCAGCCGAGTTGCGCTGCGACCCGCTGGACTTGCACACAGTCATCACTGGCCAGGGTCACGGCCGCCGGATCGCCGCCCCGTCCGGCACGGCTGAGCGCGGCATACAGCGCCTGCCGGGCGCCATATGCGAACGCGGCGGGCGCAATATCCAGCGCGTTCTCATACGCAACCAGACGCCCGACACCCGCCGCGGCGGCCCAGTCCGCGTGATCTATCAAAACTCCGCCCGGAACATCCGGCCATGACGCCAAAAAGGCCTGTGCTCGCCGCCAGCCGCTCGCAGGCAATACGACCAGGCCGGGCGTGCCGTGATGCTGGTTCAGAAAAATCGTCATCGCGCCAGTATGCCTGGCCGGCCGCCGCGGCAACAGCATACCTTGCCCCCAGCCCACGCCGGACGCATTAAGAAGGGGCGGTGCCGCTTCCGGTGCCTGGCGTGGTGGCGTCCTTATGTCTCTGTTCACCAGCACCCCACGGCAGGGTCAGGCCCCGCCCCCGACCCGCCCGGGCGTCCTGTCGCGGCTGGATACGGTGCTGGGCAACGTGCCGCAGACCCTGCGCGCCCTGGTGCGTGCCGATGAGATCTGGCTGGTGGTGCTTGCGGCCTGCGTTGGCCTGGGCGCTGGCCTGGTCGTGGTAGGCATGGCAGAGACGGCGCAATTCATGCACCGCGTACTGTTCCGGCTGGCGCCCGGCGACTATCTGTCGTCCACCATCGCCATCAACCCATTGCGCGCCCTGGCGGTCCCGGCGGTGGGTGGGCTGGTCCTGGGCGGTGCCGGGTGGGCGCTGGCCCGCTGGCTACCGCGCCGCACAGTCGACCCGATCGAGGCCAACGCACTTTATGGCGGGCGCATGTCGTTGCCGGACAGCGCGATCGTCGTCGGCCAGACCGTGTGGTCCAACGGCGTCGGTGCCTCCGTGGGGCTTGAGGCCGGGTACGCACAGATCGGGTCCGCCATCGCGTCCTGGGTTGGGCGCAGCTTCCGCGTCCGGCGCAGCGATTTGCGGCTGCTGGTCGGCTGCGGCGCGGCCGGGGCGATTGCGGCGGCCTTCAATGCCCCGCTGACGGGCGCGTTCTATGCGTTCGAGCTCGTGATCGGCACCTACTCACTCGTGACACTGGCACCTGTCGTCATGGCCGCGATCTGTGCCGTGTCGGTCGTGCGCGTGTTGGGCGGGGCCGCGATCGGTTTCGACATCCGGGTGCCAACGTCGATCGAGGCGGTGGATTACGTACCGATCCTGGCGCTCGGCATGGTGTGTGCCCTGGGTGGGATTGCGCTGATGCGCGGCGTTACGGTGGTGGAGGACCTGTTCCGCCGCAGCAAGATGCCCGTTTGGCTGCGTCCGGCGCTGGGTGGCGTTGCGGTGGGGATCATGGCCCTGTGGTCGCCCGCCGTCATGTCATCCGGGCACTCGGCGCTGCGCGTGGCGTTGGATGCACCGTATGGATTGCAGCAAATTGCCATCCTGATCGTGCTGAAAGCGCTGGCGTCAGCCGTCAGCATCGGCTCCGGCTTCAGAGGCGGATTATTCTTCGCGTCGTTGTTCTTGGGCGCGCTGGTGGGCAAGCTGTTCGCCGGACTGCTGGGGCTGGTGACGGTCGTGCAGGCCCTGCCCGCTGTCGTGTGCGCCCTGGTGGGCATGAGCGCGCTGGCCGTTGCCGTCGTGGGCGGCCCGCTGACGATGGCGCTGCTCGCGCTGGAAAGCACCGGGTCGCTCCCAATGACGGTCGCCGTGCTGGCCGCCAGCGTCGTCAGCACCATCACCGTCCGCCGGACGTTCGGATACAGCTTTGCCACCTGGCGCTTTCATTTGCGGGGTGAGGCAATCCGCAGCGCCCTCGACGTAGGATGGATGCGTAATCTCACGGTCGGGCGCATGATGCGGCGTGAGTTCCGTATCGTACGGGCAGACATGTCGCTGGCGACGTTCAAGCGGGAGTTTGCACTCGGTTCGATCGGGCGCGTGATCGCCGTCGACCAGGCCGACCGCTACGCCGGCATCCTGGCCACAAGCGAGGGATATGCCGCGCCCGAGACCACGGAAAAGCTGGCCGAAATCGTCCACCACAAAAAGACGGTGCTCCTGCCGCAAATGACGATCAAGGAAGCCGTGCAGCTGTTCGAGCAAACCGAGGGCGACGAGCTGGCGGTGGTGGACGGGGTGGAGACGATGAAGGTGATCGGCGTGTTGACCGAACAGTACGCACTCCGCCGTTACTCGGAAGAGCTCGACAAGCGGCGACGGGAGCTGAGCGGCGAATAGCCCCTTGAAACGTGCCAGCCCCTGACAAAAATAGCTTCTGTCCGCGGTGCCCAATGGGGCTGCGGGGCCTGAACCGGGCCGGCCCAAATGGCGGCCCATGACCGAACCTTGCTTCTAACGGAGATTGTTCATGACATACGATTTTACCCCGCTATTTCGCACCGCCATCGGTTTCGACCGCCTGGCCCGCTTGGCCGACTCGGCGCACACGACAACCGCGCAGACCACCTATCCGCCCTACAATATCGAGCGGACGGGCGATGACGCCTACCGCCTGACGATGGCGGTTGCTGGTTTCGCCCAGGACGACCTGGAGATGGTCGTGCGGGAGAGCACGCTATTCATCACCGGACGCGTGAAGGCCGAGCAGCCGGCGGGCGAGATGCTGCACCGTGGTATCGCGGGCCGCGCATTCGAGCGCCGCTTTACCCTGGCCGATCACATGGTGGTAGTCAGCGCCGAGTTGCAGAATGGCCTGCTGCACGTGAACCTGCGTCGTGAAGTGCCGGAAGCGTTGAAGCCCCGCACTATCGCCATCAAGCAGGCCAACGCCCAGCCGGTGATTGCAAACGACACCCAGGCCCAAGCGGCCTGAACACAAACGGGGCCGCGCATTCACTTGCCCGGCCCCTCTTATTCAAGGCGTACGAAAAAAGCTGTTGGCCAGTCCTTGTTGCTTTTGCCGCTGGCCGATTGTGGCTTCGGCTCGCGTGATTTCGGCCTGCAATGCGACGATGTAGCCCTGCAATTCGGCGACCCCCAACGGGTCCAGGTTCACCCGTTCCACCCGGCGGTTCTGAGGCAGGTCGTCATCCATCTTCGCTCCGTGGGCTTGTCTTGGTCAGACCGTAACAACGACTGAGCCGCAAGGGAAAGTCGTTGACCCCCAAGCCGTTGCAGGCCCATACCGCACGGGTCACAACAACCCGAACACATGCTCTGCCCTGTGCAGACACCAAGGACTATACCATGAGCCAAGTGCCCGGCCTGCCTCTGATGCCAAAAGCCACCGCTGTATGGCTGATCGACAAGACCGCGCTCACCTTCACGCAGATCGCGGAGTTCTGCGGCATGCACCCGCTTGAGGTGCAAGCGATCGCCGATGGCGAGGTAGCGCAGGGCATCGTCGGC
>JANONC010000361.1:0-15614 GCA_031420655.1 Rhodospirillales bacterium | reverse complement strand
ATGCTGGCCGATGGCCTGCTGGAGCGGTTTCCGATGGAGCAGGTATTCGGCCTGCACAACTGGCCCGGCCTGCCCGCCGGTACGGTCGCCGTGCATGACGGACCGGTCATGGCGGCCGCGTCACGCGTGACCTACACCATCGCTGGCCACTCCGGTCACGCCGCCATGCCGCATCTGACACGCGATCCGGTTATCGCGACCGGTCAGTTGATGGTGGGCCTGCAATCGATCGTGGCGCGCACCGTCGATCCGCTCGACACCGCCGTCGTTTCCATCTGCATGCTGGAGGCGGGTACGGCCTCCAACGTCATTCCGGATCGCGCCGTGCTGCGCGGCACCTTCCGCACGCACCGGCAGGCGGTGCAGGACCGGGTGGAGGAAGGATTGCGCCGCATCGCCGCAGGAGTGGCGCAGGCGGGCGACGTGACCATCGACGTGGATATCACCCATGGCGTGTGTGGCACGGTGAACCATCCCGAGGCCGCCGCCCTGGCAGCCGAGGTCGCCACGAGCCTGGGTGTGCCGGTCCGGCGTGACATGCCGCCCAGCATGGCCGGTGAGGATTTCGGCTGGCTGCTGCGGGAGCGTCCGGGGGCGTTCATCTGGGTGGGCAACGGTCCGGCGACACCCGGAACCGAGCTGCATAACAGCGGCTATGATTTCAACGACGCCATCCTGCCTGTCACGAGCGGATGGCTGGCCGCGGTCGCCAAGCGGGGCCTGGGCGCCTGATGCGGCGCGGCCCGGGGAGTGGGTCGCACGGCGCGGGCCGGGCCTGGCTGGACGGTGCACGACGGACTGGTTCAGCGCGCGCCTTGGTGGGGCTCGGTGCGGTTGCAACGGGCGTGGGGTGCGGGCAAGCCTGGTGCTTGGCGCATGTACTCGCGCAGGCGCTCGGCCGGGCCGGCGGTGCGGTGTGGCCGTGGGCATTGGGCTTTTTGGCCTGTGCCGTCCTGCGCGCCGGGCTAGGGTTCAAGTCCGAGTTGCGGGCCGCCACGATTGGCGCGCAGGCCCGGCACAGCTTGCGGACGGGCGTGTTGCAGCGGGTCCTACGCGCCGGGCCGGACGCGTTGCGGCACGTGGCGGCCGGTGGTGTCGCGACCCTGGCAGTCGACACGGTCGAGCAGCTCGATGGCCTCTACGCCCGATGGTCGCCCGCAGCCGCTCTGGCGCTAATATCGCCCGCCGTCGTGCTTGCTGCCCTGGCGTGGGCCGACCTCGGTGCCGTGCCCATCCTTGCCGGGGCCGGGTTGCTGGTCCCGGTTGGCATGGCGTTGGCGGGTCTGGGTGCCGCAGCCGCCTCCCGCCAGCAATTCGCGGCCATGGCGCAGCTTCAGGTGCGGTTCCTGGATCGCATGCGGGGTATTGCAACAATCGTGCTGGCAGGCCGTGCGGCGGACGAGGCGCTGGCGCTTCGCCGGGCGGCGGACGAGCTGGCGGTGCGCACGCTGCGGGTGCTGCGGGTGGCGTTTTTGTCATCGGCCGCGCTCGACGGGGCGGCGGCGCTGGCTCTTGTCCTCCTGGCCTGGCGCTACGCCACGGGACCGTACCCGGCAACGACGGCCATCTTTGGATTACTGCTCGCCACCGAATTCTTCGTGCCACTACGGGTATTCGCTGCCGCCTACCAGGACCGCTTCGCGGCTGCCGCGGCAACGGCGGCCTTTGAGCGCTTGCCCGAGCCGGCGAGCGTGCCCGCGCTGCCGGCACCGCGGATCGTGAGCGCCCACGGCGTGACGGTCGCGTTCGATCATGTGACATATTGCTGGACGCCCGATGGCCCCCCCGCCATCCGGGATCTCAGCTTTCGCGTGCCGCCCGGCGAGATCCTGCTGCTGGCCGGGCCGTCAGGTGCGGGGAAGTCCACCGTTATGGAGCTACTGCTCGGTTTCATCCAGCCGACCCAGGGGCGGATCACGCTCAATGGCGCGGAGCTTGCGTCGATCGTGCCAGATGCGCTGGCGCGGATGACAAGCTGGATCGGTCAGCGCCCAATGCTGTTCGCCGGCACGATCGAGGACAACATCCGCTTTGGCCGCCCGGACGCGACCGCCGCCGCGCTGGATGCTGCCGTGCAAGCCGCGGGCGTCGCGCGGTTCGCCAACATGCTGCCGCATGGGCTGCAAACCCGGGTGGGTGAGGGCGGCTATGGCCTTTCGGGCGGACAGGCACAGCGTGTAGCCATCGCCCGTGCCTTCGTGCGGGATGCGCCGCTCCTGCTGCTCGATGAGCCCACGGCGCATCTGGACCCGGTGACGGAAGCGGACGTGCTGGCCAGCCTGCGGCGTCTGGCGATCGGGCGCACCGTGATTCTGGCCAGCCATTCGGCCGCCGTGCATGCATTCACAGGGCGGCGGGTGGATCTGACGCCCTTCGCCACCCGGGGCGCGGCATGAGTGCGCTTTGGCGCGTGGCGGCTGCCTGCCGGCAGGAGGTGCCGTGGCTGGTCGCGGGCGCACTGACCTCTGTCGTGTCGGTCGCGATCCTGCTGGTCCTGACGGCCGGTTCGGCCAGCCTCGCGTTGGACCCGGCGCTCACGCCAGTTGGCGTTATCGCCCCGTTTGTGTTGCAGGCGCTGGGCACAGGCCGGGTGCTGGGCCGGTACGTGGAGCGCATGGTGACGCATGCCGCAACCTTCCGGGCCATTGCTGCCATCCGTGTCTGGTTGTGGCGCGGATTGGTGGCGCGGTCGGCGGGCGGGCTCGGCTTCATCCGGTCGGGAGACGCACTCTCGCGGCTGATATCGGACACGGACTCGCTCGACGGATTGTATCTCCGCATCGCCGTGCCGGGCTTGTGCGCCGTGCTGCTGGTGCCGGTGCTGGTGTGGGCGCTTCAGGCAGGCGCGCCCTGGGCGGCGGCCGTGGTGTTGCTTTTGTTTGTAGCTGCTGCCCTCGGCCTCCCTCTCATCCTGGCCCGGCGCGCCTCCCACGCCGGCGCGCGCGTGGCGGAGGCGCTGTCCGCGCTGCGCGTGGCTGTGCTGGATGTGGCCGTAGGCTTGCGTGAAGTGACGGCCTATGGCGCGGCCGGGCGCATGATGGACGGCGTTCATGCGCGCGAGGCGACACTGGTGCAGGCCCAGCACTACGGGGTGGCACAGGCGGCGGCGGCCCAGGCGCTGGCGGCGCTGTGCAGCCAAGGCGCGCTGCTCGCCGTCGTGCTGGGTGGCGGCCCGGCGCTGGTGCCGGCGCTGTTCCTGACCTTGGCCGCGTTCGAAACCGTGGGCGGCATGCCGCGCGCGGGCGTGCTGGCCGGCACCGCGGCGTCCGCGGCACGGCGCATCGTGGGGCAGGCCGGCCCCGCTAGCCCACCGCCCGCGCCCACACTGCCGGATGTTGCCGCCCCATTGCGGCCAGCCCTGTCGTTTCGCCATGTTACATTTGCCTGGGAACCCGGCCGGCCGGTGCTGAACGACTTCTCGCTTGATATCGAGGCTGGCAGCCGTGTCGCCCTACTTGGGCCGTCCGGAGCGGGCAAGTCGACCATCGCGGCCCTCGCCCTTCGCATCGTGGCACCACAGGCCGGGCAGGTACTGATGGGCGGCACCGATCTGGCCCATCTGCCCATTGACCGGGCCCGCGCGCAATTCGCTTGGCTGGGTCAGGATACGCATGTGTTCCAGGATAGCGTGCGCGCCAATCTACTGCTGGCCGACCCGGACGCCCCCGATGACGCGCTGTGGCGCGCCTTGACGACCGCGCGCCTGGCGGAACGGATCGGTGCACTGCCGGCCGGGCTCGACACCATTCTGGGCGGCGCCATTCAGCTCTCGGGTGGTGAGCAACGCCGGCTGGCCCTGGCCCGCGCCTTACTTTCGCCCGCGCCGGTGCTGATCCTGGATGAGCCTGCGACCGGCTTGGACGCAGCAACGGAACACGACTTCTTCGCCACGCTCGCTACCGCCACGGCCGGGCGTACGGTCTTGTTGATCGTCCACCGGCTGACCGGGGCGGAGCAGGTCGATCGTGTGTGGCGGCTGACGGGCGGGCAGGCCGTTGCCGCAACTGGGTAGAGCACTTTCCGACCAGGCTGCTTCGCCTGGGCGGAAGTAGTGCTCGCCAAACCTCAAAAGCTAGAGTCCAAGCCGGCCCACTTTGGTCGGATTGGGCTCTAGCCCGTTGCGGGGCGGGGCGTGCGCTGTCATTTTGCGCAGGCCGAATCTGTTCACGGAGCACCCAATGACGCACGCTCTCACATTCCGCCGTGTCCTGTTCGCCGGTGCCGCCGCGGTACTGGTGACGGCGTGCGCCACGCAGCCCGTGGCCGGCGGGCCGGCCTATGTCGTGACGTTTACATCCAACTCGGACGCACTCGACGCGCCGGCGCACGGCGTGATCGCAAACGCGGCAGAGGCGGCCCGGGCCGACACGGACCGTGCCGTGTTGGTCGCGCGGATTACGGCCCCGGCCACCCCTTATACTGCGGGCAGCGACGTGATCCTCGCCGGTAAGCGCAGCCAGGCCGTTACCAACGCGCTGGTGGCACAAGGCGTCGCCCTATCCCGTATCACCCAGCAGGCAAGGAGCAGCACGGGGAATGACTTGGCTGCAGAAACGCGCCGGGTGGAGATCGTGCTCGGCCTGTGAACGTCATGAGCCGGCCTGAGAGCCAGAGCCCGCAGGCGGTCCTGCGCGACGTTTTTGGCTTCCCGGCCTTTCGCGGGCTGCAGCAAGCGGCCATCGACCAAGTATTGTCGGGTGGTGACGCGCTCGTGCTGATGCCGACCGGGGGCGGTAAGAGCCTGTGCTACCAGGTGCCCGCGTTGTGCCGGGCGGGGACCGCCATTGTCGTGTCGCCGCTGATCGCGCTCATGGACGATCAGGTCGCCGCTTTGCGGCAGCTCGGCATCAGCGCCGGAGCGCTGCATTCCGAGATCGATCCGGACGAGGCGGCGCAGACCGCCCGCAAGCTGGCCGACGGGTTGCTCCACCTGCTGTACGTCTCGCCCGAACGGCTGCTGATGCCGGCGACGTTGAACCGCCTCTCACGGCTTGAGCTGGCACTGATCGCGATCGACGAAGCGCATTGCGTCAGCGCCTGGGGGCATGAGTTCCGCCCCGAATATCGTGGCTTGGCACAATTGGCCCAGGTGTTTCCGGGTGTGCCCCGTATCGCTCTGACCGCCACGGCCGACCCACGGACCCGCACTGACATCCTGCAGGCCCTCGGCATGGAGGACGCTGCCGTCTTCACCGCGAGTTTTCACCGCGCCAACCTGCATATCGCCGCAATGGCTAAGGTGGGCGAGACGGCGCAGCTGCGGACCTTCCTGCGCGGGCGGGAGCAGCAGGCCGGCATCGTCTACTGCAACAGCCGTGTCAAAACCGAGCGTACGGCCGTGCGCCTCAAAGCCGATGGCCTGCCAGCCATGCCGTTCCACGCCGGACTGTCGTCGATCGAAAAGCGGGCGGCGCTCAAGCGGTTCCGTAGTGGCGAGCCGGTCGTGATGGTCGCCACGATCGCCTTCGGCATGGGAATCGACCGTCCGGATGTGCGTTACGTCGCGCACCTGGACATGCCCGACAGTCCAGAGGGGTTCTATCAGCAGATCGGCCGGGCGGGGCGCGATGGGGAGCGGGCGGACACGTTGCTGCTGTATGGCGGCGAGGACATCGCCCGCGCCCGGCACTGGCTGTCGCAGTCCAATGCGTCCGAGGCGCAGCAGCGCGTGATGAAAGAGCGGCTCGAGTCGATGATCGCTCTGACCGAGGGCGTGGACTGCCGGACCCGGTCGCTGCTGTCGTGCTTTGGCGAAGTGCTCGACGCGCCATGCGGCCACTGCGACCGCTGCAGCAACCCGGCCGTCTTATTCGACGGCACGGTCGCAGCGCAGAAGGTGCTGTCCGCCATCTACCGCACCGGGCAGCGGTTTGGGGCGGGGCATATCGTCTCGGTGCTGACCGGTCAGAAAACGCCGATGGTCGACAAATACGGGCACGATAGCCTGTCCACCTGGGGCGTCGGTCACGATCAGCCTGCGACGTTCTGGCGTGGCGTCATCCGCCAGCTGATTGCCCGCGGGGCGCTGCGCACTGAACCCGGCGAGTACGCGACGTTGGCGCTGGTGCCCGACGCGGCCCGGCCTATCCTGCGCAACGAGGAACCAGTGATGCTGCGGACGGAAACGGAAACGCCGTTGCAGGTCCGTGCGCCCCGGGTGCTGCGCCAGGCCGGTGCCGTCGCGACGGCCGTGCCTCTGGGTGACCCGCTATTCGAAGCGCTGCGCACATGGCGTGCGACCGAGGCCCGCGCACAAAACGTGCCGCCCTATGTCATCTTTCACGACAGCGTACTGCGTGAGATCGTCAGCCTGGTGCCGCGCACGACCGCCGATCTGGAGGGGGTGAAGGGCGTCGGCGGCTCGAAACTCACGCGGTATGGAGCGGCGGTGCTGTCTGTCCTGCGGCAGGCCCAGCAATGAACTGGCCGGGCTGACCAGGCTCTCGTTCGAACGTAATCTGGCGCTCATGATACGCCGCCACGGCCGGACGATGGGCGATGCTGACGAGGGTCGTCTGCGGCAGTTGGGTGCGGAGTGCGTCGTAAAGCGCAGCCTCGGCCGCCGGGTCAAGGCTGGAGGTGGCTTCATCCAGAAACAGCCAGTCCGGCCGGAACAACAGGGCGCGCGCGACGGCGAGGCGTTGCAGCTCACCGCCTGACAGGCGCTGGGGCCAGGGTGCGTCGTCATCCAACGCGGGCACCAGGTAGCCGAGCCCCGCGGCACTCAACGCGGCAGGGATGGCCGGGTCATGATCACGCGCCGGGTCCGGATAACACACCGCGTCGCGCAGCGTGCCCGGCGGCAAATACGGTTTTTGCGGAAGGAACAGTACGCGCCCGTCCGGATGCTCCACTTGCCCGGTGCCGAATGGCCAAATACCTGCCAGCACCCGGAACACCGTTGACTTGCCGCTGCCGGACCGGCCCGTCATCAACGTCGCCTGACCCGGCTTCAGGCTGAGCGTCAGGTGGTCCAGCAGCGGCGTCCCGTCCGGTAGGCGCACCGTGACGTTTTGTAGTGCGGTGCGGGTGCCCGCCGTCCGGACCGGGCCCTCCAGCGCCTGCGCTGCGGCGATGGCCTGGCGAAAGGTCGTCAGGCGCACGACCTGTGATCGCCATTCCGACAGCAGCGTATAGGCCGTCACGAACCAGCTCAGCGCATCGTTGACGCTGCCGAACGCGCCCGCGGTGCGCATGAGGTCACCGAGCTGGATCGTGCCTGCAAAATAGCGCGGGGCGGCGATCACGATCGGGAACACTGCCGCCGTCTGACCGAACACGCCGGTAAACAAGCCGAGTTTCAGCTTACGCCGGGCGAGCGCAATCCAGTTTAGCCGGAGCGCGGCAAACCGGTCCGCAATGCCACGCTCCTCGACGGCCTCGCCACCCGAGAGCGCCACGCCCTCCGTATTGTCCCGCAGCCGCACCAGCCCGTAGCGGAAATCGGCCTCCACCCGTTGTTGATGCACCTGCAGCGCCACGAGCTTCCGCCCGACCCGGTGCGTGAGCCAGCTGCCCACGCCGGCATAGACCAGCGCCAGCCACAGCATGTACCCCGGTATGGCGAGGCCCATGATCGTGACACTGCCCGACAGCGTCCACAGGATCGTGGCAAAACTTATTAGGCTCACAGTGTTGGACATAAAGCTGAGGCTGAGCGAGAGCGCGTTTTTCGTGTAATCCCGCACGTCTTCGGCAATGCGTTGATCGGGATTGTCGGTCCCCGCCGCCTCACCGGCGGGGCTGAGGCTGATGATGTAGTAGGCGCGTCCGCTCAGCCAGGCGTGGGACAGGTCGGCCGTCATCCAGCGCCGCCAGCGGTTTTCGAGCAGCAAAGTGAGGTAAACTCGCATCACGTCGGCGGGCACCGAAACGCTGACGATCGCGACGAAGCCGGGCATGAAGCCGGTCCCGGTATCCTGCCAGGTCAGCAACAGGTTGGTGAATGCGCCAAGGTCCTTAGTCTGTAACGTATCGTAGAACGCGCCCCGCCAGCTGTTGAGCAGCACGTCGACGCCCACGTTAAGCAGCGTCAGGCCGATGATGGCAGCCAGCATGAGGCGGGCGGTCCAGCGGTCGCCGGACCGGAAATAGGGTGCGGCGAGCCGCCACGCGTCGCCGATAAGGGCGCTGGCATTCCGCATCAGCCTGTAATCCGTAGGCGGATGACGCCCTTTATGGTTCGTGGATCAACCGGCTTACCGTGCCGGGTGATCTCGATCTGCCCGGCCAAGGCCAGGCGGACGGCCGCGCGGCGGATTGCGGGTAGATGCTGCTGCCAGCCTGGCCCGTATTCCCGCGCGACCTCGGACGGGCAGATCGACTTGGTGGGGCCGCGGGCGGTGGTGAGCTCGAGAATACGGGCTTCGAAGGGATCAGGCTCCATGCCCTACACGTCGCCCGGAACGGCTGATGCCGCAAGCCGGGTTAGGCAGCCTGTGCCCTCCCGCCCTCCCGCACCGGGAGGCCAAACAGGAAGCCCTGGCCCGCGTCGCAGCCCAAACCGGTTAGCAGGGCCAGTTGCGCCTGCGTCTCGATCCCTTCGGCTACCATGGTGATACCAATGGCGTGGCCCGTCTGAATGATGGCGTGCGCGATGGCAGCGTCGTCGGGCTGGTCCGGCAGGTCGCGGATGACTGAACGGTCCAGGAGGATGGCGGTAAGCGGCAGGCGGCGCAAAGCGGCGAGGTTGCCGTAGCCGGTGCCAAAATCGTCGAGCGACAGGCCGACGCCTAAGTCACGCAGACCCGACAGCACAAGCAGCGTGTCGACGCCGCCGGCCAGCATGGTGTCTTCGGTCATCTCCAACTCCAGCCGTTCGGCGGGCAGGCCGGATTGGCGCAGTGCGTTGGCGACTTGTGCCAGGATGACACCGCTGCGCACCTGGCGGCCGGACACGTTCACGCAAACCGATATGCTGCTCCAGCGGGCGGCGTCCCGGCACGCTTCTTCCAACACCCAGCCGCCCACGATCTCCGACAGGCGGGTGCGTTCGGCCAGAGGCAGGATGGTATCGGGCAGCAACAAGCCATGACGCCGGTTTTGCCAACGGATCAGAGCTTCTTGTGCAATGATCACGCCCGATGAGAGGCAGATGCGGGGCTGATAGGCGATTTCAAGCTTCGTGTCCGCCACGGCCTGAGCAAAGTCGACATCCAGCCGCCGCCGGACCGCGGCCGCCGCACGCACAGACAGTTTGGGCAGGTTTTGATCTAGGCCCGCGGTGATCTCATGATCAAAGTTCATCTCACATCCCTCACTGCGTCTCATCCTATGACGCAGGGGTTAATGGGAGGTGAAAGTACCCCGGGCTACTTGATCTTGGCTTCCTTGAACGGAACGTGCTTACGAGCCACTGGATCGTACTTATTCAGCTCAAGCTTACCCGTCGTCGTGCGGGCATTCTTTTTGGTCACATAGAAATAACCCGTGTCTGCCGTCGAGACGAGGCGGATTTGGACGGTGTTGCTTTTAGCCATGGTCTAAACCCTTGGGTGACGATGAGGGTCGGACCATGCTCCGGCGTATCCGGCAAAGTCAAGCTTTAGCGGGGTTGCAGCAGCGCAGCCTGGTACGCGCGGGCGTTGGCGAGCACCGTGCGGGCAGTGGCCAGATCGAGATCGCGCCCCCCGTCGCGCCCCACGTCGCGCCCCGCATCACGGGCTATATCGCGCCCCCCATCGGGCCCGTCGGCGGCCGGGCAATTTTCACGCAGGCTGAGGATTTCTGCCGGCGGTAGCGGCGCGCGGGCGGCGCGATGCCGGGCGATGGCACTCGCCATGCGAGACGAACCCCGTGCCAGAGAGGCCAGTTGTTGCGCCAAGCTGTCCGGCCCGGCACTGGTGCAGACCTGCGGCATGACACCGAGCCCCTGGATGGGCCAGCCCCGCGGTGCCAGCACGCGACTCCAGGTGACGAAAATCTCGCCACCATCGGGCAGGTTTGCGACTGTCTGCACGAGTCCCTTGCCGAGCGTGCCACTGCCAATTACCACCGCGCGCCCGCTATCGGCCAGGGCAGCGGCCATAATTTCGGCGGCACTGGCCGAGCGGCCATCCACTAGCACGGCCATCGGCAGCCCTTCGCTACGGTCCGTCTCCTGACTGACGAAGTCATGCCGGGCCGCCGGGTTGCGCCCGGCGGTGGTGGCGATCAGGCCCGGGCCTTGCAGCAAATCCGTCGTCGACACGGCCTGCCGTAACAGCCCGCCGCGGTTGCCGCGCAGGTCGATCACCACACCGCGCAGCTGCGATCCATCGCGCCCACCCAGCCAGCGTGTGAGCTCCTGCCGCAGCCGCTGGTCCGTATCGGCGCTGAAACCCGCGATGCGGATGAGCAGAAAATCACCCCGGCGGTCGGCAAACACCGTCTCAGGCGGGACCACGGCCCGCTCCGCCTCCACCGTACGGACGGTGCCGTTGCGGCTGCGGACCGTGAGGCTCACATCCGTCCCTTCCGGCCCGGCGATCATGGCTAGGACGCTCGCGAGGTCTTCACCCTCGACCGGCTGGTCATCCACGGCCATCAGCCGGTCCCCCGCCACAATGCCGGCGTCAGCCGCGGGCCCGGCCTGGTTTACGCTCAGCACCATGATGGCCCGGCCCTGCCGGCTAAGGCGCAAGCCGGCCCCCGCGTCACCCAGGCGCTTATCCCGGTCGAGATCGGCCGCACCCGGTGCGACATAGCGTGAATAAGGGTCTAGGTGGGTGACCACTTCGTCCATCACAGCCGCGACCACCCCTGCGGTCCCGGCCCGGCGGACAGCGTCCGATGCGTCCCACGCGGCCGACAGCACGTCGGCCACGGCCGGGCCCCAGAGCAGCCCGGCCCGTTCGCTGGCGGCCGAGCCATCCGGGTCGCCCTGCGGCGGGGGGACGCCGCGCTGATAGATGTCGCGCCCGCCCTGCAACAGCCGGATGGCCCCCGCATCGACACGCACGGATAGCGACGGGTCAAGCCCGGCGACGCTGTTCAGGCCCCACACTGCCAAATCCTGTACCGTCACCGGTTCTAGGGCGCGGGTGGCGATAAAGGCGAAGGCCTGTCCGAACACGCTAGCGGCCAGCCGCACTTCGAACGGTGCCCGGCCCGTCTGCGCCAGCGCCGGGGCGCCGACGAGCAGCAGGATCAGCAGCAGCCTCACCGGCGGCCCTTGCGCGGTGGGACCGGCGTGCGAGGCCGGCCGCCAGCGACTTGGAAGATGAGCCCGCCGGTAACGGGATTGGCTTCGGCCAGCCGCACCTCGACCGCTTGAGCCAGCTGGAACACCTGGCGGCTCCGGGCACCGGATAAGGACTGGGTCGGTTCGTCGTACACCCAGTAATCATCCGGTAACCCGTTCATGGGTACGAGGCCGTTGGCACCCGTGTCGTCGAGCGTCACGAACATGCCAAACCGCTGCACCCCGCTGACCCGCGCGGAGAAGGTTGCGCCCACGCGGTCCGCCATGAATGCGGCGAGGTACCGATCCACCGCCTCGCGCTCGGCCACGGCTGCCCTTCGCTCGGTGGCGCTGATATGTTCGCCCGCATCGACGAAATGGCCGGGTTCGGTGCGGTCCAGCGCACCCAGGCCCATGCGCCCGCCCGCGATCAGCGCCCGGTGCACCAAAAGGTCGGAGTAACGGCGGATGGGGCTGGTGAAATGGGCGTAGCGCGGTAGGGCCAGGCCGAAATGGCCGAGATTGTCCGGGCTATACGCGGCCTGGCTCTGGCTACGGAGGATGATGTCGTTGACGATCGGAGCCTGTTCGGTCCCGCGCACCTGCATCAACACGCGGTCCAGATCGCGCGGATGGATAGCGTCACCCGGCGGCAAGTTAATGCCGAGCGAGTGGAGGAAGGTGCGCAGGGTCTCCAGCTTTTCGTCCGTCGGTGGCGCGTGCACCCGGTACATGCAAGGCTGGTGATAGGCTTCCAACTGTTCCGCCGCCGCGACGTTGGCAAGGACCATGAATTCCTCGATCAACCGGTGGCTGTCGAGCCGGGGGCGCGGCCGCACGCTTTCCACGCGCCCTTCCGCCAGCACGACTTGCCGCTCCGGCAAATCGAGGTCGAGCGTGCCACGGGCCTGGCGTGCCGCGAGGAGAGCGCGGAACGCCGGGTAGAGTGCGCCCAGATGGGCCATGTCGCCCGCATCGTACTTGGCCTGCACCTGTTCATACGTGAGCCGCGCCGCGCTGCGCATCAGGCCGCGGCCGAAGCGGTGACCGGTCTTACGCCCGGACGCATCGACGGTCATTTCGACAAACAGGCAACCGCGGTCCTCGTGAGGGCGCAGGCTGCACCAGCCATTGCTCAGCGCTTCGGGCAGCATCGGCACGACACGGTCGGGGAAATACACGCTGTTGCCGCGCGTGTAGGCGTCGCGATCAAGCGGCGAGCCGGGGCGGACGTAGTGGGCGACGTCGGCGATGGCGACCAGCAGGCGGAAGCCGTCGCCGTCGGGCTCCGCGTGGACCGCGTCGTCGAAGTCGCGCGCATCGGCCCCGTCGATCGTAATGAGTGGCACGCCGCGCAGGTCTTCGCGCCGGCCCAGCCGGGTGACGCGCGCGCGGGCGGCATCGGCCAGGGCTTCGGGCGAGAAATCCTGCGGTATGTCGTGCGCGTGGATGCAGATCAGGCTGATGGAGCGCGCGTCACCCAAGCGGCCGAGGCGTTCGATGATCCGCGCGGGCTTAAGGCCCAGCCCGTCATAGGGCAGAGGGGTGGCGGCCACGATCTCGTTTGTTTCCGCCCCGGCCGTCTCATTGGGCGGCACCCGCCACTCCGCCTTGGCCCGGCGGTCGGTCGGTACGATACGGTCCGGTGCCCGGAATACACCAAGGATGCGTCCGGGTTCGTCCGATAGCCGTTTCAGCGTCCGGCCCTCGAAGCGGGGTAGTCCGCCGCGATCCGGTAGGGCTGTCAGCCGTGCCAGCACGCGGTCACCGGGAGCGAGCGCGGGCAGCCCGCGGCGTTCGGCCACCATCGTCACAAGCGGTGGAGGGCCGTCGCCGGTCCAATCGACCGGCCGGGCCGTCGCATCGCCATCCGCGTCTGTGCCGGTCACGCGCAGCACGGACGCCTCAAGGGTTTGCGCTTGTGGTGTGGCGCGGCGATATCCGGCCCGCTTTTTTGACGATGGGGCGATCGCTTCCTCCTGCGCTACCGCATGTAGCACAACAACTCAGGTCAGGCCCGAGTCCCCGGGCCGGATAATATAACGTTCAACGGCGCGATCCGGACGGTTTATGGTGCAGGACGGGGCGCTGCCTTCTTGGCGGGGGGCTTCTTTTTGGCAGCGGCCTTCTTCTTGGGCGCAACCTTTTTCTTGACCGTGCTCGCCGCGACCGTGCTCGTCGCGACCGGCGCACCAACGAACGGGACAGCGACCAACGGCGCGGCTTTGGCCTTCTTCGCCCCCGTTTTCGTCGCGGTCGTCTTCTTGGCCCCCGGCTTGGCGAGCATCTTGCCCCGCTCGGCCAGCAGCGCCACGGCGTCGTCCAGCGTGATGTCTTCCATCGCCAGGTCCCGCGGCAGCGTCGCCACGCGCAAACCGTGCTGGGCATAGGGACCAAACCGCCCCTTGCGCACCGTCACAAGCTCTTTGTCCTTTGGGTGGGCGCCCAGGCTGCGCACGCTGTCCAGCTTTTTCGCCAGCACGTCCATGGCGCGATTCAGGCCTACGACCAGAACGTCGTCATCCCGGTCGAGCGAGGCGTAGATCGCACCCATGCGGATGAACGGGCCAAACCGGCCGATGCCCGCCTCGATCGGCTCCTGCCGGTCTGGGTGCATGCCCACGTGCCGGGGTAGCGACAACAGGCCGAGCGCTTGTTCGAGCGTCATCTGGTCACCCTCGACACCCTTGGGTAACGACGTGCGGCGCGGTTTGTGCTTCTTGTTTTCGGGGTCTGCCTCGCCCTGCTGCACGTACAGCCCATAGGGGCCGCGGCGGACGGTTACGGCCTCGCCGGTGTCCGGGTGCTGGCCCAGCTCACGCCGGCCTTCCTTGAGCGTATCATCCTCGCCCCCGTCGATCGCCAGGCGGCGCGTGTATTGGCAGGCTGGGTAGTTGGCGCAGCCAATAAAACTGCCGTGGCGGCCGAGCTTAAGGCCGAGCCGTCCGGAATGGCACGCCGGGCACAGGCGCGGGTCGCCGCCATCGGCGCGGGCGGGAAAGAAATGCTCTCCCAGATCGGCGTCCAGGGCGTCGATGACGTCGCTGATTTTTAGCTCGCGCGTTTGTTCGACGGCGAGGCTGAAATGGTCCCAAAACGCGTGCATCACCGCCCGCCAGTCAGCGCGGCCGCCGGAGATGTCATCGAGCTGTTCCTCCAGCCCCGCGGTGAAGCCGCTATCGACGTAGCGCTCGAAAAAGCTGGTCAGGAACGCCGTTACCAGCCGCCCGCGGTCTTCAGGGATGAAGCGCTTATTCTCTAATCGCACATACTCGCGGTCGCGCAGCACGGACAGGATGGAGGCATAGGTGCTGGGGCGACCGATGCCCAGCTCCTCCATCTTTTTCACCAGGCTTGCCTCGGAAAAGCGGGGCGGCGGCTGCGTGAAGTGCTGCTCCGCATCGACCTGGCCGCGGCCGAGCGGGTCGTTTTCTTTCATCGGCGGCAGCATGCGGCTTTCGTCGGCACCCGCATCCGGCGCGTCGTCCACGTCCTCGCGGTATAGCTTCAGGTAGCCGTCGAAGGCGATGATGCTACCATTGGCGCGCAGCCGCACGGTGCCGCCCGCGATGTCGACGGCAACTTGGTCCAGCTCGGCCGACTGCATCTGCGACGCCATCGCGCGTTTCCAGACCAAGTCATACAGCCGGGCCTGTTCGGGGCTGACGAAGCGCGCAACCTGGTCCGGCGTGCGCGTGATCTCGGTTGGGCGGACGGCCTCGTGTGCTTCTTGTGCGTTCTTGGCACGGGATTGGTATTCGCGCGGCGCGGCGGGGACGTAGTGCGGGCCATATGCCTGGCTGACATGGGCACGGATGGAAGCCGTGGCTTCGCGCGCCATCTGCACGCCGTCAGTCCGCATGTAGGTGATCAGGCCGGTCGTTTCGCCATCCAGCTCGATCCCTTCATAGAGCTGTTGCGCCGCCCGCATCGTGGCCTGCGCGCCCATGCCTAGCTTGCGCGACGCCTCCTGCTGCAACGTACTGGTCGTAAACGGCGGTGGGGGATGCCGCTTGACGCGCTTGCGCTCGACGGTTTTCACACTGAGCGGTGTGGCTTCCACCGCCGCCTTCGCGGCCGCGGCTAGCCCGGCGTTATTCGTGTCGAACTGGTCAAGCTTGCGGCCGTCCAGGTGCGTTAGCCTGGCCAGGAACGGCGCACCACCCGGGGTGGTCAGATGCGCCTCGACCGTCCAGTACTCGCGCGGCTTGAACACCTCGATCTCGGCTTCCCGCTCGCATACGAGGCGCAGCGCCACGGACTGCACCCGCCCGGCGCTGCGGCTGCCCGGCAACTTGCGCCACAAGACAGGGGACAAGGTGAAGCCGACCAAATAGTCCAGGGCGCGCCGGGCGAGGTAGGCCTCGATCAGCGGCTGATCCAGCTCCCGCGGGTGGGCGATGGCGTATTGGATGGCGGATTTGGTGACCTCGTTGAACGTGATGCGCCGGAC
>JANONC010000360.1:0-4853 GCA_031420655.1 Rhodospirillales bacterium | reverse complement strand
CACATCCACCTTGCCGGCCTTGAAGCTGCCCATCAGGCGGTCCTTGTCCGCATCGTTCATCGCGTAGATCGACCGCGCCCCCTGCGTGAGCCGGTATAGCGGCGGTTGCGCCAGGTAAAGATGCCCGGCGTCGATCAGCCGGGGCAGCTTGCGGTAGAAGAACGTCATTAGCAGCGAGGCGATGTGCGCGCCGTCCACGTCCGCGTCGGTCATGATGATGACCCGGCCATAGCGCAGGCGGGTCGCGTCGTACCGCTCACCCGCCCCACAGCCTAATGCCTCGACCAGATCCTTCAATTCCTGGTTGGCCGACAGCTTGTCATCGCTCGCGCTGGCCACGTTCAGGATCTTGCCTCGCAGCGGCAGGATCGCCTGCGTTTCCCGGTTTCGCGCCTGCTTGGCCGAGCCGCCGGCGCTATCGCCCTCCACCAGGAAGATCTCGGTATCGTCACGGGCTTCGCGTGAGCAGTCGGCGAGCTTGCCCGGTAGGCGCAAACGCCGGGTCGCGGTCTTGCGCCCGATCTCTTTGCTGTCCCGGCGGCGCATACGTTCATCCGCACGCTCGATCAGAAAGGCGAGCAGCGCATCCGCCTGCGCCGGGTTCGCGCCAAGCCAATGGTCGAACTGGTCGCGTAACGCGGCCTCGACCAATTTTGTGGCTTCGGGGCTGGTCAACTTCTCCTTGGTCTGGCCCTGGAACTGCGGCTCACGCACGAACACCGACAGCTTTGCCGCCATCTGTCCCGTAATATCGTCGGCGGTGACCGTGGCGGCCCGTTTGTTGCTGCGGTTTTCGCCCCAGGCGCGGACGCCTTTCAACAACGCCGCGCGGAACCCGGCCTCATGCGTGCCACCCAACGGCGTCGGTACGGTGTTGCAGTAGCTATGCACGGCGCCTTCGGCATGTTCGAGCCAGGCGACCGCCCATTCCGCCCGGCCCGCGCCGCCGGGGAATACCACTTCACCGGCCCATGTCTCTGGCACTGCCAGCGCCGCATCTCCCACATCCTCGGCCAGGCTGTCGAGCAAGCCGCCCGGAAAGTGCAGCTCAGCCTCTGCCGGGACGTCCGCAGGCAGGAGCGGCACGGTGCACGACCAGCGGATACGCACCCCGCGGAATAGGTACGCCTTGGACCGGCACAGGCGGTACAGGCGCGCTGGGCTGAATTGCAGCGCGCCGAAGATGTCGGGGTCTGGATGAAATCGGATGGCTGTTCCCCGCCGGTTATGCACCGGCCCGGCGTTGCCGAGCTTACTCTGAGGCACGCCGCGCGCGTACGTTTGCCGCCATAGCACGCGGTCGCGCGCCACCTCGACCTCCAGCGCATCCGATAGCGCATTCACGACCGAGCTACCGACGCCATGCAGCCCGCCTGAGGTTACGTAGGCCTTGCCGCCAAACTTACCGCCCGAATGCAGCGTCGTGAAGATGACTTCCAGCGCGCTCAAGTGCTTAAACTTTGGATGCGGATCGACAGGAATACCCCGGCCGTTATCGCGCACGGTCAGCCAATTGCCCGGCTCCAGCGACATGTCGATCCAGCTCGCATGGCCCGCTACGGCCTCGTCCATCGCATTGTCGAGCATTTCGGAGGCGAGGTGGTGCATGGCACCTTCGTCCGTGCCGCCGATGTACATTCCGGGGCGGCGGCGGACAGGCTCGAGCCCCTCCAACACCTCGATATCCTGGGCGGTGTAGCTGCCGGACCCGGTCTGTTCCGGTAGGCCTGTTAATAAATCGTTCATGGTGTGTTCTGCGCCATGCCTCACGCTAAACCAAACAGGTCGCGCCGGGCAAGGCGGCCGCGCCAGGTGCCTGACGCGGCCCGGACGACTCAGGCTTGGCGGAAGTGGCCCGGCTCCTGCACGTGCGCCTCCAGGAACCAGAGCTGCTTGTCGAGCCCGCGCGAAACTTCGGTCAGCAAATCCGCCGTGCCTAAGTCACCCGCATCACCGGTGGTATTTATACCTTCACGAACCGAGTTTGCGACTGCCGAATAGCGCTCGATCAGCGCCTGCACGTGATCGGAGATGGCGTAGATGTCGGTGGGATAGGGTTTGAGGCTCGTCTCCCGACTTACTTCCTGCACTGTCCCGCGGGCAGTACCGCCCAATTGCGTGATGCGCTCCGCCATCATGTCGTTCCACTCGTCAATCTCTTCCCGGAAACCGTCGAGCATCAAGTGTACGCCGATGAATTGCGGGCCTTTCAGGTTCCAGTGCGCCTGCTTGGTCACGAGAGCGAGGTCGATGCCGTCCGCCATGCGCGCCTGCAACACCTGCATGCTAACGGCCTTGGCCTTCGTCTTGGTGTTATTCGTGGTTTGATGTAGCCGGGCGTTCTTGCTTTGATCCGGTAGATCGGCGGGTGAGGAGATTTTGCTCATCGGTAATAGCTCCGGTTGTGGTGCTGGGTCGTAACGCCACACCGCCGTCTGCGTTGCCAGGTCCCGGCCCATTGACGGTACCAGCCCAGTCCGGCCCGGGATGCTCTGGATTGACAGCAATGAAGCGCCGGGGCGCCGGGTGATCAAGATCGTTGAAGCGCGTGACGGCGGCCAGTACGCGCTGGTCGTGGTCCGACAGGCGTTCCTGCTCCCGCAGATGATCGGTCCAGCTTTGAACGGCCCACAGCTCGATCCAGCTTTCGGGGTGGGCCACGTCTTCATACAGGCGCCACATCAACACGCCCGAGCGTCCGCGCACGTGCTGGATTTCGGCCATGGCGGCCAGGAACACCGTGCGGTCTTCGGGCTGGACGGTATAGCGCATGCTTTCCAAGATACGTCCGCGGGTGGTTGGCAGGCGGCCGGCAAGCTCCGGGTCGACCGCTTCGGGGGCCAGGACAGCGGGTGCGGCCGGGGCAGTGGCCGCGCCATGGTCGATGCCAAAACCCCGGACGGCGAAGGCCAGCACGGCCATGGTTGCGGCGGCGGCCCCCATGGCGATGGGCAGGCTGGCCGCGCCCCCTAGCCAACCCCAGAACAGCGACCCGGCTGCCAACGCCCCATTGAACGCCAATTGATAAATGGCCAGCGCCCGCGCCCGGACCCAGGGAGGGGCCACCAGCTGTGCCGCGGTCTGTGCCGTGCTGGCCGCCGCTACCCATCCGAGCCCAAACAGCAGCATGCCGGCCCCAGCCAGTAGCCAATGCGTGCTGAGCGACAGCAGCGCCATGCCCAAACCGGAGCACAGGCTGGCACCGAACACCGTTGTCCCGCGCCCAGCCCGTCCGCGCAGGAGCGGCAGTAACATGCCGCTCGTCACGCCTCCCACGCCCATCAGCCCCAGCAGCAAACCGAAACTGCCCGCACCAAGGCCGAGCTGTTCGCGTACCACCAACGGCAGCAGGGCCCAGGGTGCCGACGAGGGTAAAAAAAACGCGACCGAGCGCAACATCGCAGCCCGCATCGCCGGCGTGTGCTGCGCAAAGCGCATGCCGGCCCGCATGGCGGAAACCAGGTTTTCGCGCGGCAGCACGGCCTGGCGCTTTGGCCTTCGCCACCGCAGCAGCACAGCGATGCTGACGGTGAATGTTAGCGTAAACGCGAGGAACGCCATTGCCGGCCCGCCCGCCAGCACCAGAACGCCGCCCAGCGCCGGCCCCAGCGCACGGGCAAGATTGAAGCCGATACCATTGAGGGCGATCGCACCTACCAAATCCCGCCGCGGCACGACTTCCGGCACCGTCGCACCCCAGGCGGGCTGATACATCGCCGTGCCCAGCCCGATCGCGAAGGTCAGCGCGATCAGCCCGGTCGCATCGATCAGATGCAGGTATGTCAGGACCGTCAGCACCGCCGCCGCGCCAAGCGTCCAGAGCTGCGCGCCGATCAGGAACCGGCGCCGGTCGAGCGTGTCCGCCAGCGCGCCCGCCGGCAGGGCAAACAGGAACGTCGGCACAATCGTTGCAGCCTGCACTAAGCTAACGCTCAACGGATCGGGGGACAACGACGTCATAAGCCATCCGGCGCCCGTATTCTGCGTCCACGTCCCCAGCGCCGTTGCAACATTGCCGATCCAGAGCATGCGGAACACACTATGGCGCAGCGGGGTGAGGGCCGGGGGTAAGCGCATCCTACTTGGGAAGCGTGATCGCGAAGCGGATCTGCACATCCTGACCCGCCAGCCGGGGCCGTGCGCCCATACCCCACTCGGCGCGACGCATCGTGCCCTCGGCGACCCAGCTGCCAGCCCGGCGGGTGACGTTGAGCGTGAGCGGTAACCGGGTGCCATGCAGTAGCAAAGCGCCTTGCAAGGTCGAGCCGATGCACTGGCCATCGTACTCGAAGCGCGGATACGCCTTGGCGTCCAGGAAGTCTGGCCCGAGCGCATCGGCGGTCATGATGGAGTCGGGCATGCGTAGGCTCGTTGCATCGGCCACGACCGCGACCCGGCAGGCGAACGGATCATCCGGTTCGAGCGCGAGCGTGCCGGTGAAGCGGGTGAATTGGCCGTCGATCGGCACAAAACCCAGGCCGTAGGCGCGAAAGCGGACTTCGCTGCTCGGTGGGGCCAGCATGAAATTTGCGGCGTTCACGGCCCCCCAAGGTGCCAGCGCGACCCAGGCTATCAGGCAGCGTAGTAGGTTGCGCAACGGGCCCTCTCCTGCTTCATGTCCTTACCGGGGTATGGAGACGACGGATGAGCCTGAAGGGCAAGACTGCTTTAGTCACAGGGTCCACAAGTGGGATCGGTTTGGCTATCGCACATGCGCTGGCGGCCGAAGGTGCCGACGTTATGCTGAACGGTTTGGGTGATCCGGCGGCCATTGCTGCGACAGTGACAGCTTTCACGGGCAAATACCCGGTGCGCGTTGCATTCGACGGGGCCGACATGAGCGATCCGGACGC
>JANONC010000359.1:0-1966 GCA_031420655.1 Rhodospirillales bacterium | reverse complement strand
GCCGCGCGCACGCATGACCGCCCGACCTGCTTCATCTGCTACACCATCAAGGGTGCCGCCCTGCCGCTGGCGGGGCATAAGGACAATCACGCCGGGCTGATGAACCCGGCTCAGGTCGAGACGCTGCGGGCCGCGATGCAGGTGCGCGCCGGCCATGAATGGGACCGGTTCGAAGGACTAACGGCGCCACCGGCCCGGCTGCAGGCGTTCCTGGACGCGGTGCCGTTCAACGCGACGGGCCGCCGCCGCCGGGTCGCGCCTACCATCGACGTTCCAGGTGCGTTGCCGGTGCCGGCGGGCGCAGAGCTGTCGACGCAGCATGCATTCGGCGTGCTGATGCACGATCTGGCCAAGGGAGACACGCCGCTCGCCCAGCGCATCGTCACCACCTCGCCCGACGTCACGGTCAGCACCAACCTGGGTGGATGGGTGAACCGCCGCGGCCTGTTTGCGCGCGACGAGGTCGCCGACCTGTTCCGGACGGAGCGCATTCCATCCACGTTCCACTGGCGGTTCTCGCCGCAGGGCCAGCACTTCGAGCTGGGTATTGCCGAGATGAACCTGTTCACGATGCTCTCGGCCCTTGGACTGTCGCATGCGATCGATGGCGAGCGGCTGCTACCCGTCGGCACGCTGTACGACCCGTTTATCGAGCGCGGCCTCGATGCACTGAACTACGCCTGTTATCAGGATGCGCGCTTCATCCTGGTCGCAACCCCGTCCGGCATTACGCTGGCGGGTGAGGGCGGGGCGCACCAGTCGATCGCCACGCCCTTGATCGGCATGGCGCAGGACGGGCTGCAAAGTTTCGAGCCGGCCTATGCCGACGAGCTAGCGATCATCCTGCGCTGGGCGTTCCAGTACATGCAGCAGGACGATGGTGGCGCCGTCTATCTGCGCCTATCGACGCGCACGATCCCACAGCTGCCGCGCGCTTTGTCGTCCGAAGATGTGCTGGCAGGCGCCTATTGGCTGCGGCCGCCGGGCCCGAACGCGGAAGCCGTGATCGCCTACACCGGCGCGGTGGCACCCGAGGCGCTGGCGGCGGCGGGCCTGGTGGGCGAGGACCGGCGCGACGTGGGGTTGCTGGCCATCACCTCGGCGGACCGGCTGCATCAGGGCTGGCATGTACACGGCCGGGACAGCCATGTGGGCCGCTTGCTGGCCGGCGTGCCCCGCGATTGCGGGCTGGTGACGGTGCTGGACGGGCACCCGGCGACGCTCGGCTGGCTGGGTGCCGTGCAGGGCCACCGCACGCAGGCGTTGGGCGTCACGCGCTTCGGCCAGACCGGCACGATCGCCGATTTGTACGCGGTGGCGGGGATCGACGCGCAGGCGATCGCGCGGGCTGTGCAGGCTGTGGCACCGGGCCGGCCCATCCGGCACGTTGTGCGGCTAACCAGCTAAGAATTCAGCGAGCAACCCTGTGATGACGTCCGGCTGATCGAAGCCGGGGCGGTGCGCGGTGCCGGTCAGGCAGCAGCCTCTGCCGTGCGGCAACGCGGCGGCACGGCAGGTGGACAGCGCGACTACCCACGCAGATACCCCAGTACCGCATCCACAATCATCGCCCGGTGTGGCGCGCGCAGGGCCGGGTCGAGCGGGTCTTGGCCGAAGATGGTGCCGAGCGTGTGGCGGTTGGCGACGCGGAAGAAGCAGAACGACGTCATCAGCAGGTGCAGGCCGACGGGCGTCGCGTCCGCCCGGAACTGCCCGGCCGCCTGGCCGCGGGCGAGAACGGTGCCGATGGTGGCCAGCACGCTCTGGTTCAGCACCCGGATATGGTCGAGGCCGGCCAGGTGCGCGCCCTGGTTGATGTTCTCGATCGTCACCAGCCGGGCAAAGCGGGGGTTGGCTTCTTGGTAGTCGAACGTGAACTCCACCAGGCGCTGGATGGCCTCGGCTGGCGGCAGCGTGTCTAACGCCAGCCCGCTCTCGGTCGCACGCATGGTGGCGTAGGCCCGTT
>JANONC010000358.1:0-18659 GCA_031420655.1 Rhodospirillales bacterium | reverse complement strand
CGGGGAACAAGCTCGATGCCCGCAATCAGGCCCGCGTTACGGATATCGATCACGTTGGCGGTGCCGCGCAGGCTGTGCATCGCCTCTTGCCAGTACGGCTCCAGGGCGAGCGCCCGGCCCGGCAGGTCCTCGGCCTGCTGCAGGTCCATGGTGGCGATGGCGGCGGCGGCGGCGAGCGGGTGGCCGGAGTAGGTGTAGCCGTGGAACAGGTCGATACCCGCCGGGGCGCCATGGACGACGGTGTCGTAGATGTCATTGCGCACACCCACGGCACCCATCGGTACGGCGGCGTTGGTCAGGCCCTTGGCCATTGTCATGATGTCCGGCACGACACCCAGCCGCTCCGCCCCAAAATTCGTGCCCATGCGGCCGAACCCGGTAATGACTTCGTCATAGATCAACAGGATGCCGTACTTGGTGCAGATCTCACGCAGCCGGGCCAGGTAGCCGGCGGGCGGTACCAGCACGCCGGTGCTGCCGGCCACAGGCTCGATCATGACAGCGGCGATCGTCTCCGCCCCGTGCAGCGCCACGATGCCCTCAAGTGCATCCGCCAAATGGGCACCCCAGACCGGCTCACCGTGCGTGAACGCGTTATTGGCCAGGGAATGAGTGTGCGGCAGATGATCGACATAGGGCAGTAGCGCCCCGAACTGACGGCGGTTGGGCGCGATGCCACCGACCGACATGCCGCCGAAGCCCACGCCGTGATAGCCACGCTCGCGCCCCACAAACCGTACCCGCTGCGCGTCACCCCGCGCCCGGTGATAGGCCAGCGCGATCTTCAGCGCCGTGTCCGCACTTTCGCTGCCGGAGTTGGTGAAGAACACCCGGTCGATGCCGTCCGGCAGGATTTCGGCCAGGCGGGCAGCGGCCTGGAAGGCGATCGGGTGGCCCATCTGGAACGTGGGCGCGAAATCCAGCACCGCAGCCTGGTTCTGGATGGCCTCCACAATCTCGCGCCGCCCATGCCCGGCGTTCACGCACCACAGCCCGGCCGTGCCATCCAGCACCTCCCGATTTTCCGGCGTGTAATAGAACATGTCCTTGGCACGGCTCAGCAACCGGGGTGTGGCCTTGAAGGCGCGGTTGTTGGTGAACGGCATCCAGAATGCGTCTAGGTTGTTCGGCCGGCTCATCTCGTTCATCGCACACGCCTCCACTTTGGCACCACAGCCGCATCATGGCATGATTATACGCTGGGGGAACAGCATGACGGACGGCACACTCTATCTGGGTACGCGGCGCTACTCGTCCTGGTCCATGCGCGGCTGGCTGCTGGTGGCGCTGGCCGGCCTCGATGTGGCCGAGATAGTGATTCCGCTGGGCGACACGCATACGCCGGCCCTTGCAGCGATCTCACCGACTGGCCTGGTGCCGTATCTGGAGCACCGGGGCCTTGCAGTATGGGACAGCCTGGCGATCGCCGAATATTGCGCGGAGCTGAACCCGGTGCTGTGGCCGCTCGACCGGCCGGGGCGGACGCGGGCGCGGGCGGTGTCGGCCGAGATGCATAGCGGGTTCCGCGGGCTGCGGGTCGCGATGCCGATGAACCTCACGCGCCATGCGCCGGGCAAGGGGCAGACGGCGGAGGCCATGGCGGATCTGGCGCGTATCCAGGCGTTGTGGCGGCAGACCCGGGCCATGTACGGCGTGGGTGGGCCGTATCTGTTCGGGCCGGTGTTCAATGCCGCCGACGCGATGTTCGCCCCCGTCGTCGCCCGTCTGCTGACCTATGCGCCGCCGCTCGACGCCGACACACGCGCCTATTGCGACGCGGTACGGTCCCATCCGTTGGTCAACGCCTGGTATGACGGCGCTGCAAACGAACCAGACGCGTGGAAGCTTGCCAAATACGAGAACGCCGGCTGACCGTCGCCCCCCGTATCGCCATCGTTCTACCCCCGCACGAGGGGTTCGCGCCCGAGGCAGTAGGTGCCATCGGCCTGCTGGTGCACCGGCTGGCGCGGGAGGCGGGCGGAACGGTCGTCGGAGCGCCGGGAGCCTGGCCACCGTTTGCGGACGTGACGTTCGTGGCGGCACCGCCGGGCTGGGGCCTGTCCGGTGGCGCCCGCTATGCACGCGGGGTGGCCCGGGTGTTGCGCCGGCTGCGACCCGGTCTGATCGAGGTGCATAATCGGCCAGAGATCGCGGTGCTGCTGGCGCGCTGGTTTCCACGCACGCCGGTGCTGCTGTGGCTGAACAACGACCCTCAAGGCATGCGCCAGGCGCGAACGGCCCGGCAACGGGCACGGCTGCTGCAGCGCATGACCGTCGTGACGGCGTCGGGGTGGTTGCGGGACCGGTTTGTCGACGGGTTGGACGGTCCTGCCGCAAGGCCCCCACCCAACAGCCGGGTTGAAGTCATTTACAACTCGCTCGACCCCCTGCCCGAACCGCCCACCCAGCGCGACAACCTGATCCTGTTCGCCGGGCGGCTGGTGCACGACAAGGGAGCGGACGCGTTCGTCGCCGCCTGCGCACTGGCGCTGCCGGATCTGCCAGGCTGGCGGGCGGCGATGGTGGGGGCGGACCGGTTCAGCCCCACCGCGCCGGACACGATTTTCGTCACCGCGCTCCGCCCCGCGGCCGCCGCGGCCAACGTGATGCTGCACGGCCACCAGCCGCACGACGCCGTGCTGGACCTCATGCGCCAGGCTGCCATCGTCTGCGTGCCTAGCCGCTGGCCGGAGCCGTTCGGGCTCGTGGCACTGGAGGCGATGGCGTGCGGTGCCGCGCTGGTCTGCACGCCCCGCGGCGGCCTGCCGGAGGTGGCGGGCCCGGCTGCCCTCTATGCCGAACCGGACCCCGCTGCATTGGCAGGCGCCATCCGCAACCTGGCGCAGGACCCGGCGCGCCGGGTCGCCCTGGCCGCCCTGGGCCGGCACCGCGCGGCCGAGTTCGGCACCGCCCGTGCCACGGCCGCCCTGTCCGTGCTACGGGCCCGTCTGCTTAACCGGATCGCAACGAGTGTGAACCATGATGCCGGACTATGACCGAGATGATCTCTGCCAGCTTGCCCGTGATCTCCGTCTTGTACGGTGTCTTGCTGGTGGTGCTCTACATCGGGTTCGCATTGCGGGCCGTGCGGTCCGGCGTCCGCATCGGCCACAGCGGGAACGACCCGCGGCAGCGGCGCACCCATGCACCCCTGCTGTTCTGGGGCACACTGGTGCTGTCTGGCTTCATCATGGTCCGGTCCGGCGTGAAATTCATCGAATACGGGCTGGTGCGCATCCTGGTCTCCTGACCGCATGAGGGCGCTGCCGCACGCCCTGCCGCTGCGCGCCGCCCAAGCCTGCACCCTGGCGCTGCCGCTGTTCCTGTTGCACGGGCGGGGCGTGGCAGAGGGGCTCGTCATCGCCGTCGCCGCGCTCTTTGTGCTGCACACGGTAACGGGGCGGGACTGGGCGTGGCTGCGCACCGGGTGGGTGCAACTGGCGGCGCTCTGGTGGGGATGGCTCGTGCTGTGCTCCACGCTGGCCGGGGCCGGGGTGGTGCAGGCGCTGGGTATTGCGCGCTTTCTACTGCTGGTCGTGGCGCTGGAGCACTGGGTGCTGCGCGACCCGGACGTCCGGGTCTGGCTGATGCGGCTGTTGCGCTGGGCGGCGCTTTATTTGGCGCTGTCGTGCCTGTTGCAGTTCACGACCGGGCGTAACCTGGCGGGCTATCCGCGCAGTGGCGATGGCGAGCTGACGGGCCCGTACCAGAACCCACGCGCCGGGCCACCGCTGGTGCGTTTGTTGTTCCCGGCCCTGCTGCCGCCGTTGTCCCGCTGGCTGGGCCGGCCGGGCTGGGCACCGCTGGGCGCGGCGGCGCTGGGCCTCGCGTCTGTTGGCACGATGGTCCTGGTGGGTCAGCGCATGCCGTTGCTGCTCACGCTGCTGGGCCTGTTCGTGACCGCCCTGCTGCTACCCCGGCTGCGCGGCGTGGTACTCGCGGCCTGCGTCGCCGGCGGGCTGCTTCTGGCGGCCAGCTCCGTCGTGGCTCCCCCCACCTTCTATCGCCTGGTGACGAAGTTCAGCACGCAGATGGCGCATTTTCCGGACAGCCACTACGGCCAGATCGCCGCCCGCGCGCTGGTGATCGGCGGCTCTCACCCGCTGTTCGGCACCGGCTATGACGGGTTCCGGCGCCTGTGCGACCAGCCGGAGTACTTCCAGGGCTGGCGCGTGCTGTCTGCCGAGCGGGACGATGGCGGGGGGGCCGCCATATGCGTCCAGCATCCACACAATCACTATTTGCAGGCGCTCGTCGAAGGCGGCTGGCCCGGCGCGCTGCTGTTCTGCGCCCTGATCTGGGCCTGGCTGCGCGGCGTGGGGCGCGGGTTGTGGCGGGAACCGGAGCCGCTGCGCACCGGCCTGTTCGTCGCCGTGCTGCTGCATACGTGGCCGTTGGCCAGCGCCTCTGCCTTCACCTCCATGCCGCTGTCCGGCTGGTTCTTCGTCCTGCTAGGGTTGGGTTTGGCCGAGGCCCGCGCCACTATCGCAACTCGCGACACCATGAGGTCCTAATGAACTCCCCGATTAGTCAGATTCCCGTCACCGTGCTGACCGGCTACCTGGGTGCTGGCAAGACCACGTTGCTCAACCGCATCCTGAGCGAGAACCATGGCAAGAAATACGCGGTGGTGATCAATGAATTTGGCGAGCTGGGTGTCGATAACGACCTGGTGGTGGATGCGGACGAAGAAGTGTTCGAAATGAATAATGGCTGCATCTGCTGCACCGTGCGCGGCGACCTGATCCGCATTATCGGCGGCCTGGTGAAGCGGCGTGGGCTCGACGGCATCATTATCGAAACCACGGGCTTGGCCAACCCGGCACCGGTCGCGCAGACCTTTTTTGTGGATGACGGCGTGCGCGCCCGCACCCGGCTGGACGCGATCGTGACCGTGGTGGACGCCAAAAACCTGCCCGCCCGGCTGGCCGACAGTACCGAGGCGGCCGAGCAGATCGCGTTTGCCGACGTGATTGTGCTCAACAAGACGGACCTGGTGACTGGCGACGAACTGGAGGCCGTGGAAGAGCGCATCCGCACCATCAACCCGTTCGCCCGCATCCACCGCACGCAGCGCAGCGCCGTGCCGATCGTCGACGTGCTGGACCAGGGTGCGTTCGACCTGACCCGCGTACTGGCGCGGGAGCCGGATTTCCTGACCGACGACAAGCACAGTCATGATAGCGACATCGTCAGTATAAGCTTTGAGGCCCTGCGGCCGCTGGACCCGGAAAAGTTCAATGCCTGGATCAGCACACTGCTGGCCGAGCAGGGGCAGAACCTGCTGCGGACCAAGGGCATCCTGTCGTACCAGGGCGACGACCGGCGTTTCGCGTTTCAGGCCGTGCACATGATTGCCGATGGCGACTTCATCGGCCCCTGGGCACCGGGTGCCGAGCGCCGCAGCAAAATCGTCTTTATCGGCCGCAGCCTCAACCGCCCCGAGCTGCGCCGTGGCTTCGAGGCGTGCCAGATTGCGCCGGCGCTGGTGGCGTGAGCACTTCACTGGACCAGGCCGACCTGCTGCTCGACACGCGCGGGCTCCAGCGCGCGCTGGAGGAGCATGTGGTCGCGGCCGGGTTCGTGGGGACGCAGGCGGCGTTCGCGCTGGGCGACGGCACCGTCTGGCTGGCGGACACGGACTGGCAGGCTCATGCAGTGCACAAAGGGGCGGTATTGTGCCTGGCCCCGGATGGCGATGCGGTGGTGACCGGCGGCGATGACGGCCGGGTGTGCCGCGTGTCGGCTGCGGGCGTGACGGAGCTGGCGTCGTTGGGGCGTGGCTGGGTGAATGCCGTCGCGGCGCACTCCGGCGTCGTCGCGGCGGCGACGGGCAAGCAGGTGCATGTTTTGCAAGGCGGGGCCCCGCTGAAGGTGCTGGGCCATCCGTCGACAGTCACAGGTGTCGCGTTCGATGGCCGCGGTAAGCGCATCGCCGCGTCGCACTATAACGGGGCCAGCCTGTGGTTCGTCGCCGCCCGCGTCGACACGCCCCGGATGCTGGAGTGGAAGGGCAGCCACACAGGCGTGGTCATCCATCCGGCCGCCGACGCCGTCGTGACATCGATGCAGGAGAACAGCCTGCATGGCTGGCGGCTGGCGGACGGGCAGCACATGCGCATGAGCGGCTACCCGTCCAAGACGGAAGCGATGGGCTTCACCCGGTCCGGCAAGTGGCTCGTAACCGCGGGCGCAGAGAGTGTCGTTCTATGGCCGTTCACGGGCGGTGGTCCGATGGGTAAGCAACCGATGGAACTGGCGGGCGGCGACGCCATGCTGTGTACCCGCGTGGCCTGCCACCCGCAGCAGGACTCGATTGCGGCCGGGTTCGCGGACGGGCTAGTTGTGCTGGCCGAGATCGCGACCGGCCGCATTGTGCCCATCTGCGGCCCTGGCCGCGGATCCGTCTCCGCACTGGCCTGGGCACCGGACGGCACCGCACTGGCCTGGGGCACCGAAACGGGCTTCGCCGCGCGCGTGGACCTGAGTAGGAGATAGACGATGGACGCGATCACGACGCACGGGATGCACATGCCCAAGCTCGGCCTGGGCACTTGGAAGATGAAGGGGGCCGCGTGCACGGCAGCAGTCGGGCATGCGCTGTCGATCGGCTACCGCCACATCGATACGGCAGAGATGTATGGCAACGAGGCCGAGGTGGGGGCGGCGCTAGGCGGGGTGCCACGGGCGGACGTCCATGTCACCAGCAAGGTCTGGTACGAGCACCTGGCGCCTGACGCCATGGACCGTGCGATCGACGCGACGTTGGCCCGGCTGGGGACATCGTATGTCGATTTGTACCTCATCCACTGGCCAGCGCCCGGCATGGACATGGCGGTCGCGATCGGCGCGCTGCGGGCGGTGCAGGAGAGCGGCCGGGCGCGCGCGATCGGCGTCAGCAACTTTACAGTGGCGCTGCTGAACGAGGCCTGCGCGTTGGCTCCGATCGCGTGCAACCAGGTCGAATATCACGTGCTGCTGGACCAGACGCCCCTGCTGGCCGCCTGCCGCATGCACAAGGTCGCGCTGGCCGCTTATGCCCCGCTGGCCCAGGGCCGCCTGGCCGAGCACGAGGAGCTTGCTGCCATTGCCCACAAACATTCGGCCACCCCGGCGCAAGTGGCGCTCAAATGGCTGCTGGACCAGGACAGCGTCTGCGCGATCCCAAAAGCCGAACGCCCGGCGACCCAGGCGGCGAACCTCGACGCAATGCGCATCACGCTGGACGACACAGACCGGGCGGTCATTGCAATGCTGCCCAAGGCGCGGCGCTTCGTGCAGCCGGGTTGGGCACCGCTTTGGGATTAGAGCACTTACAGCTGGGCCGCTTCTAGATCGATGCTGTTTAACAGTTTTCCATTCTTATTTATCTTTCTCCCGTGCGCGCTGACCAGCTATTGGCTTTTAGGTCAGAATGCGGCGTGGCGCGTGCCCTTGCTCCTGGGACTGTCGGTCGTGTTTTACGGACTGTGGAACCCTGAGTTCATACCGTTGCTCGGTGCGCTCATCGTCATCGATTGGGCCGCATCCCGCTGGTTTGCGCGTACGCAGGATCGCCGGATTCTTGCTGTTGCCATCGTCGTGACCTTGGGCGTGCTAGCGGCCTATAAATATGTCGACTTCTTTACTGGCAACGTGAGCAGGCTGACCGGCGTGCCCATCCCAGCGCTGCAGCTTGCCTTGCCGGTCGGCATCAGCTTCTTCACCTTTCACCATATCATGTACTTGTCCGACCTGGGGCGGGGCCGCGCGCAGGTTGCGCCCCTGGACCGGTATGCGTTGTATATCTGCTTTTTCCCGCAGGCTGCGGCTGGCCCGTTGGCACGGTGGTCGGAGGTGGGCCACCAATTCGGCCGCGACGCTTTCGCCACGGGATGGCAGCAGCGCTGGGCGCTGGGCATCACGTTCATCATCGTCGGCCTGATCGAAAAAGTCGGGTTCGGTGACCCAATCGGACAGCTGATCACCCCAATCTATCATCAGGCGTTGGCAGGCCCGGTGATGGACGGCTCGGCCTGGTTGGCACTCGGGTTCGGGTTCCAGATCTTCTTTGATTTCGCCGGCTATTCCGACATGGCAATCGGCATTGCCATGCTGTTTGGCGTGCGTCTGCCGGAAAACTTCAACGCCCCGTTCCGCGCCACCAGCGTGCTGGTGTTCTGGCAGCGATGGCACATGACGCTGTCGCGGTTTTTGAGGGATTACGTCTTCCTGCCGCTCGCCGACATGCGGGTCGCCGGCACGCGGCATACGACGGCGCAATATGTCATGGCGATCATGGTGACCATGTCGCTGTGTGGCCTGTGGCACGGGGCCGGGTGGAACTTCGTGCTGTGGGGCGCGGTCCAGGGCGTGGCGATCGTCGGCGCCCTCGCCTGGCGGCGGACGGGCCTGCGCCTGCCCGGTCCGGCGGCCTGGGCGCTCACGGCCGGGCTGTTCTTATTGAGCGGCATCCTGTTCCGCACCCCATCGCTGGATACGGCATGGAACGTGTTCGCCGGGCTAGCCGCGGCCCCGGGCTGGAAAATGCTGAGCAGTGCCTGGATCATCGCGTTGGCGATCGGGGGCGCGACCGTGCTGCCAGCCTCCCGCGTGATATGCGAATGGCTGGTGCGGCAGGCCAGCCCGCTTGTGCCGGTGCTGCTTGGGCTGGCCGGCATTGCGATCATGGTGCAGTTGGGAGGCGGCGATTCTTACGAGTTCATCTATTTCCGATTCTGACCACCCACCCGATCATTGGCACCGTTGGCTGTTGTGCTTTGCCGGCACCTTCTTTGGGCTGGCGTTCGTGTTGTTTGCGCTGCTGCTCGCGATCGATCCGCATGACACGGCGCGGTTTCCGGGCTTTGGCATCGTGGGTATCGATGACCGCAACCCCCGTACCGCCCATGCCAGCCGGGCACGTGACCCCAATTTCGACTCTGCGATTTTCGGCAACTCGACAGGGCAATTGATCGACCCGCGAAACTTGTCGGCCGCCACCGGGCTGCGCTTCACGCAACTGACGGTTCCGGGTACCGGTCCGGTCGAACAGACGGCCGTGCTGGACTGGTTCCTCGCGCGCCACAAACAGCCCGGTTCCCTCGTGTTGACGACCGATCCATCCTGGTGCGCCCGCACGATCGACCCCTCGCCGTTGCACCCGTTTCCGTTCTGGCTGTACGGCGATGATCTCGGCTATCTCCGCCATATCGTGAACAGCAAGTCGATCGACCGTGCCGTCTGGCGGTTGCAGGTCGCGGCCGGCCTGCGCCCGCGCAACGATCCGGTTGGCTATGAAGATTATATGCGTGGACAGGGCGGCACCTTCGTCCCACCCGCTGCCATGCCGGCTGCCGACCTCACGACCGATGGTACGCCACTCCGCTTTCCCTGGGTCGACCGGCTGGCGCAGATTATCGCGGGTTTGCCAACTGAAACCCGGGTCGTGGCATTCATGCCTCCCGTCCAAAGCGCGTTGCTGGGGGATGGCGTGGTGATTGCCGCCTGTAAGGCCGCCCTGGTTGCGGCGACCTCGGGCCGGCCGCACACCGCCTTTGTCGACGCCCGCACCGACAGCGCCGCCACGCGTGACCCGGCCAACTTCATGGACGGAATACATTACGGGCATCTCGTTGCCCGGACGATCGAGGACCGGATCATTGTGGCCCTGCGCGACGAAGTCAGGCAATGAGCGGTCCATGCCCAACCCCATCAGCGAACCCGTCAGTGAAGAGGCCATTCGTGCCTGGTGCGTAGCGTATTTGGCAAAGGCGTTGCGCCTGCGCCCAGAACGGATCGGCCATGACCAGGATTTCGCCGGGCTCGGTCTGGATTCGGCCGAGTCGCTGTTCATGGTCACGGCGGCCGAGGATTGGTCGGGCCTCGAACTCGGCTCCGAAACCGCGATCGAGCATCCGAGCGTCGCCGCGTTTTCCCGCTTCCTGATGTCGCTGTTGCGTCAGCACGGGCGCGCCGCGCCGGGTGAGCGATAACCCTCGATGGACGACACGCTGTTTGCCCAGCCCCTCGCGTCCATGGCTGAACTGCTGATCGTGCGGGCGCAGCAGACGCCGGATGCGCCAGCTGTGACGTATCTGCCGGAACGCGGGGGTAATCCGGCCACCCTGACGTATACCCAGCTGCGGCAGCGTGTGTACGCGGTGGCGGCGGACCTGATGCAGCACGCCGCGTGGGGCGACCGGGCGGTGCTGCTGTTTCCGCCGGGCCTGGACGGCGTCGTGGCTGTCCTGGCCTGCTTTGCCGCCGGGATCGTGGCCGTGCCTATGATGGTGCCCCGGCGCATCGCTGCGCGCGACTCCAGCGCGGCGATCCTCGCGGATTGTGCGCCGCGCGTGATTCTGGCCAGCCCGGACCTACTTCTGTCCCGCCCGGATTTGGCGGATCGCTTTGCGTCCGGCGTGGCCTGGCTTTCGGTCGATGCGACGCAGGACCGGCCCGCGACGCCGCCCGTGCGCCAGCCTGGGGGCGCGGACATCGCCCTGTTGCAATACACCTCCGGCTCGACCTCCACGCCCAAGGGGGTGATGGTGTCGCACGACAACATCCTGGCCAATGCCGGGATGATCCGCCGCCAAATGGCACATCCGGCGCATGCGACCAGCGTCAACTGGGTGCCGCTGTACCATGACATGGGGCTGATGATGGGCGTGATGCAGCCGCTCTATCTGGGCGGCCACTCCGTCCTGATGGCACCGGCTGCCTTCATGCGTCGCCCGCTGTCGTGGTTGCGCGCGATCCACACCTACCGCGCCGCGATCAGCAGCGCGCCCAATTTCGCCTACGATCTGTGCGCCAGCCGGGCCGGCGTGGACGCGGTGGGTGACCTCGATCTGTCGGCCTGGACGCTTGCCCTGAATGGGGCCGAGCCGGTGGACGCCGCGACTATCGACCGGTTTACGGCGGCGTTCGCACGGTATGGGTTTGCGCCGGGCACCATGTACCCCGGCTATGGCCTGGCGGAAGCGACGCTGCAGGTTACGGGCGGACGCCGGGGTGCGGTGCCGGTCCGCCGGCCGGTAAGCAGCGCCGGTCTGCGCGTGGGCCGGGCCGCCCCGCCGCGTGACGTGGGGGACAGCCAGATGGTCATCAGCTGCGGCCAGGCCGTCCCCGGCTCCCGCCTGGCCATCGCCGATCCCGAAACCGGTGTGCGCTTACCGTCGCTCATGGTGGGTGAGGTCTGGGTGGGTGGGCCCCACGTCGCGCAGGGATATTGGCGCAAACCGGACGCAACGGCAGCAATATTCAACGCCCAGCTGGCGGACGAGGAAGCCGGCCCATGGCTACGAACCGGCGATCTTGGGTTCCTGGACGCCGACGGAGCGTTGTTCCTGACCAGCCGCATCAAGGACCTGATCATAATCCGCGGCGTGAACCACTATCCGCAGGATATCGAGCGGACAGTGCAGGACAGCCACCCGGCGTTGCGACGCGATTGCGGCGCAGCGTTCGGTGCCTCTGGGGAGGGGGGGGAGCGCCTGGTTGTCGTGCAGGAAGTGGAGCGGACCCAGCGCCAGGCGTTCGACGCCTGCGCGATCGCGGCGGCAATGCGCGAAGCAGTCACAAAAGCGCACGACGTTGCCGTCCACACGATCGTCTTCATCCGCCCCGCCAGCTTACCCAAAACCACCAGTGGCAAAGTCCAGCGGGGTCTGACCCGCTCGTTGTGGCAGAAGAGTGAGTTGGAGGTTATCGGTACAGGCTGATTTTAACGCCAGACTTTTTAGCCTTCAGGCGACAAGGGCACGGATCGCGCGCAGATCGGCGACAAACGCCGCGTATTCCCTCACGCGCGCATCTTCGTCCGGCAGGCGCAACAAATAGGAGGGGTGGACGGTCACGAAGCCCATGCTGTTGCCGTCCAGTGGGATGGGCCGGCCGCGTTCCTTCATAATCGTAACGGTGCGGCCCAGTACGGCGCGGGCAGCGGTGGCGCCCAGCATGACTGTTAGCGCGGGCTTCAAGACGTCCCGCTCCTGGTCCAGCCAGAACTTGCAAGCGACGATCTCGGTTGTGCCAGGCTTCTCGTGGATGCGGCGCTTACCGCGGGGGATGAACTTGAAATGCTTGACGGCATTAGTGACGTAAACCGCTTGCCGGTCGAGCCCTGCTTCGGCCATCGCCCGGTCCAGCAGCTGCCCGGCCGGGCCAACGAAGGGGCGGCCGGCCAGGTCTTCTTGGTCGCCAGGCTGCTCACCCACCATCATGATTGTGGCGTCGGGCGGGCCTTCGCCCCACACGGTCTGGGTGGCGGGCTCCCAGAGCGGGCAGCGGCGGCATGCCGCGGCCTCATGTGCCAAGGCGGCCAGCGGCGTGCGATCGACCGGGGCCGCGGCGGCCACGGGGCGTGCAGCGCGGACGGCGCTGAAAACGGGACTTTCGACCATGGCGTCTACCCTTGCAGCGGCGGTGCGGATCAATTCGGGGATAGCGGCCGCTTCCGGCAAGTTCTTCCAGTATTTCTGCGGCATCTCTGCCCGCATCGCGCCGATCTTGAGCCGGGCCGGGTTGAAGATGCTGCTGTAATAGGCGCGCCAATACGCCTCTAGCCGGTCATCGTCTGGCACGTCCGCGGGCGATGCGCCCGCCTCGAACCGCAACTCCGCCCCGGTCCAGTGCACGCTGCGGTAGGGCGTCAAAATCGACCACACCATGGTGGCGAACCGGCGCACGAAAAACGCTGCGTTGGCCTCTACAATATAATGGTCGGGCTCGAACCAGGCCACGTAGCGTGTGCCTTCCGGCTCCGCCACTTCCCGGAACCGCACGAAGGCGCGCATTTTGTGCGTGTCGCGGGCGACGGCCTTGCCCAGGCGTTGCAGGCGCAGCACCAGCGGATCGGTCGTCATCTCCAGCAGATGTTTTTCGCCCGCCTGCGCCCGCCACACCATCTCGTACAGGAGGGCAAACCGCGCCGGGTCTGACGCCTGGATGACGGATTCCGCGAGCCCCACCAGCGCGCGCGGCACCGAGAAGCTGCCCGGCGGTACGGTCAGCACGGTCGGCTCAGCGAACAAATCCTCGGCCATCCGCACGGACCACACCACCTGGTCCGGAGCCACGCCGGTCAATGCCAGCGCCCGCGCCGCGGCGCGCCAGCCGTCCCAGTCCACCTCGTGGGCGAGAACGACCGACTTCAAGCGCGCCTCCGCACAGCCTTCAACCAAAAAGATCCATCTGCTGCGCCGCAGGCACCAGCCGGGCCTGTAGCCGCGCATCGTCCAGCGTAGTGCCGGGCGTGTGGTCTGCCATCACCACAAACGGAGCCAGTTTCGCCAGCGGCAGCCGCAACCGGGCCAAGTCGTCCATGCGCAGCCGCCGATGACGCCGGGCTTGCAACAGCCGGCCCACGCTTTTTACGCCCAAGCCGGGTACGCGCAAAAGCATTTCCCGCGTCGCCTGGTTTACATCGACCGGGAACTGCTCGCGATGGGCCAGCGCCCAGGCCAGCTTCGGGTCCATGGACAGGTCCATATTACCGTCGGCGCCGGTCGTAATCTCGTCCACGCCGAACTCATAGAACCGCATCAGCCAGTCGGCCTGGTATAGCCGGTGCTCCCGCACCAGCGGCGCGCGGCGGGGCGGCAGCACGGCGCTCGCGTCCGGGATGGGGCTGAATGCCGAGTAGTACACACGCTTCAACCCGTAACTGCCGTAAAGGTTGGTGCTCAGGTCAAGGATATCCCGGTCGCTGCCGTTATCGGCGCCCACGATCATCTGCGTGCTCTGCCCGGCCGGGGCAAAGCGGGGGCTGCGCTTCTCCGCCTTCGCCTCGTCGATCTTGAGCCGCATGCGGCCCATGCTGCGGCGGATGCTGGACAGGTCCTTTTCCGGGGCCAGGCGCGTCAGCCCGTCCTCGGTCGGCAACTCCACATTGATACTGAGCCGGTCGGCATACTTGCCCGCGTCGAGCAGCAACTCGGGCGACGCATCCGGAATGGTTTTGAGATGGATGTAGCCGCGGAACCCGTGCACCTCGCGCAGCGTGCGCGCCACATGCACGACCTGCTCCATTGTGTAATCCGGGCTTTTGATGATGCCCGAACTCAGGAACAGCCCCTCGATGCAATTACGGCGGTAGAAGCCCAGTGTCAGCTGCACCACCTCGTCTACCGTGAACCGGGCCCGCTGCACGTTCGAACTGCGCCGGTTGATGCAGTACAGACAATCGTACACGCAGCTATTGGTCAGCAGTATCTTCAGCAGCGAGATGCAGCGACCATCCGGCGCATAGGCATGGCAGATGCCCATACCCTCCGTACTGCCGATGCCACCAACCGCCCCTTCGGACGACCGGCGCGCGGTGCCGCTGCTGGCGCAGGACGCATCGTACTTTGCTGCATCGGCCAGCACTTCGAGCTTTTGCAGCAGGTCCATGGAACGTCTGTTCTCCTTCACCCAAAGCTAATCCGCTGGGCCGGTTATGCAACGCCCCGGCCCCGGCTATGGTGCAGTATGCATCCCGCCCTGATCGACGCCGCGACGCAGCCCGGCTTTTCTCGCGATGGGCGTACCTTGCACTACCTGTCTGGCCACCCGGCACAGCTGCACGCGCTGGATTTGGCGACCGGCACCACCCGGCCACTGACGCACCATGCCGGACGGGTCGTGTTCCACCGCCGTGCGCCGCGCGACGACCGGCTGATCTACGGCGTGGATTGCGGCGACGAACGGCAGGCGCTGTGGCTGCTGGAGGATGGCACCAGCCGGCCGCTTACGGATGCGCCCGGCGTCATCCACCATTTCGGTGCATGGCATCCGGACGGCACCACCATCACGCTCACGGCCAACGACCGGGACCAGGCGCACTGCGATATCCTGTCGTTCAACCTTGCCACCGGTGTCCGCCAGCGCCTGCACGAGGGCCGGCATGAGACGCAGTGTGGCCCCTGGCACCCGGGCGGCAGCCGCCTGGTGGCGTGGGCAGACCATGCGACCGGCGATGTACGCCCCTTCGTATGGGACGGCACTGCCCGGCCCATTCCCCGCCGCCGGCCGGTGGATTTCAGCCGCCTGCGCTGGCATCACGACCATCTGCTGGGACTGTCGGATCAGGATGACTGGACGGCCTTGGTGCAGGTCGACCCCACCAACGGCGTCACTGTCCCCGTCTACGCGCCCGCCTGCGATGTGGAGGGCTGGTCGTTATCGCCAGACCGCACCCAGCTCGCGACCATCGAGAACGACCGCGGCGTCAGCATCCTGCGCGTGGGCCCGCGTGACGGTGACCGCCCAGCCCTCACAGGCGTGCCGGACGTGATCGCGGACCTGGCCTGGTCACCCGACAGCCGCACGCTGGCGTTTAGCGCCAGCGGTGCCGCGGTGCCGTCCGGGCTGTGGCTGTGGGACGGCACGGCACGCTGCGTGCTGCAACCGGAGGGACTACCGGCAGTGCCGTTCCGGCGCTTGGAGTGGCCCAGCTTCGACGGTCGCCGCATTCCCGGCTGGCTTGCCACCCCGGCCGGCACTGCGCCCATAGCCGGCTGGCCCGCGCTCGTGTGGGTGCATGGCGGCCCGGCCAGTGAAGCGCGGCCCAGCTACCGGCCCGACCTGCAAATGCTCCTCGCCCAGGGCATCGCCGTGCTGGCGCCCAACGTGCGCGGCAGCACCGGCGCCGGTCGCGCGTCCATGGAGAGCGACGACCGGGAGCGTCGGCTCGACTCCGTTCAGGATCTGATAGCCGCCGCCCGCGCCCTGCCGCACCACGGCATCGACCCGGCACGCATCGCCGTCATGGGCCAATCCTATGGCGGCTATATGGTGCTGGCCGCGCTGACCGAAGCGCCCGAACTGTGGCGTGCCGGCATCGACGTGTACGGCTTTTCCGATTTCGGCACCCTGCTCACCCATACCGGCCCCTGGCGACGCGCCCACCGTGCAGCCGAGTACGGCGATCCGGTCCGCCACCGCGCACTGTTCGACCGCATCTCCCCCCTACAGCACGTCAGCCGCATCCAGGCCCCGCTGCTGGTATTGCACGGCGCGCTAGACCCGCGGGTGCCGGTTGGTGAGAGCGAGCAACTGGTCGACGCCATGGCCACGCTGGGCAAGCCGGTCGCCTACGTCACCTTCCCACAAGCCGGCCACGCGTTCACCCTCGGCGCAGACCGGGTCCGGGCATGGGACGAGGTTCTGGCATTTCTGCGGCGCACCTTGTGAGGCGGTTGTGGCAGAACGGCCCGTTGCTGCTGAGCGCCACGATGCTGTTCTGGGCCGGTAGCGTGGTGGTGGGACGCGCGGCGGCCGGGCTTATTCCGCCGGTGCTGTTCACGCTGCTGCGCTGGGGCATTGGCCTGATGATCGTCGTCCCCTTCGCCCGCAAGTATTGGCGTGCCGACGCGGCGGCGCTGTGGGAACGCCGCGGGGTGGTGGTGGTGCTCAGCCTGCTCAGCACGGTGGTGTACAACATCCTCGTTTATCGCGGGCTGCATGACACGACGGCGGTGAACGGGGCGCTGATGCAATCCGTCACACCGCTGGCGGTGCTGGTGGTGGGGCTGTGCCTGGGCCAGCTGCCTACGGGATGGCAGGTGGCCGGCATCGTGCTTTCACTGGCGGGCGTCGTGGCGATCGCCGCACAAGGATCGTGGGCGGCGCTAGCCAGCCTGCGGCTCAATCCCGGCGATGGCCTGATCCTGCTGGCCGTTATCGCCTACGCCGTCTATGCGGTCGTGCTGCGCCAGCGCCCGGTCGTCAATCCATTTAGCCTGCTGGTAGCCATGTTCGCGATCGGCATCGCGGTCCTGATCCCGCTCGCGCTGGCCGAGTACGCGTCAGGCGCGCGCATGGCCGTCACCGTCCCGGGGGCCTGGGCGGCGGCGGGGTATGCCGGGGTGTTTGCCTCGTTCGGGGCCACCCTGTTCTTTAACCGCGGCATCGCCCTGCTGGGCCCGGCACGGGGCGGCCAGTTCATGCATCTCATCCCGGTGTTCGGCACCGTGCTAGCCGTGCTGCTGCTAGGTGAGCAGTTTCATCTCTATCACCTGGCCGGCGCGGCGTTGATCGCTGCCGGGCTGGTCGTCAGTGGACGACGGCCCGCCTAAAGCACTTTCCGACCAGGCTGCTTCGCCTGGGCGGAAGTAGTGCTGGTCAAACGTCAAAACCTAGAGCAGCGCCGTCACAGCCGCCCGGCATTGATCCGCCACGCCCTGCCCCGCCTCCCGCCCGGTGCCGGCCTGCTCGAACCGCAACGGCGTACCGATGTGTAAGTGCAGCCGCCCTGGCCGGGGCCAGCGCCGGCTGGCGGGCCACGCGTCAAACGCCCCCGTCAGGACACAGGGCACCACCGGCACGGCCGAGCCCGCGACCAACGCCGCGATGCCCGGCTTAAAGGGCCCGAGCTGCCCGGTACGCGACCGTGTCCCCTCGGGAAACAAGATGAACACCGCCCCGCCTTCTACCAGCCGGGCACGCAACCCTGCCAGGTCCGCGGCCGTGGTGCGGGACCGCCACACCGGCAGGGCGTTGACGGCGTACGCGGCGAAAGCAGCGGCCGGCGTGGACGTGAAGAACGTGTCACCCGCCGCCAAGGCAAACGCATGCCGGGCAGAGGGCCAGGGCAGCGCCGCCGCGAGCACCAGCGCGTCCAGGTGGCTCGTATGATTGCCGATGATGACGAAGGGGGGCGCCGGCAACTGATCCTGCCCCGTCACCCTAAGCCGGTGTGCCACACGCAAATAGGTCCGTACCCCCTGCCGCCAGCACCAGGCCATGACCAAGCTGCCCAGCCCGCGTTCCCGCTGCTGGCTGCGCAACCGCTCGTCCCGGGTCAGGCCATGGTCCTGCGCCGGCCGCAACTCCCAACGTGGTCCGGCCATCTAGAACAGGACCCGCACCGGCTGACCGGCGCCGAAGCCCACGATGTAACCGATGTAATGAAACGTAGCCGGAGCAACCAGCAGGATGGAGTTGAAGCGGTCCAACAATCCTCCATGCCCCGGAATGACGGTTCCCATGTCCTTGATGCCCAGATCGCGCTTGATGCTGGATAGCATCAGATCCCCCGCCTGCCCGGCGAAACTCACGATCGCACCCAGCCCCAGCAGCTTGTACCAATGATCCATCGGCGTGCCGGCAAAGATGGGCGCCGCAATCAGCATGACCAGCACAGACGTGCACACCAGTGCCCCAATGGCGCCGGAGATAGTCTTGTTGGGGCTTGTCGCAGGCAGCAGCTTGGGGCCGCCCAGCAACTTGCCGCAGGTGAAAGCGAACACGTCGTTGATCGCAACCGACGTCAGTAACAGCAGCACGATCGGGCGGTAATGCCCGTCATTGGCCATATAGCCCAGATGCGCGAGGCCACTGCCGAACAGCATGAACGCAAATACCGCCAGGCCGGTGCGCTGAATGTAGCCCTGCGGCCGGTCGAGCGGAATAGAGCCGATGGCGATGACCCCTACCGAAAGCGGGATCAGCGCCATAAAGAAATTGTACCAATGATCGAGCGCGGCCAGGTTCACGGCCAGGATGCCAGCCGCCACCATGCCCGTCATTAGCGGCTGGCGGAACAGCCCGGTGGCGCGGTCATATTCGCGCAGGCACAGCAGGCCAAGCAGCGTCACGGCACCGATCGTAAACACCCGGCCCAGCAACACCGGGCCCAACATGCACGGCAGCAGCATCGCCCAGGAGCCGAGCCGCAGCCACAACTCCCGCCG
>JANONC010000357.1:0-2241 GCA_031420655.1 Rhodospirillales bacterium | reverse complement strand
GATGAAGCGGCACGGTCCGCCGACCCACACAAGCAAGCTTCAGGGGACAACAACGTTAACGTGGAGCGGTCCAGACGAGATCACGCTCATGGAGAGCGACGGGTACGCCGCATCGGTGATGCAGTCCCCCGCCAATTAGAGGACATAGCTGTAGGCGCTTGCCATCATCGGGGCTTGTGCTCGCAAACAGCGCTGATTTCTGCTCGGATTAGCTGACACTGGGGCGGGCGCCGCGCTCACATTGCCTGCCACTGTGCTCGCCAACATCGGGCCGTGCTCGCCAACGGACGGTTGTGCTCACATTGGCCGCCAGCGGGCTGGCGGCGAGCCATCTGGTCCAGTTCAGATGGGAACGCCTGCGACGCGGAGCTTCTCGGTGAACTCGCGGGCGCGGTCGCCGGCAAGCGTTCCGGCCAGGAAGTCCCGGACCTCGGTGGGCTTGGCATGGAGCAAGACGATCAGCGCGGGCGCGTCGTAGCCGTTGCGGGTCAGCGTCGGCTCGAGGTCATCGATGGCCCGCGACAGCACCTGTTCGACTACCTCTGCGGACACGCGCTTTTCGCCGAGCCGGAAGGCGTGCTCGAACGCCAAGGTCAGGTGCATCTCGATCTGCAGCGCCGTGCGCAGCCGCTCGGCCAGCAGGTCGGTCGCGTCGGCGTCCATGATGTCCGAGGGGTTGATGCCATCATCGACGCAGGCTTTCAGGAGCCAGGCGATGAACTCGCGGCGGTGGCCGGACACGCCCTCGAACTCGAAGGTGGTGGTGCGGTAGCCGATCTCCTCCATTTGCGGTCGGCGCAGGTCGTTGCGCAGCTTTGGGTTGCCGATCAGCAGCACCGACAGGACCACCCCGGCGCCGGCCGCCAATTCCATCAGCCGCTTGAAGCCGGTCAGCGTCTTGTGGTGCAGCTCGTGGGCCTCATCGACGATCAGCACCACGGGATGCTTGTTCTTGCGCATGAGGTCCCGCAGCTCGCGCTCGCGCCGTTCGGGCTGCTTGGGGATCTTGACCTTGCTGCGGTCGCCGGGCGTCAGGTCGTAGAACATGGCCTCGATCAGCGACGGCAGCGACGTGCGACGCTTGTCGACGGCCAGCGACTTCGCCACGGCGATCCTGTTGGACCGGCCGAGTTCTTCCTCAATGCGGGTCAGCAGGTGCGTCTTGCCGGAGCCGACCAGGCCCGCGACGACGACCAGCCGGCCGGTCTGCACCACGGCGTAGACCTCGCGGACTAGCGCGCGCTGATGGTCGGTTTCGAAGTTGCCGACGCGCTGGAACGGCTTGGCCAGCCCGAAATGTGCCTGCACGTCTGCGAGCATCAGCTTTTTCCTCCTGTCCTGAAGCGCTCGCGCACGCGCGCAGCCACGGCGTCCCGATCCAGCGTCTCCGCAAGCAATGCGTCGATGAACAGGCGGTCGGATTCCGGCAAGTTGCCGAGAGGCCGCGAGAGCTGGACGGAGATCGCGAGCTTGGCCGCCAGCGGCGTCGGGAACGCGATCTGGACCGCCGGTTCGGGGAAGGGCGTCCGTGGCACCGGCATGGACGCGGCGCCTGGCGCCAGCGACGGCAAGGGCCTGTCCCCGCCGGTGACCGCGGCGCGCGGCAGCCCGAGCTGGTCAGCTAGCTTCACGACCTTGTCGAGCCGCTCCTCGGCCCGGCTCTTCTGGTACTTGCGGTAGCGGTAGAGCGGGACCGCGCCGCGCGAGGGCTGGTATGGCCCGAAGCGCCTGCCCTCGAACTCCACGAACAGCTCCTGGTCGAACAGCCCCCACCAGAGCGTGACCGTTTCGCCCGCCAGCTCAGGCTCGACCTCGTATGCGGCGCCCTCGACCGACACGGTGGCATCGCCCGCCACGGCCCGGCGTTCTGGCTCGCGCGCGAAGGCGCAGAACCGCTCCCACGAGCACATCGCGCGCACGCCGTTCGGCGGCAGGTGACGCAGCCAGTCCTCGACCCGGCTGTACGGCTCGGCGCGGTGGCCGCCGTTGTTGTAGGTGACGAGGACGCGGCGCATCCACAGGTTCGCCTCCGCCTCGTCCTTCGGCTTGTGGAAGTGGTAGAGCGTCTCATGCACCTCCTTAATGGTGCGGAACGGCCGTTCGACCTTGCCCTTCGAGCGCGCGGGCGTGCGCCGCTCCGCCTCCGACGGCGGCATGTGGGTGAGCACGCGCACGCCGAGGCTGCCCATCACCGACTGGAACACCTTCGACCGGCTGACCGGGCCGTTGTCCATGTAGATG
>JANONC010000356.1:0-5763 GCA_031420655.1 Rhodospirillales bacterium | reverse complement strand
ATCGGCTGCGAGGCTGTGACGGCCCTCGTTCCACAAGGCCCATGCCGTGTCGAGCAGGTGGTCGGGCGCGGCGTCGGGCGCGAAGTCGGGCCCGACGTGGTCCGCCGGGACGGGCTTGGGCGCGGACAGGCCGGGGTTGCGACGGGCCATCGGCACTATGCGCCCAAATGCCCGTTATGGATGCCAAACGCCACGTCCCGGTTTCCCCCGCCAACGCGCTTGATTGCCGCGGGCTGGGCACAGCGTCAATCACACGTTTTTACGCGTGGACGAGGCCGAGCAGTGGCGGCGCACCCTGGCTGTTGGGGAAGGCCTGCGCGAGTGCGGCCGCACCCAGACCGAAATGGCCCGCCAGCACGCCCTTAGCAACCGAGCGAAGGTCGATGGTCGGTTGCAGGTCCCGCCGCTCCAGCAGCTGCGAAGGCGACAGGCCGGGCCAGTTGGCGACGACGCGCCCACCCGCGACAGCCCCACCGGCCAGAAAGGCAGCAGCCCCCGTACCATGGTCGGTGCCGCCAGTGCCGTTCGCCTGCACGGTGCGCCCGAACTCCGTCATCACCAGCACGACCGTGCTGGCCCACGCGTCACCCAGGCCAGCCTTGAGCGCTACGACGCCCTGATCCAACTGCTTTAACGGACCGATCAGCCGTTGCGCCTGTCCGGCATGCGTGTCCCAGCCGCCTAGCTCCATGGCCGCCACGCGGGGGCCGTCCGGCGCTGCCATCAGCCGCCCGGCGGTGCCGGCCAGGGTGGGAAAGCTGTTGCGCTGACCAGGCTCTGGTGAAAAGCCGGCGAGTTGCGCGGACGTGAACCCTCGTTCGGACAAGCCTTGGCGCAAGGCGGGGCCGGTCACGGGATCGGCCTGATGCAGGGCAACCAGCTTGGCATACAGATCGGCCTGCGGCTGGCCGAAATTTGGCGGGGCGTAGGACCCTACCGCGGACGGCCCACGCATCAGCAACGGCAACGACACGCCGATCGACAGCGGCACCCCCGGACCAGGCCGGGGCGGCATGGCCTGCACGGCGCGGTTGAGCCAGCCGGAGGACATGCGTTGCTCTGCGCCGGACTCCATCAGGTCCTGCGCCTCGAAATGGCTGCGTGTGCGCACGGGGCCGGCCACCGCATGCAGTGGTAGCAATTGGTTTGTGCGATACAGCGCCAGCATGCCCTCCATGGCCGGATGCAGGCCGAAGAAGCCGCCCAGGTCGCCCAGGCCACCTTCAAGGCCCGGCGCCGGCGGGATTAGCGCGCCGCGCAGGCTGGCCAAGGTGGGATCGCCATACGGCACCAGCGCCGACAAGCCATCGAGCGCGCCGCGCAGGATGATCACCACGAAGCGGCGGTCCGTGGGCGCCGCGGCCATCGCCAGCGACGACCGGCCGACGCTGATGGCCGATGCGAGCCCCAGCAGCGCCGCGCGGCGGGTCATGTGTGCGTGCATCAGCGCCTCTGGAATTCGGGGGAAGCAAGCAGGAGGGTAATGCCCTCCCGGCGGGAGCCAGCCTGGCGCAGATCCTGTGCCAAACGCTCGGGCGCCAGCGGGCCCAGTGCGATCTCGGCCAGCTGCGCCGGGTCAGGCAGCTCGGGCCGTTGGGCGAAGGCGTACGCCCAGTCGATCCGGCGCATCATCGCCTCCGGTCCAATCCATTCGGCCGCCACATCGGGCCAGCCGGAGGGCTGCACGGCGTTGAACACGGGCTGGCCCAGGCTGTTGAGAACGCCCTGCAACGGTCCGGCCGCGGCGGCCTGCATGATTGGCGCAGGTAGCCCGGCGCGGAAGGCAGCAAACGCCAAATCCATTGGGCTGCGCACCTTCTGCAGCGGCGTCCATGCGGCAGGCTGCGCAATCAAGGTCCGCGCGGCCGCACCGAGGTTGCCCCGCGTGTCGCGCAGCGCTCCCTCGACCGCGCGAATTGCGGCCGGCGGCGGCGTGTCGTTGATGAAGTGCCGGGTGAGCTTAACCGCCAGTGCCCGGTGCGTCATCGGGTGGTCGCCCAGCCAGGTCAGTGCCTCGACCCCGCCCTGTTCGCCTTCGCCGAAGCTGCGGCCCAGCAGGTGCTTGTCGCCCGGCTCATGAAAAAACGGCCGGAATTTGAAGCCGAGGGGCGCCTCCCGCGTCTCGATCGACCAGCCGGTCAGGATACGGGCGAATTCCGTCACATCCGCCTGGGTGTAACCGGCGGCCGGGGTGACGGTATGCAGCTCCAGGCACTCACGGGCGAGGTTCTCGTTCAAGCCACGGCGCTGGCGCAGGCCGGCCGGGCTGTTGGGTCCGGCCGACTGACCGTTGTCGAGGTAAACCAGCATGGCCGGGTGGCGCATGACGGCCAGCACCATGTCCGAGAACCGGCCCGTGACATGAGGCCGGATGGCGTCGCGCACAAATGACCCGGCGAGCGGGGCGACCATGCCGCGGCGGATGCTGATGGTGAAGTGGTTAGCCCAGAACCATACCAGGCGCTCGCGAAACCCAGCTTCGGTTGTCAGAGCATTTTCCAGCAACGCACCGGTTTCAGTACGAAACAGCACGCCGGCCCGGCGGGGCTGGCCGGGCGGGGGCGGGTCGGTCCGGTCCTGCTCGAACAGCGCGATCGCCGCCGCTGCACTGCCCGGATCCGGCTGCAGCGCAGTGGGCGCACCGTCCCGCCCGGCCAGCTGCAGGGTGAGCCATCCTACCGGATCGGCGGGCAGGGGCTGCGCGGCCGCCCGGCCGAAACCGAAGCGGATTAGGGCATGGGTGGCGCGTGTATCCATACCCCGCTTATAGCAACGGCCGGCAGGCCAGTCCCGTTACAGAGTGTAGCCGTGCTGCGGCGCGGTCGTTGATTATTGGTGCAAAGCCACGCCTGCTGTTTACGGGACGGTATTCGGCCTTATTCCGTTAGAAGGCGGCAGATTGCGGCGTTCAGTCAAAGTCAACTTGGCCCTGATGGGTGGAAGCTTGCTCGTTGTGGGTGGGATGTCGCTCCGCCGCCCGCCGGTCAGTGCGTGCCTGCCGGTCAATCAGCTTGCGGGCGCAAGCAACTGCGGCACCGGGACCAGCAGTGACGGCGCCGGACGCATGAGCGGGCCGGTCAACGGCGGCTCGGCTGCAACGACCGGTGCAACGGCTACGGCAACCATAACCACTGGCGAATCGGTCCGGGGCGGGTTTGGTGCGTCCGGTGCCCACGCGAGCGGCGGAGAGTGATCCGGCGGCAGCTGAACGTGCGGCCATATTGGCGGGATCGGATGGCCGAGCTTCGTTTTGCCCATGCCGAGTTGGGCGGCAACCTGTATCGGGACGAGCCTGCGGCCTATGAGTTCTCGTCCGTCCAGATCGACGCCCTGTCCGACGCGACGGCCGAGATCGAGCGGATCTGCCTTCTCGCGTGCGCTGCGGCCGTCGCCGGACATCGCCATGCCGTGCTGGGCATTCCCGAGGCGGTCTGGCCGCTGGTGGTCCGCAGCTGGCAGCGGCGCGAGCCGAGCCTGTATGGCCGTCTGGATCTGAGCTGGGACGGTGTGGGGCCGCCCAAGCTGCTGGAATACAACGCCGACACGCCGACTGCTTTGTACGAGGCCTCCGTCGTGCAATGGGATTGGCTGCAAGACGTTTGGCCCGGCGCAGACCAGTTCAACAGCATTCACGAAAAGCTTGTCGCCGCATGGCCCGGTATGGGGCTGCCCGGCACGTTTCACTTTGCCAGCATGCGTGACAACGTCGAGTACAAAGCGACCATCGATTATTTGCGCGACGCGGCCCTTCAAGCCGGATTGCAGGCGCCGTACATCGCGGTGGAAGACATTGGCTGGAACGGGACAGTGTTTACCAGCCTTAACGAAGAGCCCATCCGGGCAATCTTTAAGCTATACCCGTGGGAGTGGCTGCTGCACGACCGGTTCGGTAGCCACGTCGCTGGGGCACCGACTCGGTGGATCCAGCCGGCCTGGCGGCTGCTGCTGTCCAGCAAAGGGCTGCTGGCGCTGCTGTGGGAAATGTTCCCTGGCCACCCGAACCTGTTGGCGGCGAGCCGGATACCCGGGCAGAGCGGCGGCCCAGAAATCGCCAAACCGGTTTTCGGGCGCGAAGGGGCCAACATCATCGCGCCCGGCTTCACAACCGATGGGCCTTACGCAGGCAGCGCCACCGTCTATCAGGCCTACCGCGAGCTCCCGTGTTTCGGAGTGCGCTACCCCGTTATCGGCAGCTGGATCGTGGCGGGACAGGCTGCCGGGATCGGCATACGGGAGGACGCGACGCCCATCACGCAAAACACCAGCCAGTTCGTCCCGCACTATTTCCGCTAACGCAGCAGCGTCTCCCGCCGCCAGTTCTTTTCACGGAACAGCGGCGCTTCCGTGCGGGCGCTGCGAACCGCCTCGGGTAATGCAAGCCAAAGCTGGAATTGGCGCAGAACTTCGGCCGTGACCAGCATCAGGTCTTGCGCCAACGCCTCGCCAATTGGCCAAAAGCGCAGGTCGTGCAGCTCTATGCTGTCGGTGAGCGTACCGGTGGTGGCCTGGGCTGGCACGACCAGGAACCGGGCATTGAACCGGATCGGCTGCCGCGGCGGGGTTACGGCACGGCAGAGGTGGTCGATCTGGTCCAGCCGGGGTGGCGTTCCCAGGCTGAGGCCCGTCTCTTCTGCCAGTTCGCGCGCGGCGGCATGGACGAGGGCGCGGGCGAGGTGGGGGCGGGTCGTGCCCCCCAGCATGGCAAGCACGCCGGGCCGTGCATCGACGGCTGCCGGAGCGCGGGCGTCGTCCCGGTCCACGCTGCCGCCGGGAAACACGAGCCTGTTGGGTACAAAGCGGGCGCCGGCTCCGCGGACGCCCATCAGCACGGACGGTCCGCCTGGCGTGTCGTGCCAGACGATCAGGCTTGCGGCATGACGGGCAAAGGGGGGCCGGGCAGACGGGAGCCGGGCAGACGGAAGCCGGGGGGGCGAAGGAGGTTGAGCCATGCCGCGTTGTGCCTAGCAACGCCGGCGCTGTCACGATGCATCCACAAACACATGTCGAACGTTACCTACGCACCACGGCACAGAACGTGTCCTGGCCTTCTAAAGGAATACCCATGAACCGCAGCTTGCGCACAGCGCTCCTAACCCTCCCGCTCGCCCTTACCCTAAGCCAGGCCGCTATGGCGCAGACCGCTACGATGCCGGCGCCCGTCACCGTTGGTGGCGCGCCCATGTATGCCAACAAAGACATTATCGACAACGCCGTGAACTCGGCCGACCACACGACGCTGGTTGCGGCCGTCAAGGCGGCCGGCCTGGTCGAGACGCTGAAGGGACCCGGGCCGTTTACGGTGTTCGCGCCCACGAATGCAGCCTTTGCCGCGCTGCCGGCCGGTACAGTCGACACGCTGCTGAAGCCCGAGAACAAGGCGATGTTGACGAAGATACTGACCTACCACGTCGTACCTGGCCGCATCACGGCCGCGGATCTGCTGGCGCGTATCAAGGCCGGTAACGGCACTGCGATGCTCAAGACGGTCGAAGGTGCGAACCTGACAGCAACGGTGATCGGCAACACAGTGACGATTACGGACGCTAAGGGCGGCATGTCGCACGTGACCATCGCCGATGTGATGCAGAGCAACGGCGTCATTCACGTGGTCGACAAGGTTCTTCTGCCGGGCTGAGCCATGACGGTGGGCAGCACGGCTTGCTGCCCACCCCACTGCGCGCGATAAGCAGTCATGAGCGACCCACTGCAGGACGACACGGCAACGCCCGGACCGTTGGATGAGGTGGCTCAATTGCTGATTGC
>JANONC010000355.1:0-2079 GCA_031420655.1 Rhodospirillales bacterium | reverse complement strand
ATCCGCCAGCACGACCTGCCGAAGCCAAGCTGAACCGTCTCCCGATATTGCTGCCTGAACGTCGGCCGACCTTGTCAGCAGACGCTTACCTACTCAAGAAGGCGCACCTGCCCCAGCAATCTTGAGGAACCCCACGGCGTCCAAACTGGCCCCGCCCACCAGCGCGCCGCCGACGCCGGGCACGGTTAGCAGGCTGGTTGCATTGTCCGGCTTGACCGACCCGCCGTACAGCACCTGCGTCGCCCCGCACCGCCCCAAAATAAACGCGTGCATCGCCGCCACGTCGGCCAACGAAGGTACCAACCCGGTACCGATGGCCCAGACCGGTTCATACGCCACAATACCGGAAAAACCTGGCGGCAGGCTGCCGTCCAGCTGGGCACCGATCACCTGTTTCTGCGTGCCCGCCCGGCGCTGGTCAGCCGTTTCCCCCACGCACACAATGGGCGCCAACCCGGCCGCCAACGCAGCCTCCGCCTTGCGTCGCACCGCCGCGTCGCTCTCCGCATACCCAGCCCGGCGTTCGGAATGACCGACGATTACGTGCGTGGCCCCCACGTCACGCAGCATCACCGCACTCACGTCACCCGTGAACGCGCCCTCTGCCGCCGCATGACAATCCTGGCCGCCCACTGCCACCCCGGACCCCGCCAGCAGCCGCGCGGCCCGTTCGATGAGCGTGAACGGCGGGCAAACCAGCAGGTCTACGCCAACCGACCCGGCAGCCATCATGGCATCAACCCACGCGTCCAGCTGGTGCCGGCTGCCGTTCATCTTCCAATTGCCCGCGATCAAAATCCGCATACCCTGCCCCCGCACCGCCCAGGTGTGACACCCCCGGTATGGCAGAAGCGTCAGTCTGGCAAAAGCATCAGTCTGGCAAAAGCATCAGTCTGGCAAAAGCATCAGTCTGGCAAAAGCCAGCCCCTGACGGTATGGAGAGGGTCCGACACCGGAAAGCCCCCATGCTCGCGTTATTTCGCCGCTTCCTGAACACCTGGGCCGCCCGCGCCTTCTTTATCGTGCTGATCGGCTCGTTTGGCCTGTGGGGCATCTCTGGCACCGTGCGGGACCTGGCCACCGATCATGCGGTGGCCACCGTGGGCGACCGCAAGATCGAGCCGCAGGAGTTCCAGGACGCGTTCCGCCAGCAACTGGCCGAAGTCGCGAGCAAACAGGGTGCAGCCGAACTCACCACCGCCGAACGCCGCGCCGTGGCGGGTCAGACACTGGAACGCCTCGTGACCCGGGCCGCCCTGACGGACGAAGCCAAGCGGCTCGGCGTGGTCGTGCCGGACGCCGATCTGACCCGCGCCGTGTTCGCGCTCCCCGGCTTCCGCGGCCGCACGGGCACCTTTGACCGCGCGACATTCAACGCCGTCTTGCGGCAAAATAACCTGACCGAGGGCCGCTTCCTCGATCTCATGCGGACGGACCTGGCGCAGGAGCAGATGCTCGGCCCAATGCAAGCGGCCGTCGCGGCGCCCGATCTGCCCACCCGGGCACTTTATACCTATCAGCACGAAACCCGGGTCGGCGCGTATGTGGAGTTCGCCTTCGCCGCCGCCCCGGCCCCCGCCGTTCCCACGCCGGACCAGCTACACCGCTATTACGATAACAACGCCGCGCGCTTCAGCGCCCCAGAATTCCGGCGCATCAAGGTCGTGGTGTTGTCACCCGAAGGAATCGAGGGGAGCGTCACCATTACGGACGCGGACATCGCAACCTATTATGACGCGCACCGCACCGAGTTCGTGAAGTCCGAACGCCGTTCGGTCGAGGTGGTGGTGAGCCCGGACCAGGTCACCGCGCAGGCCATTGCGACGGCCTGGACCACGGGGGCCGATTGGGCGGCAATCCAAGCCCTCGCCGCGCAGCGTGGTGCATCGGCTGTGGCATTGAGTGAGCAGAACCAGTCTGACATCCCTTCACCCGAAATGGCACAGGCCGTGTTCGGGGCCAAGCTGGATCAGGTCAGCGGCCCGGTGGAATCGAGCGTCGGCTGGCAGGTGTTTCGCGTGGGCCGGATCGACGCCGGGGTCAGCCCCACCCTGGCCGAAGCAACACCTGCCATCCGCA
>JANONC010000354.1:0-4330 GCA_031420655.1 Rhodospirillales bacterium | reverse complement strand
CCGCGCCGCGGCTGGCGTGGCGGGCCGTTGTGCTGCTCTCCAGCGCGGCGATGCGGGCGCGCAGCGTGCTGCTGGTGGCCAGGCCGAGAATGAAATGCAGGCCCTGGGCGCGGCAGAAATCCAGCACCTCCGGCGCGCAGTAGTGACTGTCGGCGCGGAGCAGGATCTCGACGCGAGGCCAATGGCTGCGGATCTCACGCACCAGGCGTCGGAGAAATCCGCGGACCTCCCGTCCCGTGGGCCGGCGAGCGGGCCGCAGCATGGCGGCGACGGGGCGGCCCTCGCCATCGAACACCACGATCGGCTGAAAGCCATATTCATCGTAGTAGGCGTTGAACAGCCGCATCTGCTGACCGCCGTGGACGGCGTCGAAGGTGTCGTCGATGTCGAGCGTGATGCGCCGCGGCACCTGGCGGAAGCTGGCGCAATATTGCGCCACCATGGCCCGGCCCATGCGCAGCAGGTCGCGTGGCCGCGGCAGGTTTTCCAGCCGCGAGATGGTCGGCTGAGAACAGAGCGCGGCGCCCTGCGGTAAATGGCCCAGCGCCAGTTTGAAGGCCGGGTCGTGCCGCAGGCTGGCGGCATCGTTGCCGTCCTCGTATCCGGCGGCGATCATCAGCATGCGGAAGCGCATGATGTCGGCGATGCTGTGGATGACGCGCTGAGGATCGCGTGGATCTGTGACGCAGGCGGCCAGGCGGTCGGCTATGCCGAGACGCTGCTCGATCTCGCGCAGGACCAGGATGCCGCCGTCCGAGGAGAGTTGCCCGCCATCAAAGCGGGCGACGATGGGCTTGCCGTAGACCGGTGACAGGCCGGGCAGCGCGGGGGTAGTTTCAGGCTTGGCGGGCATGGGCTCCAAAATCGGCTGAGTTCAGGTGTCGCAACCGAATTCTATGCCCGATCAATGGGTTGCGCCATGCCCGCCAACCCTGATGAATAATTCGGGCTAGAACTGACGGTCAGGCGGCTCGCCAAATAAAACGTGCAGCTCGTTTCCATCACCCAGGAGTTACCCAACGACAGTAGCGGCCAGCTCGTCCGTCAGGTGATCGGCATCATGGACGAGCATTTCTCGAGGGAGAACGCCAAGCACACGACGCGTGCGATGAAGGCGAATGCCGAGCTTGGTTATTGGAACGGCTCAAGGGCGCCGTTCGGGTATGCGACTGCCACCGCCTGCTTCCGGGGCCATCGAGAGAAAAAGAAGCTTGTCCCCCACGCGGAGGAGGCAGAGGTTGTGCGGCGTATCTTTGACCTGGCAGACGGAGTTGAGGGTTCCGCTCGCGGCGTGAAGTCGATCGCTTCCGAACTAAACAAAACCGGACGTCTTCACCGCGGGAAAAAATTCAGCAACTCCAACGTCCACGACATCCTCACCCGGACAGTTTTCAAAGGACGGCATTTTTGGAACAAGAGTGACACGAAGAATGGAGTGTCGCGATCTCCTACCGAATGGATTGCGTTCGATGTGGTCAGCCTGGTCTCCGAGGAGCAATTTGACCGTGTGCAGGCCTCTCTGAAGGCTCGAAGCCCAAAGGTCACGGCTCCACGCATCGTCAACGGCCCCACTCTGCTTTCTGCTGTCGCACGATGCGGGACGTGTGGGTCCGGGTTGACGATCTCGACTGGCAAGTCGGGCCGCTATCGTTACTACTGCTGCTCGGGGCGTTTGAACAAAGGACCAACCGCCTGCCCAGGCAGGCGCATCCCACAGGAGCTGCTTGACAACTACATTCTGGACCATCTCTTCCAGTGCTTGTTGTCCGTGCCACGGCTCACAGAAATCCTCCACAGCTTCCTCATGCAATCTGACCAGGTAGGGGACGCGAGGAGAGGAAAGATCGCAACGCTTCGTGCGGCGAGATCAGACGCCGAGGCGGGCGTGAGAAACATGCTGATTGCCGTTGAAAAGGGCGCGTTCGACTTTTCCGATCCATACCTGACCGAGCATCTTGTCCGCTTGAAGAGCTAAATCCACAGCAAGTCCGAGGAGATCACTCTTCTTGAGCAAACCCGAGTGGAAGCTCCGGGTGAAATCACACCAGAGCGGATCGCCAACCTTTCGGTGTCTGTCCAGGACGCCCTCAGGAATGGAGACGCCCACCTCCGACGCACCTACCTTGGCATGTTTGTCCGAAGGATTGACGTAGGAGACGAGGAGATCAGGCTTTGTGGCTCGAAGATCACCCTTCCCCGCGCTGCCTCTCTCGGTGGCGACTTCAGGAGCTTGGGGATAGTGCCCAGCTTTGTTCGGAACTGGCGCGCCCGGAAAGACTCGAACTTCCAACCCCCAGATTCGTAGTCCCAAGTCATGGGGTTCCATAAGGTTCCGTAGACCTCCGCTGAACTCCGCAGAACCGCCGTAGAACCAAGCATTTCCGGGCTTCACAACCCCCGCCTGCCTCCGTAGACTCACGCTACGTTCCGCCGCAAGTGTCCGCACAATGTCCGCACACTGTTCGCACACCAATGGCACGGATCGCGCGACGTAGACGAGGGGAGAGGGTCATGGCGGGGCGGGACGTGTCGGAGGGTCCGGTGAAGATCACCAAGGCGACGATCGAGGGCGCATGGCGGCGGCGTTCGCCGGAGACGCGACTCATTGTGCGCGACAGTGAGTGCCGCGGGCTGGCGCTGGTTGTCAGCCCGGCCTCGATGGTTTGGCGCTTCGCCTACCGGCCCCGGGGGGAGGATACCCACACGGGCCGGCGCTTCCCCATGCAGTCGGTCACCATTGGCGGCCCGGCCACGCACACGCCGGACGAAGCCCGCACGGCCGCTAACCGTATCAAGGGCCAGGCGGCGGCCGGCATGGACCCGGCGGCGGAGAAGAAGGCGGCGGCCGAGGCGGAGCGCAAGCGGCGGGCGCTTACCATGGGCCGGCTGCTGGACCTGTATGCAGCGGCCCTGCCCACACGCCCCAAGCTCCGCGGCACCGGCCTGCCGGGCGCACGCCATGCGCGGGAGGATGTGGCGCGGGCGCGGCTGGCCGTGGTCGCAATGGGGGGCGAAGCCCTGCCGGTGTCCACCGTGACGCCTGCCGACATTCGCCGGATGCTCGATGCCAGCGCGGCACAAGCCTCTGTGGCGCGGCATCGGTTCGGGAGCTTGTCCCGCTTCCTCGACTGGTGCCAGGAAGCCGGGCACCTTGACGTGAACCCGTGTGCGCTGGTCGCCAAGGCGCGCCGGCCGCGGGCGGTGCCGCCCCGTCAACACTTCCTGACCGTGGCGGAGCTGGCAATCCTCTGGCGCGCGGCGGATGTCCTGCCGGAACCCGTGTGGCGGGACGTGGTGCGGTTCCTCATTGCCGTGCCCTGCCGGCGGGGGGAGGCGGCGCAACTGGACTGGTCGCACCTGAACCTTGCCGCGTGCGAGTGGAACCAGCCCGGCCGGCTGACGAAGAACGGGGAGGCGCACCGGCTGCACCTTCATCCGCTGGCGATCGAGCTGCTGCACGCGCGCTGGACCACGGCGGGAAGGCCGGCGGCGGGGCTGGTGTTCCCATCGCCCAAAACTGGCACGGCCTTGCAGACCTTCTCCATGATGAAGGCAACGCTCGATGCGGCGGCCGGGGTGACGGGCTGGCGGTGGCACGACTTCCGCCGGAGCTTTGCAACTGCCCTGGCCGAAGCTGGCACGCCAGAAGCGGTGGCGGATGCGGTGCTGAACCACAAACAGAGTGCCACCCGGGGCGAGGTGTTGGGCGTCTACCAGCTTGCCGAGCGGAGGCCGGAGCAAGTCAAGGCGATGGCGGCATGGGGTGCCACGCTGGCCGCAGCGCTGGCCCCGGCAGGCAAGCCCAAAGCCGGGGGCAACGTGGTGGCATTGCGAGCTGAAGGCGCGAAAGCATAGGCATCATAGGGGGCATTGGCGGTGTAAAGAAAACCTACCCCTGATATGGCTTGGTGGTTACCTCTTGATCCGACACGAAACGCACTACTAGTCCCTTGGCCTCCCGCAATTCGCAGGAGTCCCACGTTGCCACACACGATTATTACTGCCGCCTCAGTTCGCCGCCACACCCGTCACAAGCCTGAACTCCCGCCCGGCCCCCTGCCGCCGCGCGTCACCCGGCGCGATGCCGCCACCTTGCTCTATCGAGAGCTAGGCTTTCCCGTCAGCCCGCGCACGCTAGAAGCCTGGCCGGTTTCGATCGTGCGGATCGGCGGCAAGGCCACCCTCGATACGGCGGAGCTGCTAGCCCACGCCCGCGGCATAATCGCCCGCTCCCCCGTCCAGCGCGGCGGACGCAATCGCACCTAACGACAACCCCCGCGACGCTGGTGCGCGTGCGGGGGCTGGTAGGCATTGGCGGTGGTCGCACCCG
>JANONC010000353.1:0-7659 GCA_031420655.1 Rhodospirillales bacterium | reverse complement strand
CATCCGTCAGCGTGAAGCCGCCGGTGGTGGCGAACGCGCCGAGCGTGCCGGCCGCATTGGCCTGTCCCAATGATGCAGATGCGGCGTTGCCGGTCAGCGTGCCGGCCGCGACCGTTCCGCCGGGCTGGGTGATGGCGCCCGTCGCGGATAGGCTCAGCGTGCCGGGGATGGACATCGTACCGGCCAGGGTCAGGTCTCCGGCCACGCCCAGGCTGGCGGACGCGGCCGAGAGCGGGCCGGACACGGATAGCGGCCGCGAGTCCGCCAGCGCAAACGCACCCGTGGTGGTGAACGCGCCCAGCGTGCCGACGGAGTTGCCCGCCATGTCCAGAGACAGGCTGGCTGCACGTCCTAACAACGTGGTGGCCGTGACGGGTGCCATACCCTGCGTGACCGCCCCGGACACCTCCAGATCGAGCGTCCCCGGCGTCGACACGGCTGCGGCCAGCGTCAGGTCTCCCCCGACCGTCAGCGCCGTGGACGCCGCGGATACCGGGCCCGAGACGCGCAGCGCCCGCGCATCCGTCACCGCCAGGGCACCCGTGGTAGTGAATCCGCCCAGCACGTCGATGCTGTTGCCCGCTGCAACCAGGGAAGCAGACACGGCGCTGCCGGTCAGCGTGCCGGCCGTGACCGCGCCGGCCGGCTGGGTAATGGCGCCAGTGGCCGACAGCGCTAGCGTGCCCGGCACCGTCACGGCGCCAGCCAGCAGCAGGTTCCCCGTGACGGCCAGGTTGGCGTCGCCGGCCCGGAACGGCCCTGTCACCGACAAGGATTGCCCGTCGGTCAGCGTGAAGGCGCCCGATACCGTGACCCCGCCCAGGGTGCCGACCCGGTTGTCCGCGCCGCCCAGCGCCATAGACGCGGCGCCGCCCGCCAGCGTACCCACCGTGATTGTGCCGCCGGTCTGGCTGACCGCCTGGCCCGGCGCCAGCAGAGTGAGCGTCTCGGCCGCAGTGATCGTGCCGGCGGTCTGCGACAGGGTGCCGCCGCTTGCGCCCAGCGCCACGCTGCCGCCCGACAAGGCGCCGGTCGACCGCAACGCCCCGGCCGAGCCGATGGACAGCATGCCGGACGGACTACCGGCCGACACGGTGTTGGCGACCGTCAGGGACAGCGCGCTCTGCACGCCCAGCGATCCGGCGGCGGCCAGCCCGTCCAGTCCGCCCGCAATGCCGTCGCTGACGCCGATCGTCCGGATCACGTTAGCCGGGGCGTTGAGCGCAAGGCTGCCGGTGCTGCCCGTCAGGTTCGCGACCGCCAGCCCGAGCGTCCTGCCACCGTCCTGGCCTCCGGGGCTGACCCCTTCCGTCACTGGACCCGTGGTGCGCAGCTGCAGCGTGCCGGCGTGTCCGGTCAGGTCCACCGCCTCATTGGCATTGGCGATGTTGACGGACCCGGTGCTGTCGGCGGCGCCCAGGCCGAGCCGTATTGCCGTTATACGCGAAAGTAGGCTTTGCGACACGGAGAGCGACGCCGGGTCGGCGGCCGTGGCGCCGATCAGTTCCATGCGGCGGGATGCGTTGAATGGAGCGAAGGTGACGGCACCGCTGGACGCCATGATCGCTGTGTTGCCGGATGGCTCGCCGACCAGGCCGACCCTGTCCGCCACGAAGGTGAACGACCCGGTTGCCGCCGTCAGCGTGCCGGTATTGCTGCCGAACAGCAGGCGCGGCGAGCTGGTGACGAGGGTGAAATCGCCGGCCTGCTGCGAGAAGGTCCCCATGCCCGCCACCGCGTTGGTGCGGCTGTTCAGCACGGTGTCGCCGGTGGAGGACCCGTCCAGTTCCGCGGTGGAGATGGAGGAAGATGCGGTCTGGGTCAGTCCCCGCGTGGTCAGCGTCACCGCCCCGTTGGCGGAGGACACAGCGCCGGTGACGGCCAGGGCGCGGCTGCTCGAAACGGTCAGCGCCCGGTAAGTGGCAAAGTCGCCGAGGGTAGCGATCTGGTTGCTCCTGGCCAGGTTCAGGAAGCCGCCTGCTCCGGTGAGCGTGCCGGCCGTCACCGTGCCGCCCGCCTGGGTGATGCCGCCGTCGTAATAGGCGGGCGCGGCGCCGGTCAGGCTGTTCAAGGTGACGGTGCTGCCGGCGATGTCGCCCGTCAGCAGCATGGACGTGCCGTCCGACCTGCCGGCGACGGCGCCCCCGGACGACAGCGACACGTTGCTGCCGCTCGTCGCCACGGCACCTGATACTATCAGGCCCGAGCTGGTGCGCAGCGCGATGCCGCCCGCCGTGACCGTAAAGCCCTGCAGGGCCTGGATGAAATTGCCGCCGTTGGACAAATCGAGGCTTGCGGCCTGGCCGGTGACTGTCGCCACGCCCAGCGCCGCCCCCTGCGTCATCGCGCCCGAGCCATAGACGGCAAGCGTGGTGATCCCGCTGACGCCCAGATCGACTGCGGACTCGCCCGTGCGGCCCACCGTGACGGTACCCGCGGCGGGCACGTTCGTACTGCCGGGCGTGCTGCCGGGCGTGCTGCCGGGCGCGCCGCCGACCTGCAGCGTGGATGCGTTGATCTGCGCCAGTTCCGCCGTGGTTAGCGACAGGCCCGTGGTGGGCTTGGTCCCGCTGGTCAGCAACACGCTGCCGCCGGTGGTGAACGGGGCCAGCACGAAGGTCCCGCCGGGGATGGAGACCACCGGCGGGGTGTTGGTGGTGTCGAGCGACAGCAGGTCCGTCACCACCGTTGCCTTACGCCCCGCCGATAGTATTAGGCCGCCTAGCCCGCCGTCGCTGTTGTTCTGGATGGCCAGCGGCGTGCTGTTGACCACCAGCAGGTCGCCGGATGTGACATCAAGCGGCGCGAAGACGCCGAGCGCGTTGATCGCGTTACCGCGCGACGGCAGCGACACGGACGCCGCCGTTCCATAAAGGGTGCCGCCGGTAACCGCGCCGCCGGTCTGCGTCAGCGCCCCAGTGGTGGAGATGGACAGGCTCTGGCCGGGCTGGATGGCGCCGGACAGGGCAATGCCGCCCGTGCCGGCGGACAACGACACGCTTTGGTTGCTGAACACGGTGCCGGCCAGCGTCATGCCGGCCTGTATCAACGCAAAGCCCGCGGACAGCGATATCCCGTTCGGGCCGAGGATCGACCCGCTGCCGGTAAGGTTGAACGCGCCGCCGGCCGTAAGGTCCAAGCCGTTATTGCCTGAGGTGGCGCCCGAAACCGTCAAGTCGCCTGATGTGACGACCTGGAGCTGACCGTCGGCCACCAGTCCCTCGATGGCGGCGATCCGGTTGGTTATTGTGTTCAGGATAACGTCCCCGGCACGGCCGGACAGGGCGTTGACCGTCAGCGCGCCGTTCTGTTGCACCGTGCCGCCCGTGGCCAGCGCGAGCCGCGCGAAGTTGCCGTTGGCGATCAAATCGACGGGATCGGACGCGGAAAGGCCGAAGGTGATGCTGCCGGTTGAGGCGGCGCCGGCGCCAAGCTGCAGCGTGGACGCTTGCACCAAGCCAAGCTGCGCCACTGCGTAGGTGGTCGTGCCCGAGGACGCGTTCGCTATGCCGCTGACCAGGATGCCCTGGTTGGCCGTAAGCGGGGCCAGCGCGACCGTGCCGCCAGGCGCGGACAGCACGGGGCCGCCGCTGGACGCCAGGGTCAGCGTGTCGGCCTGGATGCTGATGGTCTGTCCGGCCGGCACCGCCAGGCCGCCCGGGATGGCCCCGGTGCTCCCGATGCTCAGGGGGACCGCGGTGGTGACCGTGGCTCCGCCCAGCGTCGTGGTGAACTGCGCTCCGGCCACGCCGATCCCGCCGACCTGGTTCGCCGCCTGGGTCAGCGACAAGGACGCCGCATTGCCCGTCAGGTTACCCGTGGCCAGGCTGCCGCCCGTCTGCGTGACGCTTCCGGTGGTGGCGAAGGCGATGCTGTTGACGGTGCCCGGCAAGGTGGTGAGCTGGCCCCCCAGGACGATGCCGCCCGATCCGGCTGCGAGGGCGAGGCCGGACGCCGACAAATTGCCGAGGACCTGCAGGGTGCCGGCCGGGTCGCGCCCGCTGATCCCCGCTGCCGCTGCGGTCAGCGTCAGCACGCTGGGTATAAAGCCGTACTGGCTTTGGAAAACCGGCACCTTAAGGGTCACACCGGCGTTGACCGTGAGGTTGCGCCCCGCCTCCAGCGTCAGGCTCGACCCCCCGCCATAGGTGAGGTCGCTTGCGACGGTCAGGTCGCGCGTGGCTTGCAGCCGGACGTTGCCGGTCAATTGCTGCACCTGAGCCGGCGTGACGTAGGCGTCCGTCGCCGTGCCGCCGGCGTCTGCGGCAATGTTCGGGTCCACCGTGCTCACGCGCGTGCGGTTGGAGCCGGCGACTGTCGCCGTGATGGTCAGGTCGCGCGGGTCAAGGACGACGGTGCCGAGAGCGCCGTGCGGGGCGGAGGTGTCGGCGCGGCCCGTCAGACGGAAGCCTGCCTCCCCCGAAAGCTCGACCGTGCCGCCGTTGCCCGAGGCCCGGCCGCCGCGGGCGCTGATGGTGCCGCCCACCGACGTAGATTGTGTGCTGAGCACCGTGACCCGGCCGCCATGGCCGGCCCTGGTCGCGTCTGCGGACACCCGGGCGCCAGTGGCGATAAGCGTGCGGGCGGAGGTGCCGGCCGGCGCCGGGCCGCTGCCGGTGGCGCGGGCAAGCGTTGTGCCAAGCGCGACCGTGCCGCCGCCCGCCTGGCCGCTGGCTGAGATGCGGGCGGTGGGGGCCACCACGGTGGCGCGGCTGCCGGCCACCACGACGGTACCGCCCATGGTGCCCGCCACGCGCCCGGCCGCGGCCACATGCCCCTCGATGACCACGGAGCCCCCGGTGCCGGTGATCTCGATCCGTCCGGTCTGGCCGCCCGCCGTGTCGGCATGGACGCTGCCGCCCGCGCGCACCAGGTTCTGCACCACGCCGTCGGCCGCGCGCGCCGTGAGCACGATGGTGCCGCCATCGGCAGCGATCGTGCCGGTGTTGGTGACGAGCGCCGTGACCACCTTGCCGTCCGGTCCCACCGGGGCCTGGCGCACCTGCCGTGTCACGTCGATGGAGATCAGCCCGTCGCCATACATGTCGATGGTGTGCGCCGCGGCGCCGGCCAGCACCACGTGGCCCATGCGCGCGGTGATGACGCCGGAGTTAGCGACAGACGGTGCCACCAGCGCGGCCAGCCCGGCCTCCTTCACCGTGATGGCGCCACGGTTCTCGATCCGGGCATCCGGCCGCGCCGCCTGGTCGAACACCATGCGCCCGGCCATGAAATTCTGGTTGGAGATGCCGGCCGCGCTGACGACCACGCTCTGCGCATTGACCTGGGACCCTTGGTGGAAGACTACGCCGGAGGGGTTCACCAGCACGAATTGCCCGTTCGCACTGATGCGGCCCGCGATGGCCGAGGGGTCCGGCCCGGTGACGCGGTTGAGCGTTACGGAGGCGCTGCTTGGCTGCTGGAAGGTGACGGACTGGTTGCGTCCCACGTCGAACGAGCGCCAGTCGATGGCGGCGCGGTTGCTGGACTGGTTGATCGTCGTGGACGTGGGCGCGTGGCTGATGGCGGCAGTGCCGGCGACCACCTGGCCTCCCTGCGGGCGCGCGTTTGGCGCCGGCTGTGCCGCGGCGGGCCGCACGGGCAGCGCGCCCGGGATGGCGAAGGCCAGGCCGACGACGGCTTGCAGCGCCGTGCTGCGCAACAGGTGCCGCCGGTTCACGCGCTCCTGGACCGGCTTCGCCGCCGTTCGGGACTTCCTGGCCATCAGCCGCCTCTCCCCATTCCGTGCCGTACCTGCTGTTGTGTCAGAACCGCGTCAGCAGCCGCCAATAGACAGCATCCGCCTTCAGCGGCTTGACGATCCCTTGCGTCCCCACGGGAAGCCGGGTGTTACGGATCACGCCCTCCACGTCGAACTCCGTGAAGCGTGTGATGTTGATGCGCGAGCCGATGCCGGTGGAGGACAGCCTTGCATCGGGGTCGATGCGCTGGTTCTCCCACGTCTTGCCGCGGTCGTAGAACGCGTAGAACTGCGCGACCACCGGGACGGGCGCGCCGAACACTGTGAAGTCGGTGCTGGTGTTCAGCTGCAGCTCCAGAGACCAGGCCAGCGCGTTGTCGCCCGTCACCTGGCCGGAATAGAAGCCGCGGTTGATCTCACTGCCGCCGAGGAAGAACTTTTCAGCCGGGGGCAGCACGCCTGTGCTGCCTTGGCCCAGCACACGGGCCCGGAGCGCCACGCTGGCGTCCCGCCATGGGCTGAACAACGTTTGCGTGCGGGACAGCTCGGCCGTGGCCTTGGTGAAGTCCACGCGCTCGTGCAGGCGGCCTGGCAGAGGGTTATCGTTACCCGTGCCGCCCAGGAAAGGCAGGCCCTGCGATCCGCGTATGCTCATGAAGTTGATTGCCGGCCGGGAGTCACCGGCCAAGGTGTCCTGGATCGCGTATTCCAGGCCCAGCCGTCCGACCCGCAGCTTGTCCTGGCTGGCGCGGGCGGAGTGGCCATTGGGGCCGCTGTCCGTACGCGTCTCCGTCTCGATGGCGTCCAGGCTGGCGACCAGGTTCAGCGTCTGGTTGCGAGCGCGTATGACGGGATAGGCCGCCGAGATGCCGAAGACCGCGGTGAGGCCGTGGTAGCCGATCACGCGGAGGAAGTCGGACGGCTGCGCCTCGCCGTAGCCGCCATACAGGCGCAGCTTCAGGCCAGAGCCGCCGGCGTAGAACTCGGTGGACGCCTGGCCGAAGTTCTGCGTGCCGCCATCCGTATGATACAGCGACACCTCGGTCTTTTCGCCCAGTTGCGTGAAGCTGTTGGCGTCGAGGATGATCAGGCCCTCGACCGGGCCGGTCTGCCGGAAGGCGCGGTTGTCCACGGTGAGCAGGCCGTTGAGCTTCTGCCGCGTCACCTGGGCGACCAGGGTCAGCGCCCCCGGATCGGCCATGGACGGCTGTAGCACGGCATTGAGGGTGACGCCCGGCACGTCCTGTGCCAGCAGCAGCCAGCGTTCCAGCGTCGCGTTGTCGAGCGGCTGCACCTCGGTCAGGTGGTTGAGGAAGCGCAGCACCTGCACGCCGGCCGGGCCAATGTCGCCGTCGAGCTTCACGGCGACAATGCGCCCCTCGATGACATTGAAGCGGAGCTCGCCCGCCGCGCCGACATTGGCGCTCACGGTGGAGAGCACGTAGCCTGAGGTGCGATAGAGCGAGACCAGCGCCGCCCGCGCCTCTTCGATCCGCGCTACGGACACTGCCGGTCCGACGAGCCCGGCGGTGAGGGCACGAAGCTGCGGCTGCGGGAAAGCGGTCGCACCCACCACCGTGACGCTGCGAACCGGCACGTCGACAGCCGGGCTGGCGGCTGGGGCGGCGGGGCGTGTGAGCTCGGTGCCCGGCGCGACCGGGGGCGGGGTAGGCGGCAGGATGCGCGGGATGGGAGACCCCTGCGGCACCGCATTGCCGGTGAACGGAGCGTCCGGCCGTTGCGCCTGCGCAGGGAGGCCGGTCAAGGCGATGCACAGACCAGCGGAGGCGGCCAAGCGCCGGAAAAGCTGTCTGCATTTCGGCGTGGGCCGGGGTTGTGGACGATCGTTCACGGCGTCACTGCGATGTAATCCTATTGGTTCTAAGGCGGAATGAGGTCGTTGTCACCTGCGGGCCGTATGTTACCGGGAATCGTGTCATCCGGATTGCAGGGTTGGC
>JANONC010000352.1:0-12020 GCA_031420655.1 Rhodospirillales bacterium | reverse complement strand
TGGCCGTCGTGCGCCAGGTATGGAGCCAGGGTGAGCGCGTAAGCTGATGCGCGTCGCGGTCTATTATGCGCCAGAACCGTCCGACCCGCTCTGGACCGCCGCCTGCGCCTGGCTGGGCTGGGATGCGGAGCGGGGCGCCCCCGTGCCGCAACCGGACCTGCTGGGGATCGCTGACCTTACGGCGTCGCCTCGCCTATACGGGTTTCACGCAACGCTGAAGCCGCCCATGCGGCTCGCAACCGACTACGGATCGTTTATCGACGATGTGGCGCGGCTGGCGGCGACGCTGCGCCCGTTCCCCCTGCCACCGCTCGCGGTTACGGACCTGGACGGGTTTCTGGCGCTACGCGAAACCGCGCCATGCACGGCGCTGCACCGCTTGGCCGATGCGTGCGTCACCGCGCTCGATCCACACCGGGCCCCTCCGGACACGGCCGAGCTGACCCGGCGTCGCCGCGGTGGCCTGAGTGAGGCGCATGAGGCGAACCTCGTCCGTTGGGGCTATCCACACGTGCTTGGCGCTTGGCGCTTCCACATGACGCTCACGCGCCGCCTGTCAGCGGCGGAGCAAGACTGGATTCGTCCGGCGGTCACCACGTATTTGCAGGCCGCGCTGGACCGGCCGCGGAGCGTCACGTCGCTCTGTGTCTTTACGCAGCCCGCGCCGGGTGCGCCGTTCCGCGTGGCCGAGCGGGTCGCCTTACACGGGTAGGTCCTGCGCCGCCGCGATCCGGCGCAGTGCGTCCACCAGCTTGCGCACGCCAGCCGCCTCCGTCCCATCATTGACGATCGCCTCCCGCGGGGCGGGCAGCGGCAGGTCGGTCTGCCGGGCGAGGCGTCGCGCGACGCCGGCCGCGTCCTCTCGCCCACGGGCGGACAACCGCCGGGCGAGCAGGTCGGCCGGGGCCGTGATCTCGATCACCTGGGACGGAAAGCGCGCGGCGGCCTCGGCCACGACGGTGCGGGACACATTGGCCACCACCACCCGCCCCTCCGCCAGATCGACCGCGATATCGGCCGGGATGCCGTAATGCAGGCCATACGCCCGCCATGACAGGGCGAAGGCCCCGGCAGCCTGCAGGGCGGCGAAGGCCTGTTCGGTGACCACATCATGCTCTTCGAGACCGTCCGCCACCGCCGCGCGGGTTATGGTGCGTCGGACAAAGCGGAACCGTGCGCCGGCCAGTGCCGCCCGCGCTCCATTCAACAACGTGTCTTTTCCCGCGCCGGACGGGCCAGCGATCAAGACGAGCATTACCCCTCCGGCACAGCCAGTTAGGTGTGCCGCCAATGGCAGCCCGGCACAAGGCGGCAGTAGCGCGCCGTCCGCCGCCGTGGAAGATTGGGGTTCATGAGAGCAATCTTCGTGCACATCAAATGCGACATGGGCCAGGCCTACCGCGTGGCACAGCTGGCCGTCGATACGATCGCCGAGCTGTCGGAGGTCTACTCAACTTCGGGCCAATACGATTTGCTGGGCAAGTTCTATCTTGAGGCGGGCCAGGACACCGGCCTGTTCGTGACCGAGCGTGTGCAGACCCTGCCCGGTGTGGCCGACACGCACACGCTGATTACCTTTAACGCGTTCGCCTCCAAGGGGTAGCGCGAAACGCTTTTTGCGATCGGGCCAGGCGCGGCTATGGTGCGGCGCATGTTCGCCAGGCTCCCTTCTTCCGCGCATCGTGGGCGCACCTGCCTAGCCCATCGCCTCTCATTCGCCATGGGCGCGGCTTTGCTGGCCTGCGTCGCCCTGCCCGGCCCGGTTGCGGCCCAGCTCCGGCGCGTGGCCGGCCAACCCGCCCCCCAGCCCATCACCCGCAATGACCCGGTCACCTTCACCGCCGACCGGCTGGAATATGACCGGGACAAACAGATCGTGACCGCCACCGGCAATGTGGAGGCGTGGCAGCGCGACAACGTGCTGAAGGCCGACCGCATCACGTTCGACCGTACGACCAACGTGGCCGCAGCAACCGGCAACGTCGTCATGGTGCAGCCGGATGGCCAGGTGGTGTTCAGCGACTATGCCGAGCTGACGGAGGGCCTGCGCGACGGCGTGCTGAAGGGCATGCGGGCCCTGCTGGCCGAAAACGGGCGGCTGGTCGCCAACTCCGCCCGCCGGGTCACGGGTTCACGCGGCGGCGAGCTGAACGAGCTGAGCGGTGCGGTCTATACAACATGCAACCTGTGCAAGACGGATCCGACACGGGCGCCGCTCTGGCAGATCCGCGCCCGCAGCGCCGTGCAGGACAAGGAAAATGAGCGCGTCGAGTACAAAGACGCCGTGCTCGACATCTATGGCGTGCCGGTCGCTTACCTGCCCTATTTTTGGCACACCGACCCGGCCATCCGGCGCGCCAGCGGCTTTTTGGTGCCGTCATTCGGCACGGCCAAGCGGCTGGGCGCGTTCCTGACGACGCCCTATTACTGGGTGATCGATCCGCAATCGGACCTGACCGCGACGCCCACCTTCAACACGCTCAACTACGTCAATCTCAACACGCAGTACCGGCGTCGCTTCAACGACGGTACCCTGACCGTCGATGCGGCCGTGGGCTATGACGAAAAGAAGCCGCAGGCCGACATCTTCGCCCGCGGCCGGTTCAATTACGACGAGACGTGGCGCTACGGCTTCGACCTCGACCGGGCCAGCAGTGCGCGCTATCTGCGCGACTACCGGGCGCAGCAGCGATCGGACGTGCTCACGAGCCGGCTGTATGTCGAGGGCTTCGGCACGGGCGCCTACACGCGGCTCGATACGATCGCCTTCCAGGCGCTGGTCACCAGCGTAAACCAGTCCCGCCTGCCGTACGTGCTCCCCCGCTACATGTACAGTTTCCAGGGCGAGCCGGACGCGCTGGGCGGGCGGCTGAACTTCGAGACGCAAAACTTCAACGTCATCCGCCAGCAGGGCACCAACACGCAGCGCCTTGGCGCCACGCTGAATTGGGAGCGTCCGTTCATTGGCCCTATCGGTGAGCTCTATGGCCTGACGCTGCAGGGCATTGCCGCCGGGTATTCGGCGACCAGCCTTAATCAGAATCCTAACTACGCGCCCATCGGCTCGACTGATGCCGCGCGCGGCCATGCGCAGGCCGCGCTCAAGGTCAACTGGCCGTTGCTGCGCACGACCGAGCGTGGATCGCAGCTGATCGAACCGATCGTGCAGGTGATCGCCGCACCCAACACCGGCGCCAGCAAGCGCTACAAGATCCCGAACGAGGACAGCCTCGATTTCGAGTTCACGGACCAGAATTTGTTCGCTCTCAACCGCTACCCTGGCATCGACCGGCTGGAGGGCGGCGTGCGGGCCAATGTGGGGCTGCACCTGAACTGGACGGTGGGCACCACCTTCATCGACGGGCTCGTGGGCGAAAGCTTCCGCAGCCACCGCGACAGCACCTTCCCCGTGGGCTCGGGCCTGGATAAGCGCGCATCGGATATTGTCACCCGCGCCACCGTCAGCCCGGCGCCCTGGCTCGACGTCACGGCGCGCACGCGGCTCGATCACACCACGCGTCGGGTGCAGTTCGCCGATACGGTCGCCAGCGCCGGAGCGACGCCGCTGCGGATCGGCGTCGGTTACATCTACTCCGCCACCAATCCCTACGCGCTGTACGACACGCCCACGACACCGGCGAGCTACTTCGTGCACCGGAACGAGATCACGCTGAACGCGTCCTCGCAATTGTTCAGCAACTACAAGGCGACCGGTTACGTGCGCCGCGACCTCAATACCAGCAAGCTGACGGCGGTTGGGTTGCGCGGGACGTATGAGGATGAGTGCTTCATTGTCGACCTGAACTTCAGCCGGCGCTACACGTCGCTCAATGGCGATAGCGGCGCGTCGCTGTTCTTGATCCAGCTGACGTTCAAGACAGTGGGTCAGGTCGGCTACAACGCGCTGTAGGCGTGGTTTTTAGATCGGAATGCTCTGATGTTTTCCCGTATTTTTGGGTTTGTGCTGGTGGCGGGTGCCGCTTTCGCCCAGCCGCGCCCGGTGCCGGCGGCCGCCCCTGTCCCCAAGCCGGCACCGGCGACGGCACAATCTGGCGAGCGGATCGTGGCAGTCGTGAATGGCGACGTGATCACGACCGGTGACGTCGCATCGCGCGCCAAGCTGTTCGCGCTCACGACGGGCCTGCCGGTCACGCCCGAAATCATCGCCCGACTGCGCCCGCAAATCGCCAAGCAACTGGTCGACGAGCGCCTGCGGCTGCAAGAGGTCCAGCGCCGCAAGATCGTGGTGAGCGACCAGGAAATCGCGACCGCGATCAACGAGATCGAACAGCGCAACAGCATGGCCAAGGGCGCGCTGAACGGCAGCCTGGGCAACGCGGGCGTTGGGTTGCGCACGTTGATCGACCAGGTGCGCGTGCAGTTGGGTTGGACCCGCGTCCTGCGGCAAGAACTGGGCACAAGGGCAGAGATCAGCGACGCGGACATCGCCGACCAGGTCAAGGTGTTCGAAGCGAGTGCGGGCCAGCCGGAGTACCGGGTGGGCGAGATCTTCCTGCCCGTCGATGAGCCCGGCAAGCAAGGGGACACGCTGCGTTTTGCCGACACCATCATCGCGCAACTGCGTCGCGGCGCGCCCTTTCCCGTCATGGCGGCGCAGTTTAGCCAAAGCCAGACAGCGCTGCAGGGCGGCGACCTCGGCTGGGTCCGGAGCGGGCAGCTCGATCCGCCGGTGGCCGCCATCGTGCCACAGATGCCGGACGGCGCGGTCAGCAATCCTATCGCCGTCGCGGGCGGCGTGACGATCGTGCAGATGCGCGGCAAGCGGCAATTGGGGCGTGACCAGAGCACGGTGGTCGACCTGCGCCAGGCGTTCATTCCGTTCACCGGCGCGCTCAATCCGCAGGCCCCCACCGATCAGCAGCGCAAGGCGGTCGATCAGGCGAAGGCGCTGGGCAGCATCCGGTCGTGCCCGGAAATGGAGGCCGCGAACGCCCGGCTCGGCAACGTGCGTCCCTCCAACCCTGGTGAGATTCGGCTGGAACAGATGGGCTCCGCGCCGTTGCGCGCGCTGCTGGCCGGCCTGCAACCCGGCATCGCCAGCAAGCCCGTGATCTCGAACGAAGGCGTCGCGGTCATCATGCTGTGCAGCCGCGAGAACAAGACCGCGGCCGCCCCCAGCAAGGAAGAGATCAGCGCCCGCCTGCTGAACGAACGGGTGGAGCTTGTCGCGCGGCAGTTGCAGCGCGATCTGCGCCGCCGGGCCACACTGGAAGAACGGAGCGTGACATAGCCCTTCCCCCGCTCCGCGACGTCATCAGCCGGCACGGGCTCGACGCGCGGCGCAAGCTGGGGCAGCACTTCCTGCTGGACGAGACACTCACGGCCCGCATTGCCCATCAGGCGGGGGCGCTGGCCGGGCGGCATGTGGTAGAGGTGGGGCCGGGCCCCGGCGGCCTCACCCGCGCCCTGCTGGCGACGGAGGCAGCGAGCGTGCTGGCGGTTGAACTCGACCCCCGGGCGATCCCGGCCATCGAAGAGTTGGCCCTCGCCTATCCGGGGCGGCTTACGGTGTTGCAGGCCGATGCGACCAGGGCCGATCTGGCCACGTACGTTCCAGCCCCCCGGCAACTGGCCGCCAACCTGCCTTACAACGTCGCCACGCCGCTGCTGATCGGCTGGTTACGGCAGGCCGCGCAATGGGAGCGAATGACGCTCATGTTCCAACTGGAGGTGGCGGAGCGTATCTGCGCCGCGCCGGACACGGGTGCCTATGGCCGCCTTTCGGTCCTGGCGCAGTGGGTGTGCCGCACGGGGCTGATGATGAAATTACCGCCGGGTGCCTTTACCCCGCCGCCTAAGGTGTGGTCGGCCGTTGTGGGTCTGGCACCTCACCCGCAGCAGCCGCCGCCAGACCTGTTTGTGACGATGGAGCGCGTCACGGCCGCAGCATTCGGCCAGCGCCGCAAGATGCTCCGCGGTTCGCTGCGTAGCCTAGGTGGCGAGGCGTTGCTGGCGGAGGCTGGGCTAAACCCGGAGCGCCGGGCCGAGACTCTCAGCATCGCCGAATTCGATACGCTCGCCCGGTTGGTACACGGCCGGGCCTAGAGAACGGTCCGACCAGGCTGCTTCGCCTGGGCAGAAATAATGATCGCCAAACCTTAAAACCTAGAGTTCAAGCCGGCCCATTATGGTCGGATTGGTCTCTGGGAGCGGCTGGTTTACCGAAGCCCGCCGACCCTTGGCCGCTGGCTACTCCTCTTCGTCTTCTTCCTCATCGGTACCGTCCGCATCGTCTTCCTCGTCAATACCCGGCACGTCGTCCTCTTCGTCCTCATCGTCCTCATCGTCATCGTCGTCTTCCTCTTCGTCGGGCTCCTCCTCGTCGTCGCCGTCCGGATCAGGTTTGTCACTGGCTTCGTACCGGGGGGCCGTATTACTGTTGGCGTGGTCCAGCGGGTCGAGCGCCTGTTCCATCAAATCTAACGCCTGCTCGTGCTTGTCGAACATGGAAGCCTCCTGGTTGCGGGCATGTAGCGCAGCATAGGCGGGCGGGTTGCAGGGTCTAGAGACCAATCCCACCACTGTGGGCCGGCTTGGACTCTAGGTTTTGGGTTCTGGCGAGCACTACTTCCGCCCAGGCAAAGCAGCCTGGTCTCAAAGTGCCCTAGTGCACCGCTGCCAGCAGCGCGTCGCACACGGCATGCGCCTGCGCCTCCGTCAGGTCTGGATGGATCGGCAGCGCCATGATGCGGGTGGCCAGATCCTCGCTGACCGGCAAGGCGGTGCCGTCATGCGCGCCGGCATAGGCGGGCTGATGATGCAGTGGCTTTGGGTAATAAACAGCACTTGGCACGCCTTGGTCGCGCAGCGCGGCCTGCACCGCATCGCGCGACACGCCATGGGGCAACAGGACGGCATAGATCGCCCAGGCGCTAGTGCTGCTCGGCACACGCGCGGGTGCCAGGGCGCCCAGGCGACCGTCATACAAGCAGGCAATCCGCTCCCGCGTGGCAAGCTCATCCGCGAATACATCGAGCTTGGCCAGCAGCACCGCCGCCTGCAGCGTGTCCAGCCGCCCATTCATGCCGGTGCGCAACACCTCGTACCGGGTCGTGCCCTCGCCATGCGTGCGGAGGCTGCGATACAGCGCGGCGCGGTCCGCATCGTCCGTGAACAGCGCGCCGCCATCGCCATAGGCGCCGAGCGGCTTGGATGGGAAAAAGCTTGTGGCCGTCGCCGTTGCCTGGGTGCCGAGTTGCACGCCGCCAAGCGTCGCGCCAAAGCTCTGCGCCAAATCGTCCAGCAAGAATAGGTCATGGGCGGCGCTGATCCGCTGCAGCGCGGGCCAGTCTGCGGGTTGGCCGAATAGGTCGACGCCGATCACCGCTCGTGGCCGCAACCGCCCGGCCGCCTGCACATCCTTTATGCGCTGCTCGAGATGCGCGGGGTCGATCTGGAACGTCGCCGGGTCCACGTCAACGAACACGGGCGTGGCGCCCAGCAGCAACGGCACCTCGGCCGTGGAGGTATAGGTGAAGGCCGGGAGGAACACTGCATCGCCCATGCCTTCAGAACCGCGTCCGATCCCTTCGGCCATCATCGCGATCTGCAGCGCGTCGGTGCCGCTGCTGACGGTCACGCAATGCTGCGCGCCACAAAACGCTGCAAGACGCCCCTCAAGCTCCACAATCTCGGGCCCCAGGATGAACTGGCAATGTGCCATCACCCGGTCCAGCCGCGGCTGCAGCAGCGGCAGGATACGCGCCTGCTGCGCCTTCAGGTCCAGGAACGGGATCATTGGGCGACCGCCGGCACGACTATTGGGGTGGGCGCCGGCTGGTGCGCGAACTCGGGGATCATGCGGCCGAGCAGCGTGAGCGCCGGGTCCACAGCACCGCGGGCGCAGGCGGCGGCGATCTCGTCCACCGCACGGCCCACCAGTGCCGGGTCGGCCGCACGCGGGCGGGCCATCAGCAAGCCGGGATAGCCCGTTTGGGCCGGCGGCTCCTCGTCATGGAACAGCTCTTCTTGCAGCTTTTCACCCGGGCGCAGGCCCGTGTATTCGAGGCGTATGCCCTCACCCGACGCGTCGCCCTCCAGCACGCGCTGGCCGGCCAGGCGGATGATGTGCCGCGCGAGGTCGGCGATCTTTACCGGCTCGCCCATATCGAGCACGAAAATCCCGCCCGCGAGCCCGCCCGGCAGATCCCGGTCCTGAACGCCCACAACGCTAGCCTGCAACACCAACCCCACCGCCTCCCGTACCGTCATGAAATAGCGCTCGATATCCGGGTGCGTGACTGTCAGCGGCCCGCCCCGCTCCAGCTGGCGGCGAAACAGCGGCACGACGGAGCCGGTGCTGCCCAGCACGTTGCCGAAGCGCACGGTCACGCAGCGCATACCCGTCCCGGTGCGGCGGCCCATAAGGTCCAGCGCCTGGCAATACCGCTCCGCCAGCCGCTTGCTGGCCCCCATGACGCTGCTGGGGTTCACGGCCTTGTCGGTCGAGATCAGCACCATCGCCTGCGCCCCCACGGCCCGCGCCGCATCCGCCACGTGACGGGTACCGACAGCATTGGTCAGCAAGCCCTCCAGCGGGTTTGCCTCCACCATCGGCACATGCTTCAGCCCAGCGGCGTGGAACACCAGCTCCGGCCGCAGCGCCTGGAACAACTGCTCGATCCGCAACCGGTCGCGTATGTCGGCGATGCAGGCCCGGCGCGGTGTCGCGGGGTGGCTCTCGGCCAGTTCAAGGTCGATTTGCCATAGCGCGTACTCGCCATTATCGACCAGGATCAGCAACTTTGGATCGAGCCCGGCCAGTTGCCGCGCCAGCTCCGCCCCGATCGTGCCGCCGGCGCCGGTGATCAGCACCGTCCGCCCACGCACCAGCCGGGCCATGCCCTCGCGATCCAAAGGTACTTGCGGGCGGTTCAGCAAATCCTCGATCGCGATGGGCGCGAGCTCCAGCTTCGTGCCGGTATCGGCGGCGGCTTGCAGGGCGGTCGGGCGGGGTGCGCGGCGGACCGGCACGCCCGCATCGTCGGCAACCGCGAGCAACCGGGCGAGCACGGGACCGGACAGGTCAGGCTGCGTCACCACCAGCGAGCCAGCCGGCCGCCCGTCCTGGCGCAGCCGGGCCAGGACGGCGGCGGCGTCATTGATGTCGCCCAGGATTTTGTGACCGTGTATGCGCCGCCCTTCCTGGCCCGGCCGCAACGACAGCAGGCCCAGCACGCGATAGCCCCGCCCCTGTCCCCAGCCCAGCGCCCGCAGGAACAGATCGGCCCCGTCCCCGGCCCCCACCAGCAACACGGGCTGCGCATCGTCCGCCCGGCGGGTTTGGCGGTGGCTGAGGCGCAGCCGGTAAATCACCCGTGGCGTGCCGAGCACGACGATCAGCACGAGCGCATGAATGACAGGGAAGGTGGGCGTCGGCAGCGGGAAGCCGGCGGCGGTGAGCAGGATGGCGAATAAAATGGCGCTGGATACGGCGCTGCCGACCAGGCCCAGCAGTTCCTCCACACCCGCAAAACGCCAGTATTGCTGCGGCATGCGAAACCACAGGCCCGCGAACAGCAGCGTGACCGCGCCGCCGCCCACGAACCACAACGGCCGCAGCAGGCCACCACCCGGGTCGGCGAGGTAGCGCGCAACCGGGGTTGCGACCGCCGCCAGAGCGCCATCCAGCAGGACGTTCAGCAGAATGCGGTTGACCGAGCGTTGCGATGCCATCGTCCGGATCGTATAGCCCATGCACCGCTCACCCCAAAATCGGTTCGAGACACATGGAGTCATGGTGGTACGCGGCGCTGGCGATTAGTGTGGCGGCGTTCTCGGCCGCCGTCACGTTTGCCATGGTGCGGCGCGGCCCGCTCGATCAACCGAACGACCGCAAGATGCATGTGCGGCCCGTGCCGAAGGGGGGCGGGCTTGGCACCGTGCTGGCGACCCTGGCCGTGTTCGCCTGGCAATCGCGGACGGACCCGGCGCTGGCGGCCCTGGCCCCGGGCCTGCTGGGCGGAGGCGCCCTGATCGCGGCCGTGGCGTTTCTGGACGACCTGCGTGACTGGCCCTTTACCGTAAAGCTAGCGGCCCAAGCGGCCGCGGCGGCGCTTGTGGCTGGCAGCGGCGTGTGGGTGCATGAGATCGGGCCCATAGCGCTGGGCGCAGCGGGGCCGGTACTCACGTTTGGCTGGATCCTGTACGTGACCAACGCGGTCAATTTCATGGACGGCGTGAACGGGCTTGCGGCAGGGGTTTGCGCCATCGCGGGTGTCGCATTGGCAATAACGGTGCCGGGTGGGATTGGATTGGCCGGGTTGCTGCTGGCCGCGGGCCTGGCGGGGTTCCTGCCGTTCAACTTTCCCCACGCCCGCATCTTCATGGGTGACGTCGGCAGCCAGTTTTGTGGCTTCGTGCTTGCCGTGCTGGCAATCGCGGCCGCACGCACGGCCCCGGGCGCGGTGCTGGTCGTGCCACTCGCGCTTGGTGTGCTGCTGCTGGACGTGGCGTTCACCCTGGTGCGCCGGGCCCGGGCGGGTGAGCGGGTGACGGAGGGACACCGCGGCCATCTGTACCAGCTCGCGCATCGCGCCGGGGTGCCGGTCCCCGTCGTGACCGGGGCGGTGTGGGCCATGTCCGCATGGGGGGCAGCGTGCGCGGCGCTTCCGGCTGGGATCGCTGTCCTGCTGGCACTTGCACCACCGGTTCTAGCCGGGATGTGGGTACTCCGGCGGGCCCGGCAGAGGCTGATGGCATGGTAGCTGGAAATGGCCGGGCACCCTTGCCATAGTCACCGCTTATTGCCCGGGGCCCTCCGATGCGACTGCTTGCTGCGCTGCTTTACCTCGCCCCCACGCTTGCGGCGGCGGCCGATAACCCGTCGTTCAATGTTGTGAACCGCACGCGCTCCGAGATCATGGAATTGTTCGCATCGCCGGCCGGCATGACGAGCTGGGGCAAGGACCGCTTGGGCGATAACACCGTCCCGCCCAACGAGAACCGGCCCGTGCGTCTGCCCGCCGATGGCAACTGCGTGTACGACATCAAGGTGGTGTTCGCGTCAGGCCTGAGCGATGAACGCCGGAGCGTCAACACGTGCACGGTGGACAACGTGTTCTTTCCTGCCAGCGCAGGCCCGGCCACCCCGCCGCCGCGGACGGCACGCAACCCAGCGGCCGACGACCCCAGCTTCCGCCTGACCAACCGCAGTCGCGCTGCGTTAAACGAGGTGTACGTAAGCCCGGCTGGCGAGGATAGCTGGGGCGAGGACCGCCTGGGTGATGGCACCGTCGGCCCCGGGCGGCAGACAGTCATAAACTTACCCCGGGGCCAGTGTCTTTACGACCTACGAACGGTGTTCGCCAATGGCGAGGCCAACGAGAAGCGACGGCTTAACTTGTGTACCATCACCGACTTACGCGTCCCATGAATGGCCGGTACGGTCTGGCCACGCGCCTGAACGGATTACCTCGTCAGCCAGCGGCAGCGATCTGACCTACATCGGTCGGCGCCTTACGCGGCGACGCACCGGCTTCTGCCATAATGCCGCGCAGATCGCGAAGGAAGCTCTGGCCCTTCAAAGTCCGCTGCACGAGCACGCTGCGACGATCAGCCGGATCGACCTTGCGCCGGGCCAGATCGAGCTCGCCCAGCCGGTCGAGCGCGCGTGTGATGGCGGGCTTGGACACGTTGAGTTCAGCCGCCAAACCGCGGACGGTTTGCGCACCATCTTTCAGGTAGCAGGTCAGAAACACGCCAAGCTGGCGCGATGATAAATCGGGCCCATCGCGCCGCACGAGCGCAACGATGGTGTCCTTGAGAATTCCGACGTATTGGTCGGTGGAAACGGTATGTGGCACGTGTAGTCCTTTCAGATTGAAGGGCGATTGCCCGTTCGATCTCAAGCATGTGGTTACGATGGCGCATACTGGCAATGTATGGGCTTCTCGCTCGCTCCGAACGCGAATATTCATGGTAACAACGCCGAAAGCCTGCTGCGTTAGGTGACGTTGTCACGCGTAAGTTGCCTTACGCCCTCAAATAAGCAGCGCAGT
>JANONC010000351.1:0-1791 GCA_031420655.1 Rhodospirillales bacterium | reverse complement strand
GCCGAGGCGTCGCATTCCGCTCGCTCACCGAGGCGATCGACACCAACACGGCGCATGGCGAGTTCCTGTTCAACCTCTTCGGGTCTCTCGCTCAATATGAGAGGGCGCTGATCAAGGAGCGGGTCACGGCCGGTCTTGCCGCCGCCAGGCGCCGGGGCCGCAAGGGTGGCCGTCCACCCACACTTGATCCGGAACGGGTGGAGCGCATCGTTGCGGTATTGGACGACGGCGCCAGCAAGGCGTCCGTCTGCCGCAGCTTCAAGGTGCCACGCTCCACGCTGATCGACACGCTCCACCGTGTCGGTTGGACCGGTGCAGGCGTATCGCCGACGAAGACCAAGCGCGCGGCCCAGGCCCCGTCCAAGCCGCAGACTGCCGCCGTCGTGGACGGAGAGTGCGGGTAGCCATGCCGATCCGCCCCGAGCTACGCGCCCTCTATCCCAGGGCCTGGCGTGAGCTGAGCCACCGTGTGCGCTTCGAGCGGGCGCGAGGACAATGCCAGGGTTGCGGACGGCCGCATTTGACCCGGCTGCGCTGCCTGCCGGATGGACGCTGGTTCGATGAGGCCGCCAAGACCTGGCGGGACCGCCGGGGCCGGCCCGCCCGTTGGCCCGACCTGGTCGAAGCCATCCGGCTGCGCACCACCCGGGTTGTGCTCGCCGCCGCCCATCTCGACAGCGATCCCACCAACAACCGGCTCGCCAACCTGCGGGCCCTCTGCCAGCGCTGCCACATGCTGCACGATCGGCCGCATCATCTGGCGCAGCGCTGGATCACCTATCGCCGCCGCTACGCCCTGGCCGACCTGTTCTTCGGATCCTACGAACGCCCCCTGCCCTTCCCTGCATCACAGGCCGTGCCGACGCCGTTGCAGGCGGCCGCATGACCGCCGTGCCGAAGTCGAAGGTCCCCAAGCTCAGCAATGCTCTCGTCACGGCTCGTAAGGGGCTCTGCTATCTCACGATCAGGCAGTTCGGGCGCAACCACGGGATGATGCGCATTCGCGCCGACAAGATCGACCCCGAGGCAAAGCGCTTCATGCGCCACGCCCGGGCGCGGGCACGTCCGCGGCGGTTGGTGGCGGCGCCAGAGCAGGTGTCGTCGTAGATGCGTTCTGGCGCGATGCCAGCCGCCAGCAGCGCGTCGCGCTGTAGGGCGAGGTTCTGCTCGGCCGTGGATACGCGCATGTAGCCGACCAGCACCGTCCACCCCGCATCCACTGCACAAACCCTAGCAGGGTGAGTTTTCTGGCCAGAGATAAGGGCATGGGTTGTTGCAGGCCGGAGGCGGCTTGAGGCCAGGCACCCATGCCCTGCATTACACGAGGGTTTTCTGCGAAGCCGTAGCTCAGTAATCTTTGTGTAGGTTTTCTGTTCCGTTGCTCCTCAGACCCCGATGAGCAGTGCCAGCGTCGCTCTGGGCCGGGTTACCCGGACATCGTGGCGTGACCATACCTCCGGCGAAAGCGCTCGAGGTGTCCATGCACCGGGGCGATTGTAATCGCGCTTCCGATCGTGCCGGGTTCTGCTTGCGGCCTGTGGACTGGCTGCATACTCTGCCTTGATGATCCAGTTCGTCGTGCGCCGCGCCTTCCTGGCCCTGCTGGTACTGCTCACGGTCTTAACGATCAGCTTCGCGCTGACGCGGCTGTCCGGCGACGTCGCCATCTCCATGGCTGGCCCGGCCGCAAGCCAGGAGGACGTCGAGACGATCCGCAAAGCCTATGGGCTGGACCGGCCGCTGCCGGTGCAATTCGTGTCCTGGGTGGCCGATGCGGCATCCGGCAATCTG
>JANONC010000350.1:0-14540 GCA_031420655.1 Rhodospirillales bacterium | reverse complement strand
CCAGCAGGCGATGGTGCTCTTCGCTGATGGCAACGGCCTGTTGCATGTGGGCAAGCTCGGCCCCGCGGTCCCGGAGGCGATGGGCCATGTCGGCAAATGCGTCCGCCAGCGTCCGCAGCTCGAGCGCGGCGCCGGGCAAGGTCGGCACGGGCGCACTCAGCTGCCCGCGGCCGATTTCCCCAGCAAATTGAACCAGGCGGCGCACCGGCGCCACAAGCGAGCGGTGACCAAGCAAGAGCGAACCCAGAACGGCCAAGGCAATTGCTCCGGCCCCGGCCAGCATCTCACGCCGGATCCGCTTGTTTGCCTCCGCCAGAACCGAATCGACCGGCCGGTCCATGACGACAAACAGGCTCTCATGCGTGCTGTTGAGCGGCGCGAAGCTGTATATCGTGGCCTTTCCCTGGGAATTCCGAGCGGTGAATACGCCACCCGGACGATTGCGGTTGAGGCCCGCTATCGCCTCCACCGGCAGGGTCTGGCCGCCCGATTGCCGCCCCGTCGTGTCGGTCGCCAGTACGTTGCCGTCGCGTACGTCCACGATGCGGACCTGCATGTCGGCCGGGCGCTCGTCCCGGTTGGGACGCAGGAAGGCTTTAAGGTCAAGCGATGCCACCATTACGCCGAGCGGTGGCGCGGCCGGGTCGTTGGCCGGGATCGGAATGGCCAGGATAACGGTGGGGCGGCGGGTGATCTTACCCACGACGATTTCACTCACGACGGCACGGCCGCGTACGGCCAGCGCCTCACGGATGTAGCTGCGGTCGCCCAGGTTGAAGTTCACGCGGTCGGCTAAGTTGACGCAGCCGACCGTGCTGTCGGGCCGGGCGGCGGTGATTACCGAAATGCGCGGGTGGTCCTCACCGATCTGGCGCAGCAAGTCGTGGCAGCTATCGGCAAAGCCGCGAACTTCCGGCACCCGGGCCAGAACCGTCAGCATGAGCAGCGCCTCCTGGATGACGTCGTCCTGTCGTTCGGACGCGATCTGCGCGAGCTGTTCCGCCTGCCGGGACGCGCCGGCCACCGCGTCATTTCGGCTTTCGACCCCGGCCAGCACAAGCAGGCCAATCAGGGGACCCGTGGTGACAAAAATGAGAAGGGCCAGGCGTGGCCGGATGGCAGAAAAGAAAAACTGGAGACGCACACGCAGAGCCGGCGCGTAAGGCGCGACCGTTCCTTGCTGTGCCATCGATATCCACCCCAATCACGCTACGTCGGAGCAAACATATCACTTTTTTCAAGGCGGCCGTACGTCATGAAAGTATCGGAGTTGATCGAGCCCGGCCGTCCGATCAAGTAACCCTGGACCTCGTTGCACTCATAGGCCTGCAAAATGCCGAGCTGGCTTTCGCGTTCCACGCCCTCCGCGCAGACCATCATGCCTAGGCTGTTGCTCAGTTGTACCATGCTGCGCACGATTACCTCGGTCCGGCGGCAGGTGCCGAGCGCTTCGACAAAGGCCCGGTCAAGCTTCAGCTTGTCGAACGCGATCGTCCGCAAATAGCTCAGCGACGAAAAGCCGGTACCGAAATCGTCCAGTGCGATGCTGACACCCATTGCGCGCAGATAAGCCAGTTCCGCTTGTACAAACCCGGCGGTGTCGATGAAGACACGCTCAGTCATCTCAAGCTCAAGCCGGGCCGGGTTGAGTTTGGTCGCACGCAAACAAGCCTCGACCGTGCGGGACAGCTCGTTGGATTGCATCCAGCCCGCCGAGATATTGACAGCCAGACGGAGCGGCGTGGGCCAGTCCGCCGCTTCTGCGCACGCCCGGCTCAACACCCAGCTATCGAGCTGCTGATGCAAGCCGATACTCTCGGCTACCGGCACGAACACGGCGGGCGAGACCGGACCGTGGCCCGGCCGGTCCCAGCGCAACAGCGCTTCGAACCCGTACAACGCGCCGGTCTGACAGGCGACGATTGGCTGCCAACTGATGCCGAACTGGCCGAGTGAGACGGCAATCCGCAGGTCTGTCTCGAATTGCGCGCGCTCGTGTGCCTTCACGCCGGGGTGATGTCTGGACGCCGCGGGTGAGAACTTCGATAGCATTCCTGGCCCTGACATGTTTCCGAGCAGCGACGCTGCCGATCGGATGCCTAAAAATACACAGCTTGCAAACGTCTTGAAGTCATGTTTTTGCAAGCTAGCGCTGCGGGCGGTAAGATTTAACGATCATCTTGGGGTGTCGCACATGGAAAACATGCCCATCTGGCAGAGATCCGGCGTAAGCCTCCCATTCGACGGCGGCATAGCCAAAGTCGTCGCCGGGGGCCTGCAACTCGCGCTTTACGAGGTCGAGGGGCAACTTTATTGTACTGACAACGTGTGTACGCATGCTTTCGCATTACTAACGGATGGGTGGCTGGAAGACTTCTTGATCGAGTGTCCGCTTCACGCGGGCCAGTTTGATATCCGGACCGGATGTGGCCAGGGCCCGCCCATCGACCGCAACATCCGGACTTACCCCGTGCGCATCTTCGAGGGCGAAATTCAGATTGGGCTACCGAAAGAGTCCAATTAACAAAATTGAACGGTATGGGAATTGCTCACGTATTATTAACAGCATCATCAACACCGAGCCGCACCGCGATAGGCCGGTGGTCCGAGCTCGCCCGGGGTAACGCCCGGGCCTCATGGCAGCGCAGCCCGCGCACGAGGCAGCGGTCGATCCGCAAGGGCACGACGCTGAGCGAGCGATGGGTCGGCTCACGCGGGCCCACATCTTGGAAGCCGGACAGCAGGGCCGGGCCGACAAGGTTGTAATCTCCCAAGACGGCCGCTTCGTGCGGCAAGTGACGCGCAACAGCCCGCAACTGGCGGCGGTTCAGCATCTGCCCATGCGACAAATGCACATTCGCGATGCTGAACGTGCCCAGGTCTAGAATCTGTGCAACACGCTCGACCATCGCGCCCGCGGGCAAGGCGACGACGCGCGGGGCTGGGCGTGGGGCCTTACTCCAGATCGCCAGACCGTGGATGCGGCCAGGCAGCGGTACGCGAGCGTAAAACCCGCCGAGCCGGGCCGGTAGAGCATCCATGCGCTGCGTCGCCTCCTGCATGAGCAGGACATCCGGACGCTCACGGCGTACCAGGTTTACAACCTCATCCAGCGATGCACCTGTCTGTCGCAGCAGGTTCCAGCTCACAACCTTCAGCATGACCGCCGCAAGCGCCACGCGCGAACCAGCAGCGTTCCCGCGAACCAGGCGGCGAGGACCCCAAGTGGGAACGCAATCAGCCGCGGAGTCAGCATCGCGATCGCCGCCAGAACCAGCAACGCGACACCGCCCGCTGCCGTCACCCGTGCCTCCGCCGGGCCCAGCGCGCGGTGGTTGGTGATGGCCGCCGTGACGGTGCTACCCAGACCCACCGCGCCAGCCGTGAGCCGCCCGGGACTTCCCCGGCGTAGCGGCAGCCCATCACGGGGCCGGTCTGGCGCGCCAATCTTACCGCCACCCAGGATCCCTTTGGTACCCGGCTCGATGACGATTTCGGTTGCGTCCTGTAGATCGAGCTCGAACATGGTAGCGAGCTGGCTGGCGAAGCCCTCATTCTCGATCGCTACGTCCAGCTCCCAATTGCCCATCCAACTGGCGATGTTGAGGTTGGTGCTGCCGATACGCGCCCACCGCCCATCCGCCACGGCCGTTTTGGCGTGCAACATGGGGCCGTTCCACTCGAACACGCGGCACCCCGCCTCCAGCAGCGGGCGGTACCCGGCGCGAGACAGGGCCTGGGCGACCGGGATGTCCGAACTGCCGGGCACCAGCAGACGCACATCCACACTGTCCCGCGCCGCGTCGCACAATGCTTGCACGTAGGCCGTCGTACCCACGAAATACGCGTCCGTCAGCCACAGCGTCTCCCGCGCGATGCCGGCGACGAGCTGGTCGAACCGGTACAGCCCCATGGTATTGGGCCGGCTGTTGATGACGCGGACGGCGATGTCGCCCGCCACGCCGGGGGTGGCCAATTCGCCCGGCCGTACCTCTCCGCCGGCCCGGGCCCAGCTATGGGAAAAGGCGGCGGCTAGATCGTGCACCGCCGGGCCACGCAACCGGATGCCGGTATCGCGCCAGGCTTGCTGGACTGGCGTGCCGGTCCACGCGTCGCCCACGCACAGCCCGGCCACAAAACCGGTATCGTCGCAACGCAATGTCTTACGGTGGTTCCGGCTGATCCAGCCGAGCGGACTGTCGAGCCGGAACGGGTTGAAGCAGAGTACTTCGGCCCCCGCGTTCCGCAAATCCTGCCAAAACCGGCGTGGGGTACGGATGCAGCCAAGCCAGTCGTAAAGGACACGCACCGACACTCCGGCGCGGGCGCGCTCCATCAGCGCGGCGGCGAATCGGCGTCCGGTGTCATCGTCACGCACGATATAGTTCTCGAAATCGACCGAATGCTGTGCGGCGGCAATCGCGTCGAGCCAGGCCGGATAATTTTGCGTGCCATCCCGCAGCAAGTCGATCGCATTGCCATCAACTGCCGCCGCACCTGACGCGCGTGACAGCAACTGCTCGGCCACGATCCGGGTCAGCCTACGTGCGCTCGACGGAACCGGGGATGAGGGTACGGGCCGGGCGCGGCGCGGTAAGCGCAATGCCGCTATCGCCCGGCGTGCAGCAGACTGGTGCAGAATACTCATCGATAAGTAACGGACCCCGCCAAACCAGGAGGGGTCCGTTCCGTGTTACTTCGGCGCTGCGCCTGTCTTCGGTGCGGCCCCATTTGATGTGGGTAGATTGCCCTGCGGTAACGGCGTGGGATAGGCCATGTTTCCCGTATCCGGCGTGCCGCGGCCCGGCGTAGCGGTGGTGCTGATATCACCTTGCGGTAGCGGGGTGGGATAAGCCATGTTTCCCGTGTCCGGCGTGCCGGATCCCGGCGTCGCAGTCGTCACGCCGCCCGAGGGTGTCTGTGCGCTCGTGGAGCTGTTTGGGCTCGGCGGGCTAGTTTGCGACTGGGCGAGCGCGGACGGCGACAAGCCCACCGCCAGCATGGGCGCGACCACGAGGGCGCAGGCGATTGAGAAGCGGCTCATACGGAATATCCTTTTTTGGCAAGCGTCCAGGCGCAATTGCTGTCACCCCACGCGGGGACGTTGTAACAGATCGATCGGGAGTTAGTTGCATAAAATTCGGCGTGTGCGGCAGAGCGGAGTGTGGATCTGCGCAGCCTCGAAATCTTCTATTAGGTGGCGCAGCTGGGGGGCTTTCGCCGGGCGGCGGCAAAGCTGAATACGACGCAGCCCGCGAATAGCGGCCGCTTACTGGAGCGTGACCGCGGTCGCGTCCGCCCAACGGCGCGGGGCATCGTGCTGCTGGGCTATGCCGGGCAGATGCTGGCGTTGCGCGCCGAAATGCAGGCCGCGATGCAGGACACCGGCTTGCTCCGCGGCACTGTGCGGCTGCGCGTGCCGGAAACGATCGTACACACCGGGTTCGGTCGGCTTATCCACGCGCTCGTCGCGGCCCACCCGCGTCTTACGGTCGACCTGCTGGTCGATGTGTCGCCCCGCCTGTGCTCAGGGCTTATTGCGGGGAAGCTTGATGTCGCGATCCTGCTCGGCCCCGTGGTGGCGGCGGGCGTGCTGGACTTGCCGCTCAGCGTGTTTCCGCTGGTGTGGGTCGCCCGACCGGGTCTGATCGAAGGAGCGCCGTCCATGGCCGACTGGGTCCGCTGGCCGATCCTGACCTGTGCGCGCGGCACGGGACTGTATGAGGAGCTGTGCGCACTGTTTGGCGACGCGCCGGTGCGGCTGTTTGATAACAGCGCGCTTTCGGCCGTCATCCGCATGGCGCTGGATGGCATCGGCGTCGGCGTGATTGCGGCAGGCGCGGTACAGGCCGAGCGTGCAGATGGGCGCCTGGTGGCACTGCCAGGGCCCGCTTTGTCGCCGCTGGTGTTTACGGCAAGTACCACGGGCCGGCCCGGCAGCCTCGGCGGGGTCGTTGCGGCCCTCGCGGCAGACCTGCTCCGTCCCGATCATGAAAGCTGATCGATGCCGATGCGCAAAGACGATTGGCGCTGCACGGCTGATCGTGGCCGAATGCTTGCATGATCCTCGACATGAACCCCGCCGATTTCCGCCAGTCCTTCCGCGCCGGCGTGCGGGAGGGGCATACGTCCGGCCTGGCCCCCGGCTTCGTACAGGGCAACGTCGCGATCGTGCCCGGCGTTCATGCCGCCAGTTTCGCGCAGTATTGCCGCTTGAACGCGCAGGCCTGCCCGGTGCTGGCCATGTCCGCGCCCGGTGACTGGGCGCTGCCGGCGTTGGGCGAGGGGATCGACATTCGCTCCGACCTTCCTGCCTATCGCGTGTACCGCGACGGGCAGGTCAGCGTCGTTACGGACGTGGCCGGGCTATGGCGGGACGATCTTGTCACGTTCGTCATCGGCTGCTCCTACACGTTCGAGCGGGCGCTGATCCGGGGTGGCGTACCATTGCGGCACGTGCAGGAGGGGCGGAGCGTAGCCATGTACCGCACCAATCTGGCCACGACGCCGTCCGGGCCGTTCGGCGGCGGCATGGTCGTGTCCATGCGGCCCATTGCGGCAGACCTGGTGCAGCGTGCGGTGGATATCACAGCCCGCTTTCCGGATCAGCACGGCCGCCCAGTGCATGTGGGTGACCCGGCCGCCATCGGCATCACGCGGCTCGGCCACCCCGATTACGGCGACCCGGTCACGGTCGCACCGGATGAGGTGCCGGTGTTCTGGGCGTGTGGCGTGACCAGCCAGGCGGCGCTGGAGCGAGCGCGCCTGCCGTTTTTCATGGCCCACGCGCCGGGCTGCATGCTGATCACCGACCGGAGGCACGACGCGGCATGAGCCAGTGGCAGTTTTGGATCGACCGCGGCGGCACCTTCACCGACATCGTGGCCCGCCACCCGGACGGGCACCTGTCCACCCACAAGCTGCTGAGCCACGATCCGCGGTACGACGACGCGGCCGTAGCGGGCATCCGGCATATGCTGGGCCTGGCGCCCGGTGCGGCGATCCCGCCGGGGCTGGTTGATTGTGTGAAGATGGGCACAACGGTCGCAACCAACGCGCTGCTGGAGCGGCAGGGTGCGCCCACGCTGCTAGTGGTCAACCGGGGCTTTGGTGACATCTTGCGCATCGGTAACCAGGCCCGTCCGCGTCTGTTCGACCTCGATGTGCGCCTGCCTGCGCCGCTCTACCACACGGTCGCCGAAGTGCTGGGCCGGGTGGGGGTAGACGGCGTCGTGACCGAGCTGCTGGACGAAACCGCCGCCCGCACCGCCTTTGCCGCGGCCCACGCGCAAGGTCTGCGCGCCATCGCGATCGCCCTCATCCACGCCTGGCGCTACCCGGCCATGGAGCAGCGCCTGGGTACGCTGGCGCGCGAGGCCGGGTTTACCCAGGTCTCGCTCAGCCACGAGGTCAGCCCGCTACTGCGGTTAGTGCCGCGTGGCGATACGACGGTGGTCGACGCCTATTTGTCGCCCGTGCTGCGCCAGTATGTGGACCAGGTTGCAAGCGCGCTGGGCGACACGCGGCTATTTTTTATGCAATCCAATGGCGGGCTGGCGCAGGCGGACCGGTTCCAGGGCAAGGACGCCATTCTATCTGGCCCGGCGGGCGGCATCGTCGGCGCGGCGCGCACGGCGGCGATGGCCGGGTACGAGCAGATCATCGGTTTCGATATGGGCGGCACTAGTACAGATGTGGCGCTGTATGACGGCGCGTTCGAGCGTGCGTTCGAAACCGAGGTCGCCGGCGTGCGGATGCGTGCGCCGATGATGGCGATCAACACCGTGGCAGCCGGTGGCGGCAGTATTTTGCACTATGACGGCGCACGGGTGCGCGTGGGTCCGGACAGCGCGGGCGCGTCACCGGGTCCGGCGTGCTATCGCCGTGGCGGACCGCTTACGGTGACCGACGCCAACGTCATGCTGGGCCGGCTGCAGCCAGCGCATTTCCCACACCTGTTCGGTCCGGGCGGAGACGCCGCGCTGGATGCGGACATCGTTGGTACGCAGTTCGGCATATTGGCCGCGCAAATGGGCCAGGGCCGCCATGCCGCCGCGGAGGGATTTCTGCGCGTCGCCATCAGCAACATGGCACGCGCGATCAAGCAGGTGAGCGTACAAAAAGGCCAGGACCCAGCGCGCTTTGCCCTCGCGTGCTTTGGCGGCGCTGGCGGTCAGCATGCCTGCCTGGTGGCTGACGAACTGGGCATGAGCACAGTGTTCATTCACCCCCTGGCCGGCGTGCTGTCGGCATATGGCATGGGCTTGGCGGATCAGGTCGTGCTGCGCGAACAAGCGGTCGAACTACCCTTCGGCCCGGATGCGATGCCCGCCCTGCATGCCTGGGCCAACCAACTGGCGGACGCCGCGCGGGCAGAGCTTCTGGCGCAGGGTGCCGCGGAGTGCACGATCCAGCGCCGGGTACACCTGCGCTACGCCGGTACGGAAGCCGCGCTGGCCGTACCGCTGGACGACGACGCCGCCGCCGCGTTCGCCTGCGCCCACCGCGCCCGTTTCGGCTTCGTCACACCCGGTCGCGCATTGGTGGCGGAACAGGTGGCGGTCGAGGCGGTGGCCGCCGGTGAGCCTGTGATTGAACCGGCGCTGGCCCCCCGTGTGTCCGGCCGCCCCGAACCGGTCGATACCGTGCAGATGTGGAGCCATGGACGCGCCCACGCCACACCCGTGTACGACCGCGGCACCCTGTGCGCTGGCGACCGCCTGACTGGACCGGCGCTGGTGCGTGAAGCCAATGCCACGACCGTCGTCGACGAGGGCTGGTCGGCCGAGGTGACCGCGCAGGACCACATGCTCCTGACCCGCGCGGCGCCGCCCCGTGCCCATAGCGCCGGGATTGGCGTCGACCCGGTAATGCTGGAGCTGTTCAACAACCTGTTCATGGCGGTGGCCGAACAGACCGGCGCAGTGCTGCAGAACACGTCCCAAAGCGTCAACATCAAGGAACGGCTCGACTTCAGCTGCGCGGTGTTCGACGCGGCCGGCCGCTTGGTGGCCAACGCGCCGCATGTGCCGGTGCATCTGGGTGCGATGGGTGAAAGCGTGCAGGCCGTGCTGCGCAGTCGCGGCACCACGCTGCGGCCCGGTGACGTCGTGGCGCTGAATAACCCGTACAATGGTGGCACACACCTGCCGGATATCACCGTCATCACGCCTGTTTTTGGCCCCGATGGCATCCGGTTCTTTGTCGGCTCCCGCGGGCATCATGCCGATGTGGGCGGCACGACGCCGGGCAGCACGCCGCCCCACTCCCGCACGCTGGAGGAAGAGGGCGTCGTGATCGACGACTTTCTGCTGGTTTCGGCCGGCACGTTCCAGGAGGACGCGTTCCGCACGCTGCTGGGCGCCGCACGCTACCCGGCGCGCAGCCCGGACGTAAACGTGGCGGACATCAAGGCGCAGGTCGCTGCCAACGAGCGGGGCGTGCAGGAACTGGGGCGCGTCGTGGACCGGTACGGCTGGCCGGTCGTAGCCGCCTACATGGGCCACGTGATGGACAATGCGGAGGCAAGCGTACGCCGCGTGCTGGACCGGCTGAATGACGGTGCGTTCGAGACGACTCTGGATGACGGTACGCCCCTGGTCGTAGCCGTGCGTGTGGACCGGGCCGCCCGGCGGGCGACGGTGGACTTTACCGGCACCGGCCCACAGCGGCCCGGCAATTTCAACGCGCCGCGCGCCGTGACCCGCGCCGTCGTGCTGTACGTGTTCCGGTGTCTGGTGAACGAGGATATCCCGCTCAACGATGGTTGCCTGCGCCCAATCGACATCGTGATCCCGCCGGGCACTTTTCTGTCGCCCGAACCCGGTGCCGCAGTCGTGGCGGGCAACACGGAGGTGAGCCAGGCGGTGTGCAATGCGCTGCTGGGGGCGTTGGGTGTCATGGCATGCAGCCAGGGCACCATGAACAACCTGCTGTTTGGCGACGCCACGCGGCAGTATTACGAGACGATCTGCGGCGGCATGGGCGCTGGCCCAACCTGGGACGGTGCCGGCCCGGTGCAGACGCACATGACCAACACCCGCATGACCGACCCGGAAGTGCTGGAGCTGCGCTACCCTGTGCGGCTGGAGCATTTCGGTGTGCGCCACGGCTCGGGCGGCACCGGCGCCCACCATGGCGGCGACGGCGTGATCCGCCGGCTGCGCTTCCTGGAACCGATGGAGGCCGTGATCGTCGCCAGCCGCCGGACCGTGCCGCCGTTTGGCCTCGCGGGGGGGCAGCCCGGCGCGGCGGGCCGGCAATGGGTGGAACGGGCGGACGGTACGCACACCGCCATGACCGGCACGGACCGGGCGGAGCTGGCGGCGGGCGATGCGCTGGTCGTCCAAACGCCCGGCGGCGGAGGGTACGGCCCATGACCGAGATGGTGATCCAATCCCTGGTCAGCGGGCTTCTGATGGGTTTGATCTACGCGCTCGTCGCGGCCGGGCTGTCTTTAATCTTTGGCCTGATGGACGTTGTGAACTTCGCGCATGGCGAGATGCTGATGCTGGCAATGTATGCGGCGGTTGTGATCTTTGCCGCCACGGGGCTGGACCCGCTGTTACAGTTGCCGATCGTGGCCGGGCTCATGTTCGTGCTGGGCATGGGCATCTACCGCGGCGTGATCGCCCGGGCGCTTGGTGTGCGGTTCAACAAGGGCATGGTGCAGATTTTCGCCACCTTTGGACTGGCTATCTTCATCCGCGGCGCCGCGCAGTTCGTGTTCGGCGGTGACTTCAAAAGCCTGTCTGGCGCGTGGCTGAGCGGCCAGACCTTCAACGTGGGCCACGTGTTCGTACCGTTGCCACAGATGGCCGCGAGCCTCGTGTGCCTGGCCGCTTTCGCCGGGCTGCTGCTGATCGGGCGCACCGAGTTCGGGCGCGCACTGGAAGCGACGCGGGAGGACCGGGACGCAGTGGCACTGATCGGCATCGACCGGGACCACATTTTTGCGTGGGGCTGGGGCCTGGGGTCGGCGACGGTCGGCATCGCGGGCGTCATGCTGATCACCTTCTACTACGTGTCGCCCAACGTGGGAGCCAACTTTGCCGTCATCGCCTACGTAACGGTGGCGCTGGGCGGCTTTGGCTCCGTGTTGGGGGCACTCGTGGCCGGGATCGTAATTGGCGAGGTGGAGGCGCTCACGGCGCTGCTGCTGGAACCGAGCCTGAAGCAAGTGGGAATGTTCGCCGTATACCTGGCTGTGCTGATGGTGCGGCCACGCGGCCTGTTTGGGCGGCTGTGATGATGCACAACGCGATCACGCGCCGCCGCCGGCGGGAGCTGCTGGTGGCCGCCGGGGTTCTGGTGGGCTTGGCGCTGCTGCCGCTGCCGATCCGCGACGCCTATGCGCAGAACGTTATCATCATGACGCTGCTGTATGCGGGCCTAAGCCAGGCTTGGAACATCCTGGGCGGCTATTGCGGGCAAATCTCGCTTGGCCACGCGCTGTATCTGGGCGTGGGCGGCTATGTCAGTAGCAAGTTGTTTGTCGATTTCGGCGTGTCGCCGGTGTTCGGGATGTTTGCGGGCGGTGCCGTCGCTGGTGTGCTGGCGCTGCTGGTCGGCTGGCCCTGCTTCCGCCTGAGCGGCCATTACTACGCGATCGCTACGGTCGTGGTGGGGGAGATCGGGTACCTGCTGTTCCTCAACTGGGAGTGGGTGGGGGCGGCAACCGGCATCACCATCCCGTTCCGCGGCGAAAGCCTGATCGACTTGCAATTCCGTATCACGAAGCTGCCGTTCCACTATGTCGTGCTGGCCTATGTGGCGCTCACGTTCATTATCGCCTGGACGATCGAGGGCAGCCGCTGGGGCTTTGCCTGGCGGGCGGTGCGGGACGACGTCGTGGCGGCGCGCAGCCTGGCCGTGCGGGTGTTCCCGTCCAAGATGGCCGCGGCGGGCATCAGCGGCTTTTTGACGGGCATGGGCGGCGCGATCTACGCGCAATACGTTGGCTATATAGACCCGGACAGCATCCTGGCGGGCCATTTTTCCATTTTGATTGCGCTGCCGGCCGTGCTGGGCGGCGTGGGTACGCTGTGGGGTCCGTTGCTCGGGGCAGCATTGCTCATCCCAGTGACGGAGCTATCCCGTAGCTATTTGGGCGGCGGCGGGCAGGGGGTGGACTTGATGATCTATGGCGCGCTAATCATGGCGGTGGCACTGGCTCGGCCCGCGGGGCTGGTCAGCTTGTTCCGGCGGGTGGCGTAGATGGCGCTGCTGGAACTCCGCGGCGTGACCAAGACGTTCGGTGGCGTCGCGGCCAATGTGGACATCTCGTTCGACGTGGCGGAGGGCGAGATATTGGGCCTGATCGGCCCCAACGGCGCGGGTAAGACCAGCCTGTTCAACTCTATCAGCGGCGAGGTGACGCCCGACCGCGGCGCCATTCATTTGGCGGGGCGGCAGATCAGCGGCACCGGCCCGGTCGCCTGTGCGCTGGCGGGTGTGGCGCGGACGTTCCAAGTGGTGCGCAGCTTCGACAGCATGACGGTGCTGGAAAACGTCATGGTCGGCGCGTTCAGCCGTCACCGCCGCGCCCGGCCCGCAATGGCCGAAGCGGTGCGCGTGCTGGAGTTTGTTGGGCTGGCGGCAGGCATGGACCGTGACGCGCACGCGCTGACCCCGCCCGAAAAGCGCCGGCTGGAGATTGCCCGCGCGCTGGCGACCGAACCCCGCGTGCTGCTGCTGGACGAGATGCTGACCGGCCTTACGCCCACCGAAGCCGCGGCGGGCGTGGCCCTCATCCGTGCCGTGCGGGACCAGGGCGTGACCGTTGTGATGGTGGAGCATGTCATGGAGGTCGTGTTGCCGCTGGTGGACCGGGCCGTCGTGCTGAACCTCGGCCGCGTGCTGATGGACGGCACGCCCGCCGAGGTGGTGCGCAACCCGGATGTGATCCGCGCCTATCTGGGAGACCGCTATGCTGCTTGAGTTGGACGGCGTGTCGGCCAGTTATCGCGGGCTGAAGGCATTGCAGGGCGTAACGTTGCAGGTCGCGGCTGGCGAGATCGTGGCCGTGGTTGGTGCCAATGGCGCAGGTAAGAGCACATTGCTGCGCGCGATCGCCGGGCAGGTCGCGACCGAGGGAGCGATCCGCTTTGACGGCACCGCGATTGGTGGAGAAAAGCCACATTTGATCACCCGGCGCGGCGTGGGCCTGGTCCCAGAAGGACGGCGGCTGTTTCCGCGCCTGTCGGTCGAGGATAATTTGCGCCTCGGTGCCTACGCCCGCCGCGGTGACCCGGCGCGCTTCGGGCCGCTGACCCTCGTGTTCGACCTATTCCCCCGGTTGAAAGAGCGGCTGGCGCAGAGGGCGGAAACGCTCTCGGGCGGAGAGCAGCAGATGCTTGCCATCGGCCGCGCGCTGATGACGCAGCCGCGCCTGCTGATGCTGGACGAGCCGAGCCAGGGGATCGCGCCCAAGCTGGTGGACGACATCCTGGCCGCGGTGGGCCGCATCCGCGACCTGGGGACGACCGTGCTGCTGGTGGAGCAGCGGCTGGCAGAGGCGCTGGAGTTGGCGGACCGCGCCTATGTGTTGCAAACCGGCCGGATCGTGATGGAAGGCCCATCGGCCGTGATCGCGGCGGATGCCGGGGTGCGGCAGGCCTATCTGGGCATGTAGCCGCCCAGCGCCCGGCCCAGCATCGCCGCCTCGTCAGCCTCGATCAGTCCCTGGCGGATAAACAGGCCGATGAGCACGAGGCTCACGTTGAACTTGAAATCGTCCGAATGCCGTACGCGGTCCAGCACGTCCGGCAGGGGCCATAACTCGAATTCGGCCACCTCGCCGTCGGAGGGCACCGGCTGGAAGCCGGCCGGTACCGCTAAGTCATAGACGTGAAGCCGGTCGCGCCGCAGCCCCTCGGGCCGGTCCATCGCATAGTCGATCGTGCCGGCGGGCACGGCCTGGGCGCACAACGCGGCAGGGATGGCCGCCTCCTCCGCTGCCTCCTTCAGCAGCGTCGCCCACGGATCCGACCCGGCTGCCACGCCCCCGGCGGCAATGTGATCGAGCTTGCCCGGGTCCAGCGTTTTGGTGGCCGCACGCCGGGCGAGCCACAGCCATAGGCCGTCGCTGCGCTGCACCAGGCCATTCAGGTGCGCGCCCACCGCCCGCAGGCCCAGCGCAGGCAGCACGCCGCGGTCGATGGTGCCCAGCACCGTGCCATCCGGCTGCGCGCGCACGTCGAACGCCTCGTTCCGCCAGCGCGCAACCCTGGCCGCGGTCAGCGCGCGGCCGAGGGCGGGCAGGGCGGTGCTGGATACGGTCACGGGGTCTTCACCCTGCCCACCCAGGCGACGCACCAGGTCCGCAACATCCGGCAGCATCCAGCCCACGGCCAAGCCATCGACGGCCAGCTGGATCCTTCCGCCAGGCAAGACGGCATTGTTACAGGCCCGGATGTGGCGAAGAAGTTTCATGTCAGAGCAGCTTAGCATGGGCCTGGCCTTTCGCTGCGGGGTCAAAGCCGCCACATGGAGGTTATGAGACCTGCCGAGACCACGCCGCAAATCGCACTGCCGGACCT
>JANONC010000349.1:0-2037 GCA_031420655.1 Rhodospirillales bacterium | reverse complement strand
TCTCGGCCGGGCGCAGACGGGGCTGTCCGCTTTCGGCGGGTAGATGTCCGCGCTCGCCAAACGGGGCGCGCCCTCCCTCCAGGCCATCCAAATCGAGCGGATGGGTGCCGATGGGGACGGCGTTGCACCGCTGCCTGACGGTAAGTTTCTGTATGCGCCGAACACGTTGCCCGGCGAATGGGTCCAGCCTGGCGACCTAACACGTCGGGGGGAGGGCTGGACCGCGGCTGCCACAATGCTGGAGCAATCGCCCGAGCGAGTGACGCCACCCTGCCCCCATTTCGGCCCCTGCGGCGGCTGCACCGTGCAGCATTGGCGGGACGATGCCTACGCTGCCTGGAAAGCCGGCTTAGTTGCCGAGACCGTGCAGCGCCTCGGCTGGGATGGGCCAGAGCCTACGTTAGCCCGCACGCCGCCGGGTTCACGCCGCCGCATGGACTTGGCCATCCGTCGCGATGGTCCACGCATCTTACTGGGCCTGCACCGCCGCAAGTCGTCCGACATTGTGGATATGCAGGCCTGCCCGGTGCTGCACCCCACCCTGTTCGCATTGCTGCAGGCGCTGCGCCCGGTGCTGCTGCGGCTCACGGGGTTGCGGCGCGACGGCTCGGCCGTCATCAATCTGCTGGATAGCGGGCCAGACCTGCTGCTGCGAACGGATGGCGTACTTAGTGCCGGGGACCGGGTGCTGCTGACGACGCTGGCCAACCAGCACGGCATGCCGCGGATCAGCTGGGCAACGGGTTTGCAGCGCGGCAGCCTGGGTGCGCCGGAGCCCGCCTGCCTGTTGCGCCCCGCCGTGACGGCGCTGGGAGGTATCGAGACGCGCGTGCCGCCGGGTGCATTCCTGCAAGCGTCGGCAGAGGGTGAGACGGCCATCGTCGCCGCCGTGCTGGCCGCCCTACCTGCCATGCCGGCCAAGGCGCGCGTTGTAGAGTTGTTTGCCGGAGTGGGTAGCTTGACCCATGCGATCGCCACCCGTGCCCGTGTGCAGGCGTATGAGGGCGATCCGGACGCCTCTGCCGCGTTGCGTGGCGCGCGCAACCCGCGGGTGGAAGCAGCCCTGCGTGACCTGGCGCGCCAGCCGCTGACGGTAAAGGAACTAGCCGGGGCCGCCGCGATCGTGCTGGATCCACCCCACGGCGGCGCGCTATTGCAAATGCCGGCCCTGGCGGCGTCTGGCCTGCCCATCGTGTACGTCAGCTGCAACCCGGCGGCGCTGCTACGCGACGGCCGTATTTTGATTTCGGCCGGGTACCGCGTGCACAGCGTAGCGGCTATCGACCAATTCTTGTGGTCCGCCCGGGTCGAAAGCGTCGTCGCATTCCGGAAGTGACGTTCCGCGACGGCACCGTGGCCGACCTGCCCACCATCGTCCGCTTGCTGGCCGATGACCAAATCGCGGCCCCGCGTGAGGATGGGTCCATGCCACCCGACGCGCGTTATGTCGCCGGGTTCGACCGTATGGCGGCGCAGGACGGGCGGCTGATCGTTATGCTAGACGGTGACGCCATCGTGGGCTGCATGCAGATCAACATCATCCATGGCGTGAGTGCGCTGGGGCAGAGCGTCATGCAGATCGAGGGCGTGCGTGTCGATAAGACCCGGCGCGGCCAGGGGCTTGGGCGGCTCTTGATGGAGTACGCGGTCGCCCAGGCGCGCGGGGCCGGTTGTGCCACCACCCAACTTACAACCCGGCTAGAGCGGACCGAAGCGCAGGCGTTCTACACCGCGCTTGGCTTTGTGCAGAGCCATGCCGGATTTAAGCGCGTCGTCTAGCGCAACGGGCAGGTGGACGTGCTATTTGCCTACGTGTTTAATAATCGGGAGACGGTACTTGAGCATTTTCGGTAACATCATGAATAAGATTTTCCATCACCCGGCCGCAGCTGCCGAGGCCGCGCCAGATGCTGGTGCAACGACCGCATCGGCCGCCACTGCTGGCGGTATGACCGCGGCACCTGGCACCGCAGCCCCATCCAAAGTCGACGTCGGCGCCGTGCTGACTTCGATGGCATCGGCCAAGGGCGGCGGCGG
>JANONC010000348.1:0-6356 GCA_031420655.1 Rhodospirillales bacterium | reverse complement strand
CCGCTCAAAGCGCTGAATGGCATGGCACCGCTGGCCGACCGGCTGGCCAGCGCGTCGGGCTTGTCCGACGGCCGCCGGATCGTGGCGACTGCGATCGAGGCGACGCTGGGCACCCGCTACACGTACGCGACCCTGCGGGCGTTGCGGACCCGGTTTCCCCGCATCCGCTTCGTTTGGATCATGGGTGCCGATAATCTGGTGCAACTGCCGCACTGGCAGCGCTGGGTGGGCATCGCGCGCGGGATGCCGTTCGCCGTGATGCCGCGGCCCACCTACAACCAGCGTGCGTTGGCCGGTCAGGCAGCGCGGAGGTTGCGACGCGCGCTGCTGCCGGCCCGCTCCGCCCCCACGCTCGCTGGCCGCTGCCCGCCCGCCTGGACCTTCTTGCCCGCCCGGCAGAACTCCTTGTCGGCGACCGATCTCCGTGCCGCACGGGCGCTGACCTGGCCGCCGCACCATGCTATGCAGGCACCTCCTGCCGCCAAAGGATTATCGCCATAGCCCGCAAGCCCGCCGACCCGGCCGCCAAGCTCCCACGCCGCACGCCCAAGCCCGCCGCCCAACTGGCAGAGGCGGCGAAGGTGCCGGGCACGCCCCGTAAAAAGGCCGCAGCCGCTGGCCCGCGCGCGCGCAAGGCCGCCCGGCCGGTCGCGGAACACACGGCGCGGCTTGACCAGATGCAGGCGGTGATCGTCGAAAGCTTGGAGGCTGACAAGGCGGAGGGCGTCGTAGCGCTCGACCTCGCCGGGCGGGCTGCATTCACGGACCGGATGGTGATCGCAACCGGCATCGCCGACCGCCAGATCAGCGCCATGGCGACGCATCTGGAGGAAAAACTTGAGGAGATCGGCATCAAGCGTGTGCAGATCGAAGGGGCGGCCGGGTCGGATTGGGTGCTGATCGACGCGGGTGACATTGTCGTGCATTTGTTCAAGCCCGACGCGCGCGAGCTGTATGGCCTGGAACGCATGTGGGGTCCGGAGCTGGATGAGCCGGGGCTCGTGCCCGAAACTAGCGTCTGAGATTAACGTTCGGAACCGGACGGCTGTTGGCATAGCTTTGACCATTCCACAGGTACCGTTCGGTATCGGCCGCCAAATCCGCCATGCCTTTGTGGCGCGTCGGCAGCACGGTTACGGCGCCGCTCACGCCATCCAGCACTTTGCGCCAGCCCTGCGGCGACGCGATCAGTACGGTGGTGGCGCACCCGCCGGACCCGCATTCCCGGGCCGATTGCAGCTGCACAAACAGCGCCGGACGGTCTTGCGGGCGGCCGATCGGAGCCTGTCCGATCAGCACCAGCGGTTTCTCACCGGCACGCGACGCCTCCGCCAGATCCTGCGCCAGGAACTGGCGGGCGATGGTATCGGCTGGCGTACCGGGCGCCGGTGCCATGGCAACCGGTCCGGAGGCGAGGGCGGGGGCGGGGGCGAGAGCGGGGACGGCCAGCACCATCAGAAGCAGAGCAAAGCGTTTCATATATCCCCAATCGCGCCAGTCCCGGCCGTGGTTGCACCATGCGCCTGATTGCCATTGGCACACTCCGCGCCGGGCCGGAAGCCGTGTTGTTCGAGCGTTATGCAAGCCGGCTCCTGCCGCGGATACAGGTCACCGAGCTTCCGGAAGGGGCGGGCGCGGTCGCGGAAGCCAAGCGGCGGGACGGCGTGGCACTGCTGGCAGCCGCGCCGCACGGGGCAGTGATCGTGGCGCTGGATCAGGGCGGGACCGCGCCGGATAGCGCGGCCTTTGCCCGGCAGCTCGACCGCTGGGCGGGCCGGGCTTGCTTCCTGATCGGTGGCGCAGAGGGTCTGGATGCTCCGGTGCTGGCGGCCGCGCAGTACACGCTTTCGCTCGGGGCGCTTACCTGGCCGCACATGCTGGTGCGCGTGCTGCTGGCCGAGCAGCTTTATCGCGCCCAGTGCATCCAGCGAGGCCATCCCTACCACCGGGCAGGGCGTCCCTGATCCCTCTTTGCGCAGCGCAACACTTGCTGCACTCTCACCCATCCGCGTAGGGAATGCCGATGACCGCCCACCCAAGCCCTGTCATGCTCGTAATCTTGGATGGCTGGGGCTGGCGTGAGGATACGACCGGCAATGCGGTGCAGCTTGCCGATACACCCGTATTCGACGCGCTGATGGAAGGTCCGCACGCGTTTTTGCGCACCTCCGGCCTCGATGTCGGGCTGCCGCCGGGACAGATGGGCAATTCGGAGGTGGGTCACCTCAACATCGGGGCCGGCCGGGTGGTGATGCAGGAGCTGCCGCGCATCGGCCAGGCGATCCAGGACGGGTCGATGGCGACCAACCCGGCGCTGACCGCCTTCATTGCTGACCTGCGTCAGTCGGGCGGCACCTGCCATCTGCTCGGCCTGCTGTCACCCGGCGGGGTACATGCGCATCAGGATCACGCGCTGGCGCTGGCGCGCATCGTGTCGCAGGCAGGGGTGCCGGTGCGGGTGCACGCCTTCATGGACGGGCGGGACACGCCGCCCCGCTCGGGCGCCGCTGCACTGGCCGCTTTCCAGGCCGCCCTGCCCGCAGGCGCGCGCATTGCCACCATCAGCGGGCGTTATTACGCCATGGACCGCGACAATCGCTGGGACAGGGTGGAGCGCGCCTATGCGACGCTTACAACCGGCGCCGGCCTCGCCTTTGCCGACCCGGCCAGCGTGATGGACGACGCCTATGGCAAGGCGGTGACGGACGAGTTTGTCGTGCCCGCTTCCGTCGGCGCGTACGATGGCATGCGCGACGGCGACGGGCTCCTGTCATTCAACTTCCGCGCCGACCGTATCCGCGAATTGCTGGGCGCGCTGCTGGACCCCGCCTTTACCGGGTTCAGCCGGCCGCACCCCGTCCGGTTCGCCGCCGCCCTCGGCCTTACGCGGTACAGCGACCGTCTAGCCCCATATATGACGGTCGCCTTCCCACCCCAGCCCATGACAAAGCTGCTGGGCGAGGTCGTGTCCGCAGCCGGGCTGCGCCAGTTGCGCCTGGCCGAGACGGAAAAATACCCGCACGTCACGTATTTCCTGAACGGCGGCCAGGAAGTGGCGTTTCCGGGTGAGGAGCGCATCATGGTGCCGTCGCCAAAGGTCGCGACCTATGATTTACAGCCCGAAATGTCAGCCCATGAGTTGGCAGATCAGGCCATCGCCGCGATCGGTGCCGGGCACCACGAATTACTGGTGCTGAATTTTGCCAACCCGGACATGGTGGGTCACACCGGCAACCTGTCCGCCACGATCCGCGCGGTCGCGACCGTGGACGAGGAGCTGGGCCGCATCATCCAGGCGATCGACGCGGCGGGCGGGGTGCTGCTGGTGACGGCCGACCATGGCAATGCCGAGCTGATGGTCGAGCCCATGACGGGCGGCCCGCACACGGCGCACACCACCAACCCGGTACCGGTTTTGCTGCACGGCCATCCGGGTCCGCTGCATGACGGCCGGCTCGCCGATCTGGCACCCACCGTGCTGGCGCTGCTAGGCGTGGAGCAGCCGGTTGAGATGACCGGCCGGTCACTGATTGGTTGATGCCGCCAGGTGACGCGCCAGTGGGCACGATTGCTGACACTGTTGCTGCTGGCAGGGCCTGCGGATTCTGCCGATATCGCCTTAAGCCACGACGCGGGAGCGCGGCTGCGGCAGACTGAGGACCGGCTGGCGGCCGTCTGGACGGAGCACGTGCAATTGCAAAAGCAAAGTGCCGTCGCGAACCAGGTCAGGCAGGCGGCAGTGAACACGCTGGTGCCGCTGTTGCCAGCGCTGCTGCGTTTGTCGCGGCTGCCACCCACCACCGTGCTCGCCGCGCCCGTACCGCCGGCACAGGCGATCCGGGCAGCCATGATCCTGCGTGCGACGGCGCGCTACACCTCGGGCCGGGTCGAGGCTTTGGCTGCGGCACAACGCGCGGCGGCGGCGGAGGCGGCAACGGTCGCGTCGACGCTCGCACAGTTCCAGCATCTCGCCCGCGTGCAGCAGGCCGAGGCCGCGACGCTCGACCGCGCTTTGGAGCAAGCCCGGGCGGAGCGGGAGGCATGGCGGGACCAGGCCGAACTGGCCGCGGCCGAGGCGGCCCGCCGTGCCGCGCAGGAGGCAGGCCGGACGCAAAACATGCGCGCGGCCGTTGCCGCCGTCGCCCGCTCCAATCCGGCGAGCGCGCCCGGCCGCCTCGCCATGCCGGTCGCAGGGCCCGCCGTGCGCCGCTGGGGTGAGGCGACCGAGGCGGGGCCGGCCACCGGCATGACCTTCCGGCCACCGCCGGGTGCCCGGATCGTCGCACCCTGCACCGGCCGGGTAGTGTTTGCCGGGCCGTTCCGCACGTATGGTTTATTGCTCATCCTGGAGTGCGGCGGCGGCCTGCACGTGGTGCTGGCTGGCTTCGACAGGCTGGATACGGCGGTTGGCATGATCGTCCCGGCGCAGGAAAGCGTGGGTACGATGGCGGGCGGCCCCGCGCCGAAAGCGACGCTGTACGTCGAAGTCCGGCTGCACGGCCAAGCCGTTGATCCCGGACCCTTTCTGACGCCGCGCTTATAGCTATCTGTAAAGAGATTACGTTAAGCTTGTTTGAAAGTTGCGGTGCTACGTCCAAATAGGTCGAGCGGTCTTACCGCCGGTTTGCGGCATGCACGGCTTGGAGGTTGAGAGCACATGAAGGCACGTACGGGTCTAATTGTAGGAGGCGCCTTTGTCGCCGGTCTGGCGCTCGGACCCGCAAGCAGCCTATTGCAGCCCCGGGCGGGCTGGCCGATCACCCAGGCGCTGGCGCAGGACGGGTCGCGGGCCGAAACCTACCGGCTGCTCACGCTATTTGGCGATGTGTTCGAGCGGATCCGCGCCGAGTATGTCGAGCCAGTGAACGACCGCGAGCTGATTGAGAACGCAATCAATGGCATGCTGACCGGGCTCGACCCGCATAGCAGCTACATGAACGCCAAGGCGTTCAAGGACATGCAGGTTCAGACCAAGGGTGAGTTTGGCGGCCTTGGCCTGGAAGTTCAGGCGGAGGCCGGGCTGATCAAAGTCGTCTCCCCGATCGACGACACGCCCGCCGCGCGCGCGGGGATGAAGACCGGCGACCTGATCACGGCGCTCGATGGACAGACCGTACAGGGGCTGTCGCTGAACGAAGCCGTCGACAAGATGCGTGGCTCGCCGGGCAGCACGATCCGGCTCACGGTCAAGCGGGAGGGCATCAACACGCCGATCGACGTGGCGATGCAGCGGGAGGTGATCCGCATCCAGGTCGTGAAGGCGCGGCTGGAGGGCGACATGGGCTACATCCGCCTTACTCAATTCAACGAGCAATCGGACCCGGCGTTACGCCGCGCCGTACAGGATTTGCGCAGCAAGGCAAACGGGGCATTGCGGGGCATCGTGCTTGACCTGCGCAACAACCCGGGCGGCCTGCTGGACCAGGCCATCGCGGTTTCCAACGATTTCCTGAACCAGGGTGAGATTGTGTCCACCCGGTCGCGCCGGCCAGAGGAAAGTCAGCGCTGGACCGCGAAGCCTGGCGATGTAACGGGCGGGCTGCCGGTTGTTGTGTTGATCAACGGCGGCAGTGCATCTGCGTCCGAGATCGTGGCCGGGGCGTTGCAGGATCAGCGCCGGGCGGTAGTGGTGGGCACGCGCAGCTTCGGCAAAGGCTCGGTTCAGACCGTCATGCCGCTCGGGCCCAACGGGGCCATGCGACTGACGACCGCACGGTACTATACGCCGTCCGGGCGCAGCATTCAGGGGCTTGGCATCACGCCCGATGTGGAAGTTGCTGCGTCGCGCACCGAGGGGCCGCGCTTTGGGCCGGAGCGGGAGGCGGACCTGAACCACGTGCTGCGCAACCAGGGCGGCACGCCGCAGCCCGCGACGCCGCCAGCCCGGACCGATCTGCCGCCGGTCGCGCGCGATATTCCGAAGCTGCCGCCCGAAAATTGGCCGGCGTTCGATGCGACGAAGCCCGATACGGACTTTCAGTTGCAACAGGGCTTAGTGGTACTGCGGGCGATGGCGCTGCAACGGCGGGCGGCGCGCTGACATCTGTGCTGGCGGACCCGCCGCGCCGTAGACGGTGGCCGGCCGGGGCGCGAGCGCTGCTGATGTTCTGGTCGATCCTGCTGCTGAGCGTCGCACTCGCAGCGTCGGTGCTGCAGAGGCTGGGGCCACCCCGCGCCGTTGTGACTGCGTCCGCGCCAGTCGAGGTGGTGGCGGCGGCACCGCCCGTCGATGGGTTGCGGGTTCCACGCCCTGCCTTGTTGGAGCCGTCGCTGGCGGTTCCGGGGGCCATGCTGCCACGGGTTGGACCGGATGGGACCCTGCCGCGCGTGGCCTATGCCCGGCCCAGTCCCGTTAC
>JANONC010000347.1:0-2268 GCA_031420655.1 Rhodospirillales bacterium | reverse complement strand
GTCGGCTCGTTGATGATGCGCAACACCTCGAGCCCTGCGATGCGGCCCGCGTCTTTCGTCGCCTGCCGCTGGGCGTCGTTGAAGTAGGCGGGGACGGTGATGACCGCTTGACTGACCTTCTCGCCCAGGAACGCCTCGGCGGTCTCCTTCATCTTGCCCAGGATAAAGGCGCTGATCTGGCTTGGCGGATACTTCTCGCCCCGCGCCTCGACCCAGGCGTCGCCATTGTCGCCGCGAACAATGTTATAGGGGACCAAGCCCTGGTCCTTGGCCACCAAGGGATCGTCGTAGCGGCGGCCGATCAGCCGCTTGACGGCATAAATGGTGTTGGCCGGGTTGGTGACGGCCTGGCGCTTCGCGGACTGCCCGACCAGTCGCTCGCCGTTCTCGGCGAAGGCGACGATGCTGGGCGTCGTGCGGGCGCCCTCTAGATTTTCGATCACCCTCACCTCGCCCTCCATGATGGCGACGCAGGAGTTGGTGGTGCCGAGGTCGATACCGATGACCTTGCTCATTGGGAAGATCCTTAAACGGGGGGAGAGCGACGGAATGAACTCGGTTTCGGTCTGCGACATCATCGACTGGCGGACTAGGCGACCACTGGTTGAGCAGGTGGCTGAATACTGACGTTGCGTTCCCGCCAGACAGTCGTGAGACAAACGGTACGAACGCCAGACCGCCCCGGTTAGGCTCGGAAACTACGCAGGGGCCAGCGGTCGGTTCTGGTGGTCTGGGCCGGATAAGGATGCGCCCTCCGCTTCGCCGCTTTCGTTGATGGTGGCGGCAACCGCGTCGTCCACGGTTTCCAGCCACACGAAGCGTAGTCGCGCCTGCGCGCTCGCGGGGATGTCGTCCAGGTCGCGCCGGTTGCGCGCCGGAAGCAGCACCGTCGTGATGCCGGCGCGCGCGGCAGCGATCACCTTCTCGCGGACGCCGCCCACGGGAAGCACCAGGCCGCGCAGGCTGATTTCCCCGGTCATGGCCGTGGTCGGCGGGACTGCGCGACCGGTCATCAAGGACGCCAGGGCCACGAACATCGCCACGCCGGCGGAGGGGCCGTCCTTAGGCGTGGCACCTGCCGGGACGTGGACGTGCAGATCGCTGTGCGCAAACAGGTCGGCCGCGATCCCCATGCCCGCACCACGGGCTTTGAGCAGGCTGAGCGCCGCCTGCGCACTTTCCTTCATCACGTCACCAAGCTGGCCCGTCAGGATCAGCTTGCCGGAGCCGGGCGACCGGCTGGCTTCGATGAACAAAATATCGCCGCCCACCGGCGTCCAGGCCAAGCCGGTGGCGACACCGGGCATGGAGGCGTGCTGCGCCACATCCGCGTCGAACCGCCGGGGACCCAAGATCGCGGCCACCTCGTCGGGCCCCATGAGGATCGGGCCAGGTGCCCCTTCGGCCACGCGCACGGCCAGGTTCCGGAACACCGCGCCGATCTCACGCTCCAGGTTTCGCACCCCGGCCTCCCGCGTATAGCCGTCGATCAACAGGTTCAGCCCGGCGTCGTCCAGGTTCACCACCGCGCCGCCCGGCACGCCCGCCAGGCCGTTCTGCTGCAACTGGCGGGGGATCAGGTGGCCGCGCGCGATCGCCACCTTCTCCTCCGCGGTATAACCGATCAACTGCACCACCTCCATCCGGTCCCTTAGGGGGCCGGGAATGGTGTCCAGCACATTGGCGGTCGCGATGAACAGCACGCGGCTCAGGTCAAACGGCACGCCCAGATAGGCGTCCCGGAACGTCCCGTTCTGCTCCGGGTCCAGCACTTCCAGTAGGGCCGAGGCGGGGTCCCCCTGGAAGCCGCCCGCACCCAGCTTGTCCATCTCATCGAGCATCATCACGCAATCCCGCTCGCCCACCCGCCGAACGGCTTGCACGATATTGCCCGGCAGCGCGCCCACATAGGTGCGGCGGTGGCCGCGTATCTCTGCCTCGTCATGCACGCCGCCCAGGCTGACGCGCACGAACTTGCGGCCGATCGCGCGGGCAATGCTTTGTCCGAGCGAGGTCTTGCCTACGCCGGGCGGCCCCACGAAACACAGGATCGGCCCCTTGCCGTCCGGGTTAAGCTTGCGAACGGCCAGAAACTCCAGGATACGGCGCTTTACCTTCTCCAGCCCGTAATGGTCCGTGTCCAGCACCTGGCGCGCCGCGGCGATGTCGGTGGGCGGCCCGGGCTCCAGCCGCCACGGCAGGTCCGCCAGCGTTTCCAGGTAGGTCTGGACCATACCCGCCTCCGCCGCGCCGTCCGGCATCCGGCGC
>JANONC010000346.1:0-7347 GCA_031420655.1 Rhodospirillales bacterium | reverse complement strand
GGGGGCGCTACCTCCGCCCATGCCAGACACGAATGCCGCCGCCTCCCGCGCCCGCCAAGAGGCCGACCCCGATTCCCAGGAGGGCGGGATTGCCGCCGATCGCCTACTGTCGCTGATCGAACGGATCGAGCGGCTGGATGAAGAGCGCAAGGCGCTCGGCTCCGATATCAAGGACATCTTTGCCGAGGCGAAGTCGGCCGGGTTCGATGTGCCGGTCATTCGTCAGATCCTGCGCCTGCGCAAGCAGGAGCCGGCCGAGGTGGCGGAGCAGGAATCTTTGCTCGACTTGTACAAGCGCGCACTCGGTATGTGACCCCTCGCTAATTAGTCTTTCATAGCCGGCCTTCGGCGTCAGGAAGGACGGCGCGGAACGATGGCGATGAACCCGACGATGATGTCCGGGGCGACCGGTGCGACCATGGTCGGGCTCAATGGCGCCAACACGCAGTTGCGCGACCGCATCGGCTAGCGCTCCATCCTGGCCGGTCTGGTGGCGGCCTTGGTCGTGCAATTGTTGCTGAATGTGCTTGGGATCGGCATTGGCCTGTCGCCGATTTCTGTTGCCAGCACGGCGGGCAACCCCGGGGCCGGCAGTTTCAGCGTGACGGCGCGGCAATGGTGAACGCTGTCCGGGATCATCGCCTCGCTCGCGGGCGGGACCGTGGCCGGGCGACTTTGCGGCACCCCGGATGAAAACACGGCGCGTTGGCATGGTCTGATTGCGTGGGCCACGGCGACGCTGGTGGTGTTCGCCCTGCTGACGTCGGCGGAGGCGACGCGCAAAGCCGTAGCCAAGGCAAGCATACTGGGCACGATCGCCCTGGCCTTGGGCGGGCTAGCCGCGTGGTTCGGCCGCGGCATCGGCGTGCCGAAGCGTGAGGTGCGGACCTACGTGCGCTAACACTCCGCTACAACGGCCGACGCGTTCGCCGGCCGTCGTTAAGCGGTCACAAATCCATCCATCACCTCGCGTAACGCCCCCTCCCGCACCAGCAGGTTGGCGTGGGCCAGCGCCTCGCTAAACGCAAAGCCCATCTGATGCGGGTCGTCGATCAGCCGGCCGAACATCACCGGCACCAGCGCTGCTGCCGAGAGCGGCCCGGCGCGGCATGCGTCCACGATCATGGCGCACCGGGTGGCGTGGTGCGCCTCCAACTCGGCAATGCGGACATGCAGGCCATGGAACGGCAGGTTGTGGCCCGGCAGTACCAAAGTGGCCGCCGGTATGGTGGCTCTCAAAGCGGCCAATGACCGGAGGTAGATGCCAAGCGGGTCGCCGTCCGGATCGGTCGCCTGCACGCTGATGTTGGGCGTGATGCGGGCGAGGACCTGGTCCGCACAAAGTAGCAGGCCATCGGCGGCGCAGTGCAGCATGACCTGCTCCGGCGCATGCCCCCCGCCGGTCAGCACGTCCCAGCGCCGGGCCCCGATCGTGAGCGCCTCGCCTTCAATCACGCGCCCGTACACGCGGGGCAACGGGCTGACCATGCGCAAATAGCCATGCCCGTTGCTGAGCATCCGCGCTGTCGCCGCGGCATCGAGCCCGTGCCTTGCATAGAAGCTCCGGTACGTTTCCGCCTCCAGCGCTCCGGGATCGAGATGGATCGCAAGGCTGGTCAGGTAGTCGGATGTGCTCATCAGCAGCGTCGCACCGGTCCGTTTCACGAGCCAGCCCGCCATGCCGGCGTGGTCCGGATGACAATGGGTGACCAGGATCCGGCGCAGCGGCCGTCCGGCGCGCGCCAGGGCTGGCAACACCCGCTCCCACACGGCGCAGGTCTGCGGATCAAACAGGCCGGTATCGATGGCAGTCGTGCCGTCGCCATCATCCAGCAGATAGACGTTCACGTGATCGAGCCGGAATGGTAGCGCCAGGCGAAGCCAGCTGACACCCGGTGCAACGGGCATACTGGTCCCAAGCGCGGGGGGCTGTTCGAACGGGAAATCGAGAGCGGTCAAATTAGTACATCCGGTATGGTTGGCGAGTATCGTTCAGGCCGACGCTTTCTTGCAAAACATGGTTTGAATGACGCGTGGACGAAACTTACACAGTCCAGGCCCGTGTTGGAGCCTGCCACGCGGGGAATGAGGGGAGCGATGGCGATGTTCTGGCGCTTTCGCCGCGACCGGCGTGGCGTGACCGCAGTTGAATACGCCTTTATTGCCGCCTTTGTTGCTGTCGTGGCTTATGGCGGCATCTCGATCTACGGCCAAAAGGTCAAGGTTATGTGGGACAGGATCGGCACGTCCGTACCGGATATCTGACGGTCAATGTGGAAGGAGTGCCGGCGCAAAATACCCGGCCGCACCTAACAGAACTCCGCCGAGGCCGAGGATCGCGCCCAGCACCGTGAGCGGCATCACCCCCGTCACAATCGCGGCCGAAATCACGACGATCGCCACCTGGATTGCACCTGCGGCCAGCTCCATCAAGTGGTACTGGCTCATGGCCCGCTCCCGTTTATGATCCGCCACTTTCGCGCGGGCCATCAGTTCCTTCCGGCCTTCACCGGTCGTGGGTTCGCTCTCCCAGCGTGCCACCGTCTCACGCCAGCTCTTTTGCTGCGCATCGAGCGCGGAGGCGTCGAGCGTGGTGCGTTGCAGCTCGGATTGTTCGATGGCGGTCCGCAAGCCGGTCTGACGGATCGTCTTGGCCTGATAGAACGCCCATAGATTAGTGGTTTCGACGTTGGAAACCAGCGCCTCCGTCTGGGCGCTTTTGGCCCCGGTTTCGACGATGGCCAGGCACAGGGCCAGCACAGCTATCAGCAGCGCCAGCTTTTTGTTGCCGCCGTTCTCTTCGATCGCTCCGTGCTCCATCGTCGCCTCCGCCAGTGTCAGGCGGCGTCTGCCACGTCTGACCCTAGGTAGCTAGCGCCGCGGCATTGCCATGGACGGCCCAGAGCGGGTCGGACCGCGTACCGGACACGAGCGTCGTCGCCGTGACGTCCACGAACCCGGCGCGGGACAAATAGAGCGCCACCAACCGTTGCTGATCTGCCGGGCGCAGCGCCTGCCAGATTGCGACCGCCTTGGTGGGAAAGCAGCGGTTGCTGAACGTGACGACCAGCGGCGCACCGACCCGCAACACGCGGCGCAGGCCGGCAAACACCTCGGCCGGCCGTTGCAGGTACTGCACGCCCACGCACTGGCATGCCGCGTCGACCGAAGCGTTTGGCAAAGGCAGGTCTGGCTTTCGGTTCAGATCCTGTACGAACCAGCGGTCCAGCCTGGGATTGGCCGCCAGCTCACCGGCGTTCATGCCCTGGCCGATCACCTCGGCATAGTCCACGTCCGGTGGCAGGTGGCTGACCCAGCTGCTCATGGTGTCCAGCACAACGCCGCCGGGTGGGAGCAGGGCCCGGTACAGTGCAGTGACGGCAGCAACGGCCGTGTCGTCGATGTGATGAACCAGCCGGGGCTGCGCGTAGAAATCCAGGTCCGGGGCAGGATCGGCCTTGGTAAAGGCGTGCTCCGGCAGCTCCGGATAGGGGGTCACGCCGGCTCGAAGTCGAATTGGCCGTCCTTGGACTGCCATTGCTGCACCGTCAGCACGCGGGCACCGTTGCGGCTGCTATGCGGGCCATGCACCTGCCCGGCGGCGTGGGTCAGGAATCCGCCGGGTCCGTAGAACTGCCCGCTATCGTTCAGGTCACCCTCCAGAACGTAGTGCATCTCCGACCCGGCTTGATGCTTGTGGGCCGGTATCTCGCCGCCTGGTGGCAGGTGGACGATGGTGGTGACCACGCCGCGCGACTGGTCTTCGTTCAGGATCTGGATGCGAAACTCTCCTGTGGCACCGGGGATGACAAACGGCGTTGCGGGGATGCTCCCAGCATTGAGGTGGATGGTTTCGTCCATGGTATTGGCCTTGTGTGGAGCACCGACGAACGCGGGGGCACGGTGCCAGGTTGCAATCCTTGCGGGCGCAAGCGGCAAACGCTATCTGGAACCCGGAGCCGCGGGCGTAGCATAGTGGTAATGCGGTAGCCTTCCAAGCTACTGATGAGGGTTCGATTCCCTCCGCCCGCTCCATGTTGCCACCGGCGGTACCAAGGCGCTCGCCACCATGGGCCTGGCCCTGTCGAACGGTCATCCGTCGTCGTATGGGCCGGAACGATCGCCGGTCTGTTGTGACTAACGGATCAGAATGTAGTTGATCGTGAGCGACATCGTTGTGCGCGGATCAGGATTTTCAGCCGGGAATGGGGCCAGTTGCGCGCCGCGCCAGGTGCTGAGCGCTGCCATGTCGAGCCAGGGCGAGCCTGACTTGCCGATTACCTCGACCGACTCAACCTTGCCGGACCGGTTCACCACAAGCTCGACCTTAACGGTGCCATCCTCGCCATTTTCCGCTGCCTGCCGGGGGTAATACCGGTGCGCAGCCCAGTACGCCTGTAGGCCGCTTGCCCAATCTGCGCCCACCCGGCGGGCTCGTGCGTCAAAAAACGCCTCCGCCCGGTCTGGCCCAGCCTTCGGCGCACCCGGCGACAGATCGACCGCCCGTGAGGCGGGACCGGTGTGCTGCCGGGGTGAGGCGGGCGGTGCGCCCTGGCCGAAACTCAAATCAATCGGCGGTGCAAAACCGTCGGCATAATGCGGCCGTTGCGCGGGCCGTAACGCTTGCTGCACCGGGGCGAGCGGGCGGGGTGGAAGCGGCAGCGGTCTCGGCAGTGGTCGCGGTGCGGCCGGTGGCTCGAATTTTGGCACGAGCGGCTCGGCCTCGGGCGCCTCGGGCGCGTCCAGCCGTACAACGGGTATGGAACGGGGCGCAGGCGCGGGCATCTCCGGCTCGGGCGGCACCGGCACCGGCACCGGCACCGGCACCGGCACCGGCACTGGCACTGGCACCGGCTCTGGCTGGGGGGCGTCGGCGTTGGGCGGTTCGGTCGGCGTGGGCGTCGGCTCCGGCGCGGGCGGTGCGGGGTCGGTGGCAGCGGGTGGGGCCTCCACCACGGACACTGGTGGCGGCGTGTCCGGCGCCGGAGCTTCGCCAGGGGTGGCCGCGGCGGACGAGCCCTCAAACACCATCTCGATAGCCTGGTCCGGCGTCAGCTCTACGCCCGCGTCACTGAAGCGAAGGATCAACAGCGCCAGCACCGCCGCGTGCAGCAGAACGGACAGCAGCACCGCAATCTGCCGCCGCCGGATAGGCTCCGCCCGGGGGGGCGGGGCCAGGCGGGTGCGGACGGAGAGCATCGCTGCGTCGTCCGGCGCATTCTGTTCGGGTTTGGGCCGCAGCGCAGTCATGGGGCCGCCTTATGACGCATTCCGGTGCCGGCCGGGAGTCCATGCTGGCCACGAAGCTTGACAGACGCCCGGCTTGGCCCTTTTTACAGCCGCTCTGCCGCGCCATGCAGGGGCGTAGCTCAATTGGCTAGAGCGCCGGTCTCCAAAACCGGAGGTTGTGGGTTCGACCCCCTCCGCCCCTGCCATCTTCTGGGTCAGAGCAGCGGCTGGGATAGGTATAGGATGAGTATGGTGGCGGTCGATCCAGTCAAGTTCCTGCGCGATGTGCGGATGGAGGTGACGAAGGTCACTTGGCCATCGCGCCGTGAGACGCTGGTCACGACGGGCCTTGTCTTCGCCCTATCGGCACTGGCGGCCCTGTTCTTCTTCGTCGCCGACCAGGTAATCGGCGTCGGCGTCCGCGCGCTGTTCGGCGTCGGCCATTGATCGTTAAGGAAAGAGTAATGGCCAAGCGGTGGTATGTCGTTCACGTCTATTCGGGCTTCGAGAAAAAGATCGCCCAGCAGGTGAAAGAGCAGGCGGCCCAGAAGGGCCTAGCCGACCTGGTGGATGAAGTGCTGGTGCCGGCCGAGGACGTGGTGGAAATCCGCCGCGGCCAAAAAGTCAGTGCCGAGCGCAAGTTCTTCCCGGGCTATGTGCTGGTGAAGATGGAGCTGACGGATCAGACCTGGCATCTGATCAAGGACACACCGAAGGTTACGGGCTTCCTTGGCACCAAAACCCGGCCGTCGCCGATTACCGACGCCGAGGCCGACCGTATCATCAAGCAAAGCGCCGAGGGCGTGGAGCGGGCGCGCCCAGCCATTCTATTCGAAATCGGCGAGCAGGTACGCGTGGCCGACGGTCCGTTTACAAGCTTCAACGGTACGGTCGAGGAGGTGGACGAAGAGAAGGGCCGCGTGAAGGTCAGCGTCTCGATCTTTGGCCGCTCGACGCCGGTGGAGCTGGAATACAGCCAGGTGGAGAAAATCTAGTCTCCCGGTTCTGAAGTTCGGAAAAGTAGCGAACTTCACCTCTGGGCTACTCGTCTTTTTCTTTCAGCGTGCCGACCGATCAGAAGTGCGTTGGCGAGGCTCAACGACCTTCTGATCAGGTACACTAGGCCATCTGCACCGGGCGCAGCGCCATCCAGGCCGGCGGGCGCGGCGCGAGCGTCGCGTCGCCACAGGCCAGAGCGCGGCCGTCCAGGGCATCCAGGCGCAGCAGAGCAAGGCCTAGGCCGGGCTGACCGGAGCGCATGGTGCCCACTTCGGCGTCGCTGTGCAGCACTGGTGTGCCGGGTGCCGGCAATGCCCCGTCGATGGCCACCGGAACCAGGCGCCTTTTCAGGAGGCCACGATATTTGGTGCGCGCGGTCAGTTCCTGACCCATGTAACAACCCTTGGTCCACGACACGCCGTGCAGCTCGTCAAAGCCGGCTTCGAGCAAAGTCGTCTTTTCTGCCTCCAGGTCGCGCGAGCCGTCGGGTAGGCCGAGCGCCAGGCGATGAAGGTCATACTGATCCGCCGTGGCCGTGGCGGTACACGCACCAATGACCCGGAAGCCAGCTCCGGCCAGGCGCGGGTCTGGGGCACCCTGCGCCGGCTCGTCCCACCCGGCGTGCACCGGGCGCGGGTCTGGCGCGATGGCGACGGCGGCGCGCAACCGATAGCGGCTCAGGCGCTGCGCGATCATGACCGCCTGTGCCGCCTCCACATCCAGCAACAGCGTGTCGCCCTCGGCCGTGATGAAAAAGTCTGCCAGCCACTTGCCCTGCGGCGTCAGCAGTGCCGCCCACACGGCCTGGCCCGGCGTTGCCAGCGCCACGTCGTTCGACACCAGCCCTTGCAGGAAGCTGACGCGGTCGGCGCCGGAAACGACCAGGACGGAGCGGTTGGGCAGATGTGCGATCATGCGCCATGACGTGGGACAACGCGCCGCGCCGTGCAAGCTGCTTCGGCGCGGCACCGCTCGCCCTCGCCAGCCTCGGACTATTTTACGTCGGTATGTTCGGCCTGATGATCGGTCTGGGCACAGACGCGATGAGCCTGATGTGCCCGGCCTGCGCCGATCCTGTTGGCAAGCTGCGGGGCATAAGGACGCCGCTGCTGCCCAAAA
>JANONC010000345.1:0-14016 GCA_031420655.1 Rhodospirillales bacterium | reverse complement strand
TGTGGCCAGCGTGCGCTGGATCAGCCGGGCCGTTGCGGTCGAGCCTGTGAACACGACGCCGCACACGCGCACATCCGCAACCAGCTGCCCACCCACCTCGCCAGTGCCGGGCAGCAACTGCAACACGTCCGCCGGCACCCCGGCTTCGTGCAGGATCGCCACTGCCTGCGCCGCCACAAGCGGTGTTTCCGGGGCCGGCTTGGCCAGCACGGCGTTGCCCGCCGCCAGCGCCGCCGCGACCTGCCCGGTGAAGATTGCAAGCGGGAAGTTCCAGGGTGAGATGCAGACGACTGGGCCGAGCGGTACGGCGTGCTCCAGCGTGCGCGTCGCCTCGGTCGCGTAGTAGCGCAGGAAATCCACTGCCTCGCGTACCTCCGCCACCGCATTGGGGGCGGATTTACCGGCTTCGCGTACGATCAGGCCCAGCAGGGAAGTCATGCGCGCTTCCAGAATATTTGCGGCGCGCAACAGCATGGCGGCGCGGGCGGCGACGGGCGTTGCGGCCCAGCCCGGCGCGGCGGCCGCGGCGCGGGCCAGGGCGGCTTCCACCTGCGCTGGGGTGGCCGGGGCCACGTACCCCACGACATCGCGCAGATCGGCCGGGTTACGCACCGGCTCCCACGCCCCCTCCCCCGCGCGCCAATCCGGCCCGGCACTGGCCTGCATCGTGTGCGCCAGCAAGGCCAGCTGCCCCTCGTCACTGAAATCGAACCCGGCCGAGTTTACCCGCACCGGTGCGAACAGGTCGCGCGGCGCCGCGATCCGCTCGTGCGGGAGGCCTGCGCCCACCTGCGCCACCGGGTCCGCCACCAGCTCCGCCTCGGGCACGGCCGGGTCCTGGATGCGGTTTACGAAGGACGAGTTAGCGCCGTTTTCCAGCAAGCGGCGCACAAGGTAGGCCAGCAGCGTTTCATACGTGCCGACGGGGGCATAGATGCGGCACGGGATGCCAAGCTTGGCGGGGCCGACGACCTCTTCATACAGCGCCTCGCCCATGCCATGCAGGCACTGGAACTCGTACTGGCCCGGCGTGTAGGGCCCGGCCATCGTGTGAATGGCGGCGAGCGTGTAGGCGTTGTGGGTGGCAAACTGCGGAAATACCGCATCCGGCGCGTCCAGCAGCGCCCGGGCACAGGCGAGGTAGCTGACGTCCGTGTGCAGCTTGCGGGTGAACACCGGAAAACCCGCTTGGCCGTCGACCTGGGCGCGCTTGATCTCGCTATCCCAATACGCCCCTTTCACCAGTCGCAGCATGATGCGGTGGCCGGTGAGCCGGGCGAGATCGATCACCCAGGCGATGACGGATGGCGCGCGTTTTTGGTAGGCCTGCACGACGAAGCCGATCCCGTCCCAGCCCGCCAGCGCCGGGTGGAAACAGAGGGCCTGCAATAGGTCGAGCGAAAGCTCCAGCCGGTCCGCTTCTTCGGCGTCTATGTTCAGGCCAATGTCATGGCGGCGCGCGAGGATGGCGAGCGCGACCAGCCGCGGCAGCAGCTCCGCCATGACGCGATCTTTTTGCAGCCGGGTGTAGCGGGGATGCAGGGCGGACAGTTTGATGGAAATGCCCGGGCCGTCCTGAATGCCGCGCCCGGCGCTGGCGGTACCGATGGCCTCGATCGCATGCTGGTAGTCGCGATAGTACCGGGCCGCGTCGTCGGCCGTAACCGCCGCCTCGCCCAGCATGTCATACGAATAGCGGAAGCCCTTTGCCTCCAGCCGGCGGGCGGTGTGCAGCGCTTCCTCGATCGTGCGGCCGGTCACGAATTGCTCGCCCATCATGCGCACCGCCATGTCAACGCCGCGGCGGATGAGCGGCTCGCCACCCCGGGCAATGAGGCGCGTGAGGGCGGCCGCCAGCCCCTCGGTGCCCGGCGTAGCCAAAGCGCCGGTCACGACCAGGCCCCAGGTGGCGGCGTTCACAAACAGGGATGGCGAGTGGCCAAGGTGCTTGCGCCAATCGCCACCGCCGATTTTGTCGCGAATGAGCGCGTCCCGCGTGGCCGTGTCCGGGATGCGCAGCAGCGCCTCGGCCAGGCACATCAGCGCCACGCCTTCCTGGCTGCTGAGATCGTACTCGCGCACGAGGCCGTCGACCGTGCCGCGCTGGCCCTTGGCGCGTATGGCCTGCACGAGCGTAATGGCGGTGGCCCGGGCCTGAGCCTGGGCGGCGGCGGCAAGCGTGGCCGGTGGGATCAGTCGCGCCATGCAATCCGGCTCCGGCAGTCGGTAATCGCGGGTGATGGCGTGGCGCAGTGGCGTGGTGTGATCGATCAGAGCATCGGGCATCGGGCGGGCTCCTGGCTTGGTTCCGTCATAACGCGATGACACCCGGCTATTCTCTGGTTATTGAGCCTGGGCGCCGAACAGTGCATCTAATCTTGCGGCATCAGCCAAAGGAGCTTCGGCGTGGACGATACCGACCGCCGCCTGCTGCGCCTGCTGCAGCAGGATGGGCGCATGACCAATGTAGAGCTGGCGCGCCGGGCCAACATGTCGCAGGCCGCGACCCACGAACGCGTCCGCCGCCTGCAGCAGGATGGCGTGATCGAGGGCTATACCGTGCGCCTCAACCCCGCCAAGCTGGGCCGCGGGCTGCTGGTGTTTGTGGAGATCACGTTGGACCGCACGAGTGAGGATGCGTTCGAGGCCTTCGCCCAGGCGGTGGCGCGCGCGCCGGAAGTGATGGAGTGCCACATGGTCGCGGGCGGATTCGATTACCTGGTCAAGGCGAGGGTGCGCGACATGGCCGCCTATCGCCGCTTTTTGGGTGAGACGCTGGTGCGCCTACCCGGCATCCGCCAGACCCACACCTACACGGTGATGGAAGAGGTCAAGGCCACCACCAGCCTGCCGTTCTGACCATGGCGCGGCACACCTTCTTCTGTATCGACGCGCACACCTGCGGTAATCCGGTACGCGTCGTGGTGGGCGGCGCGCCGCTGCTGCCGCACGTGCCGATGGCCGAGCGCCGCGCGGTGTTTGTGCGCGACCATGACTGGGTGCGCCGCGCCCTGATGTTCGAACCGCGCGGGCATGACGTGATGTCCGGCTCCATCCTGTACCCACCCACACGCGACGATTGCGAGCTGGGTGTGCTGTTTATCGAAGTCAGCGGATGTCTGCCGATGTGCGGCCACGGCACGATCGGCACGGTCACAGCCGCGATCGAGGCCGGGCTAGTCGTGCCCCGCGTGCCCGGCCGCCTGGCGCTGGAAACCCCCGCCGGGCGCGTCGCGATCGAGTACACCCAAGACGGTCCGCATGTGGAGCAAGTCCGGCTGTTCAACGTACCCGCCTACTTGCATGCGCAAAACGTTGCGATCGACGTGCCCGGCCTGGGTGCGCTCGTGATCGACGTCGCTTATGGCGGCAACTACTACGCGATCATTGAGCCGCAATCCAATTGGCCCGGCCTGGACGGCATGAGTGCCGGGGAGATCGTGCGGCTCAGCCCCGGGGTGCGCAGGGCAGCGCAAGCGGCGGTCGGGCCGGTGCATCCGGACGATGAGCGCATCCGCGACGTCAGCCACGTCATGTGGTGCGACGCCCCGCGCAACCCGCGCGCCCACGCCCGTAATGCGGTGTTCTATGGCGACAAGGCGGTGGACCGCTCGCCCTGCGGCACCGGGTCGTCCGCGCGCATGGCGCAGCTGTTGGCGCACGGGCGGCTGCAGGTGGGGCAGGATTTCGTGCACGAGAGCATTATCGGCACGCTGTTCGATTGCCGGGTGGAGGGGGAGGCAAGCGTGGCTGGCTTTGCGGCCATCCTGCCGAGCGTGGCCGGATGGGCGCGCGTCGTAGGTCACAACACGATCTTTGTCGATGACCGCGACCCGCTGGCGCATGGGTTTCAGCTCGCGTAGGGGGCCAGCGGTCCTGCACCGTTCGCGCTGAGCTTGTCGAAGGACCCTGCAACAGGTTTCGGGCTTATGACGAACGGGTATCGGGTTAGGACAGCGCCGATCAGGAGTACCCCGCCCACCCATTCCGCCGCAGATCGCACGCTGGGCACGCCCCGCAGCCCGGCCCCCAGTCATTGGCTGTAAGATCGCCCTTGTAGCAACTGAGCGTCCCTGCCCGGATCAACTCCACCAGCGCGGCACCGCCGAGGCGCTCCGCCATGCGCCAGGTGGCAGCCTTGTCGATCCACATCAGCGGCGTGTGCAGCACGAAGCGATGGTCTAGGCCGAGGTTGAGCGCCACCTGCATCGCCTTGATCGTATCGTCCCGGCAATCCGGGTAGCCAGAGTAATCGGTCTCGCACACGCCAGCCACGATGTGCTTTAGGCCCCGGCGATACGCAACCGCTGCGGCAAGTGTCAGGAATAGCAGGTTGCGGCCGGGCACGAAGGTGGTGGGGAGGCCGTTGGCGCCCATAGTGATGGCCACATCCCGGGTCAGGGCCGTCTCGCTGATCTGCCCCAGCACAGCCACGTCCAGAAAATGATCTTCACCCAGCCCTCCCCCCCACGGGAAGGCACGCACGGCGTCACGCAGCGCCGGGCGCATCGTGAGTTCGGCCACATGCCGCTGGCCGTAGCTGAAGCCGATTGTCTCGGCAGCACCGAACTCTTGCAACGCCCAGGCCAGGCACGTGGCGCTATCCTGGCCGCCGGAGAAAAGAACCAATGCGGTCATGGAGGTCCGGGCCGGAATCGAACCGGCATTCGCGGCTTTGCAGGCCGCTGCATCACCACTCTGCCACCGGACCTCACAGCCCTCATATCGGCCACGCCGGGCCGCCGGGTCAAGCTTGCTGCGCCGCGCACCTGCACCGTATAATGCGGGGCAGTACCAGCCAGGGCATTTAATGGACCAGAACTACGCCGCCGCCCGCGACCACATGGTGGACGGCCAGGTACGGCCCAACAAGGTGATCGACCCGCGCATCATCCGCGCCATGCGCACCCTGCCGCGCGAGCGCTTCGTGCCGCCCCAAGCCAGCAGCATGGCCTATGTGGACGAGGACGTGCCGCTGGGTGGCGGGCGTTACCTGGTCGAACCCATGGTCATCGCCCGGCTGATCCAGCTGGCGCGCATCCGCGATGGTGACCGCGTGCTGATCGTCGGCGCCGGGCCGGGCTATGGTGCGGCGCTGGCGGCGGCGTGCGGCGGCATGGTCACGGCGCTGGAGCAGGACCCGGCGCTACTCGCCATCGCCCGGAGGCTGCTGCGCGAATTCGCCCCAGGTGTGACAGTGGCCGAAGGGCCGCTCGATCAGGGGCTGCCCGGCGCGTGGAATACCATAGTGATCGAGGGCTCGGTCGTGGCCATCCCGCCGCATCTGGCCGCACTTGTGCCCGTCGGCGGCCGGTTGGTCACGGTCATCAACCAGGACGGCGCCGGGCAGGGCGTACTGGCAGAACGTGGGGCGCCCGGCACGCCGCTTGGCCATACGGAGGTATTCAGCTGTGCCACCCCGTTGCTGCGACCGCTCGTGCCCGCGCCGACCTTCCAGTTTTAGCCGTTGCATGGCATGGTCCGCGTCATGAACCTGCGCGCAGCCCTGCTCTTGATGTGTGTAACAGCACCCGCCTGGGCGCAGCCGCGGACGCTTTCGGACGCGCTGTCACTGGCCTATTCCAATAACCCGGCGTTGCAGGCCTCACGGGCCCAGCTGCGTGCGACGGATGAGGGCGTGCCGCAGGCATTGTCCGGCTGGCGACCGCAGATCGTAGTTTCGGGTGCCGTCGGATATGGCGACGGCAGCTTCCGGTCGTCAGCTGGCGGCAATGTGCGCAACACACGCAACAACCGTGACATATTTAGCGAACAGGCGACGCTCACGCAGCCCATCTACCGCGGCGGTGCAACCCGCGCCGGCACGAGCCAGGCTGACAACCGCGTGTTTGCCCAGCGCGCCCGGCTGATCGCGTCCGAGCAACAAGTGTTCAACGACACCGTCAACGCCTTCGTGGGCGTGATCCAAGCGCAGCAGATCCTGCAACTCAACATCAATAACGAACAGGTCCTGGCCCGGCAGTTGCAAGCCACCAACGACCGGTTTCGCGTGGGTGAGATCACCCGGACCGACGTAGCGCAGGCCGAAGCGGCGTTGGCCGGCGCCCGGGCGCAGCGCCAGACCGGCGAAGGCAACCTACAGACCTCCCGCGCTACCTATCGCCGCCAAGTGGGTGAGCTGCCGGAACAACTAATCGAGCCGCAGCCGCTCAAGGTGCCGCTGAAAAACCAGAACGAAGCCGCGCAACTGGCGTCGCAAAACAACCCTAACGTGATCGCGGCATTATTCGATAACGCGGGCGCGCGTGATGCGATCGACCTTGCTTTTGCGCAGCTGATGCCGCAGCTGAGCCTGCAGGCGCAGGCGGCGCGCAACGACAACTCCAGTATCGCATCGCAGCGGGTGATCGGCGGCCAAGTGCTGCTCAACGCCTCCGTCCCGATCTATCAGGGCGGCGCAGAATATTCTCGCGTGCGCCAGGCGCGTCAGGGTGAGCAGCAGGCCCGGCGTACGGTCGAGGATGCGCGCCGTCAGGCGATCCAGCAGGCGACCCAGGCGTGGGAGACGCTGGCGGCGGCACGCTTCACGATCGAAAGCACGCGCGCGCAAATCCGCGCCAACCAGATCGCGCTGGAAGGCGTGCAGCGTGAGGCGATCGTTGGCAGCCGCACAACGCTCGATGTGCTGAACGCGGAGCAGGCGCTGCTCAACTCCCGCGTGACCCTCGTGCAGAATCTGAGCAATTTGGTGACGGCGAGCTATACCGTCGCGGCCGCGATCGGCCGGCTGACGGCGCGCGACCTGGGCCTGAATGTGGCCCTGTATGATGAGACGGCTTATTACGACGCGGTTCGCGGCAAGCTCTGGGGCACCGGCGACGCTGCGACCGAACAACCGGGGCGCTGAATGACCGGATCGCCAGCCACGGAAGCGGCGATGCCCGGGTCCGACCCGTCGATGGACGACATCCTAGCCTCTATCCGCCGCATTTTGAACGAGGACGCCGTGCAAGCCAATCTGGACCCTGCCGCTGCCCCGCACGACGATGCCTTGATCCTCGATGGTTCGATGCTGGCACCGGGGTCCGCGCCGGTGCCGACCCCCGCCCCGCCGGCCGGGTCATCGCTGGTAGCGCCGGCTGCTGCAGCGGCGGCCGCCAACTCTGTGAGTGAACTTGTGCGAACGCTGGCCGAGACCCGGCAATCCGCCACGCACCGCCAAGGTCCGACGATCGAAGACCTCGTCCGCGAAGAAATCCGCCCGGTGCTGAAGGCGTGGCTCGACACGCATCTGCCGCCCTTGGTCGAACGCCTCGTGCGGACGGAGATCGAGCGGGTCGTGGGGCGCGCGCACGGCTGAACGGTTAGACGTCCGGCTACCCCGGAGCGCCAAACGCTACGCCGTCATACAGCGCATCGACGGTTACGGACGTGTCGAGGCCAGGCATCTGCAGCGTCTTGCCCGGATCAAGCCCGTCCCGGTCCAGGAACTCCGCCTGGGTCATCGATGGCGCAATATTTGTGTCCGCTTTCATGAATGGCACATCAACCCAGCCCGCTCAGCGTTGCACGCGCTTCCACCAAACCATCTGGGCCGGTAGACACGGCCCATGCTGAGCAAATCCTTCGACCATGCGACCCTGGAACCCACGCTGTACGCTGGCTGGGAGCAATCGGGCGCATTCCACGCGGGAACTGGCACGGGCACCCCCTACACCATCATGATTCCACCGCCCAACGTGACTGGCAGCCTGCATGTGGGCCATGCCCTCACGATGACGCTGCAGGACGTGCTGATCCGCTGGCGGCGCATGCAAGGGCGGGATGCGCTGTGGATGCCGGGCACGGACCATGCCGGGATCGCCACGCAAATGGTGGTCGAACGCCGGCTGGCCGATGCGGGACAGACCCGGCAAGCGCTGGGCCGCGACGCGTTCGTCGATCAGGTCTGGCAGTGGAAGGCCGAAAGCGGCGGCACCATCACGAACCAGCTCCGCCGCCTGGGCGCCTCGCTGGATTGGGCGCGTGAGCGGTTCACGATGGATGATGGCCTATCCGATGCCGTCCGTACGGTGTTCGTAACCCTGCACCGCCAGGGCCTGATCTACCGCGACCGGCGCCTGGTGAACTGGGACCCTAAATTCCAATCCGCCATCAGCGACCTGGAGGTGGAGGCACGCGAAACCCGCGGCTCGCTCTGGCACATCGCCTATCCGATCGAGGGCGGAGGCAGCATCACCGTCGCCACCACCCGGCCGGAGACGATGCTGGGCGACACGGCTGTCGCGGTGCATCCGGAAGACGAGCGCTACACGGCGCTGATCGGCCAGCACGTGATCCTGCCGCTGACGGGCCGTCGCATCCCGATCGTAGCCGACACCTATTCCGACCCGGCCAAGGGCTCCGGCGCGGTCAAGATCACACCGGCGCACGACTTCAACGATTTCGAGGTCGGGCGTCGCCACAGCCTGCCGATGCCGTCGATCCTGGACCGGGAAGGCCGGGTGACGCTGGAGGAAATCGAGCCGGGGTCCGACTTCGTTCGGGCGCTGGATGGCGTCGATCGTGCCGAGGCGCGCAAGCGGATCGTGGCCGAGCTGGAACGCCTGGAGCTGCTGGTCCGCACCGAGCCGCACACGCATCAAGTCCCGCATGGCGACCGCAGCGGCGTGCCGATCGAGCCGTTGCTGACCACACAATGGTACTGCAACGCCGCCGAGCTCGCACGTCCGGCCGTGGCCGCGGTGGAGGACGGCAGCCTGCAATTCGTGCCCCGCCAGTGGGAGAACACGTTCTTCGCCTGGATGCGCGACATTCAGCCCTGGTGCATCAGCCGGCAACTGTGGTGGGGCCACCGCATCCCGGCCTGGTATGGGCCGGACGGCCAGGTATTCGTCGCAGAGACGGAGGCCGCCGCGCAGCTTCAGGCGGACGCGCATTACGGCACGCCGACGTTCATCGAGCGGGATCCTGACGTGCTCGACACTTGGTTCAGCAGCGCGCTGTGGCCGTTCAGCACCCTCGGCTGGCCGGAACAAACGCCGGAGCTGGCGCGCTATTACCCTGGCGATGTGCTCGTGACCGGATTTGACATTATCTTCTTCTGGGTCGCCCGCATGGTCATGATGGGCTTGCACTTCCAGGGCGCCGTGCCGTTCCGCACCGTCTATATCCACGGCCTAGTGCGCGATGAACGCGGCCAGAAGATGAGCAAGTCCAAGGGCAACGTGCTGGACCCGCTCGACCTCATCCAGAGCTACGGCACCGACGCGCTGCGCTTCACGGTCTGCGCGCTGGCCGGGCCGGGGCGGGACGTAAAGCTGGGTGCGGGCCGGGTCGAGACCAACGGCCGCTTCGTCACCAAGCTGTGGAACGCCGCGCGATTTGGCGAGCTGAACGGCGTCACCCCAGACCCGGCGTTCGACCCGGCCGCCGCACGAACCCCGCTGTGCCGCTGGCTACTGGACGCGACCAACCAGGTGGTGGCCGAGGCGACGGCGGCGCTGGAAGCGTACCGCTTCGATGAGTACGCCGCTGCCGTCTACCGCTTTACCTGGAACACCTACTGCGACTGGTTCCTGGAATTCGCCAAGCCCGGCCTGTCGCTGGAAGGCCCGGACACGGTGGAAATCCGTGCCACCGCCGCCCACGTACTGGGCACGCTGCTGCGCCTGCTGCACCCGGCCATGCCCTTCGTGACGGAGCATTTGTGGTACGAACTCGGCTACGGCGCGCCATGCACGCTGATCCGCGCTGCCTGGCCTGTGCCCATGAACCTGCCACCGGCCGAAGAGGCGCGGGCGGAGCTGGACTGGCTCGTACGCTTCATCGGCACCGTGCGGACGGTACGGTCGGAGATGAACGTGCCGCCCTCCGCCCTGGCACCGCTTTATCTGGCGGGTGCCACGCCCACGACGCTAAACCGCGCGGCGGCCTGGTCTGGCGTTATCGCGCGCATGGCCCGGGCCAGCGAAGTGGGGCCGCTCGTGGGCACGCAGCCACCGGGCTCGGCGCAAGCGGTGGTGGACGAGGCGACGGTCGTAATCCCGCTGGAGGGCCTGATCGATATCGCCGCCGAACGCACCCGGCTGTCGCGCGACCGCGACCGTGCCCTGGCGGAAGCAGGCAAGGCACACGCCAAGCTGGCCAACGCCGATTTCATTGCGCGTGCCAAGCCGGAGGTGGTGGAGGAAATCCGCGACCGGGTGGCCAGCTTCGAGGCCGAGGCGGCGCGGCTGGCGGCGGCACTGGCGCGCATTACGTAGCGCGGCGTGGTCATACGTATCGTGGCCGCATGTCGTGTTCGACCTGCTGGCCTGGTCTGGCGCAGCCGCGCTCGCGGTGTTTGTGGGCGACTGGCGGCTGGCGGGCACAATCGAGGGTCAGCCGACTTTGCTGATGGACTTGCGCGGGGCCGACCTGTCCCGGACGCTGGTGATCGGGCTAGCAGCCGGTCGGTATGAGATGTTGCACGCCATAACGTTGCGAGGAGTAAATCAATAAAGAGCGACGTAATTACGCCAGAAAGCGTCAGACATTACGAGTATTGCGCACAACCAGTGTTGTTCTTCAGTCCGGACATCTCTAGTGGTCCGGAGCGGGAGTTCGCCGCTTTTGCTAGCTTCAAAACCGGGACACTAGGTCCCCACCCGCTCTAACCCCGCATAAACACTCATCGATCCACCACGCGTAAACCCGACCAAGGTCAGCCCCGCCTCGGTCGCGCGCCGCACCGCCAGCGCCGTGGGACCGCTGATGCCGGCCAGAATCGGCATGCCGGCAATGGTGGCCTTCTGCGCCATCTCGACCGAGCAGCGACTGGTGATCACACACAGCCCGCCCGTGAACGACACGCCTGCGCGTAGGCCGGCACCGATCAGCTTATCCAGCGCATTATGCCGGCCGACGTCCTCGCGCGCCAGCAGCACCGCACCCTCGGCCGTCGCCCATCCGGCAGCATGCACCGCGTGGGTCGCGTGGTTCAGCGCCTGGTGCTGCTCCAGCTCCGCCAGCGCGCGGTGGATGGCGGCCGGCGTCACGCGCACGCCGGCACCGACCGGGGGGGCCGGAGCCAGCGCCACGGTCGCATCTGCCGCCCCGCACACGCCGCAGCCCGCGTGTCCCGGCCGCATCCGGGCACGGCCCAGCGCGAGGTAGGCCCGCAGCGCCTCCCCCCCCAGCGTGATATCAAGCGTGATCCCTTCCGGACCCGGCCGGGTCGCGACGGCGCGGATGTCGGCCGGCGTGCGGGCGATGCGTTCGGTGATGGAAAAGCCGACGCCGAAATCCTCGATGTCCAGCGGCGTCGCCATCATCATCGCATACGGCACGCCGTTATATTCGACGCTCACCGCTACCTCCTCCGCCACCTCCTGCGGTGCGCACACGGGCGCGATGCCGTCCCGCAAGCGGGTGGCGGCCATCGATACGTGGGCGGGCGGGAACTGAAAGTCGGCCATGGCGCTAACCTAAGTGCGGTACACCGGTATGTGCCACCACAATCCCCCTGTTACCAGGAGCCCGGCGATGCGCGATGGACCAACCAAGAAGCCCGACTTTACACCGTACACCGGGCCGTCGGGTGGTTATGGCTCGCTGAAATCCGTCGCCGCTATCTTGTTGCGCGAACAAGTGCCGCTGAAGGGTGCCGAAGTCACGCTGCACCAAAACAAGCCCGATGGCTTCATGTGCGTCAGTTGCGCCTGGGGCAAACCAGCCAAATCCCACCCGTTCGAGTATTGCGAAAACGGCGCCAAGGCGACCGCCTGGGAAATAACGTCCAAACGCCTGAAAGAAGACTTCTTCGCCAAGCACACATTGGGCGAACTCGAAACCTGGCTGGATTACGACCTGGAGGAAGCCGGGCGCCTGACGCAACCCATGCGCTACAGCCCGGCCACCGACAAATACGAGCCGGTCGCCTGGGCCGACGCATTCGCCGAAATCGGGCGCGAACTGCGGGACATGCAGTCCGACCCGGACCAGATCGTGTACTACACCAGTGGCCGCGCCTCGCTCGAAACCAGTTATATGTTCCAGCTGCTCGCCCGCATGTACGGCACCAACAACCTGCCCGACAGCAGCAACATGTGCCACGAAAGTACCTCCGTCGCTTTACCGGAAAGTATCGGCGTCAGTGTCGGTACCGTCAGCCTGCAGGATTTCGAGCAGGCCGATCTGCTGCTGTATATCGCGCACAACCCGGCCACGTCGGCGCCGCGCATACTACACCAGTTGCAAGAAGCCGTGCAGCGCGGCGCACGCATCGTCGGCATCAACCCGTTGCGGGAACGCGGGCTCGAGCGGTTCATCAACCCGCAAGACCCGGTGCAGATGGCAACCGGGAAAGAGACGGTGATCTGCGACACCATTCACCAGGTTCGCAATGGCGGCGACATCGCCTTTCTGACCGGCGTCTGCAAGGCCCTTATTCTGGCAGACGACGCATTACAGTCCTTGGGGGCCGCCGGGCCGACCAACCGCGACGCACTGCTGGCTGCCACGCAGAACGACGCCGGCTTCTCGATCAAAGCAGCAGCCGCAGGGGCGAAAAGCCGCCGCCTGCTGGACCATGATTTCATCGCCACCCACACCCAAGGCTTCGACGCGTTTGCACAGTACTGCCGGTCCGCGGATTGGGCGGAGCTGGAACGGGTGAGTGGCCTGCCGCGGGAGCAGATGAAGAGCCTGGCCGATGCATATGCCGGCGCCAACGCGGTGATGGCGATGTACGGCATGGGCCTCACGCAGCACGTGGGCGGCGTGCAGGGCGTTCACATGGTGACCAACCTGCTGCTGCTGCGCGGCAACATCGGCAAGCCCGGCGCGGGCATCTGCCCCATTCGCGGCCACAGCAACGTGCAGGGCCAGCGCACTGTCGGCATTACCGAAAAGCCGGAGCTGGCACCGCTCGACAAGCTCGCCGAGCTGTATGCGTTTGAGCCACCCCGGCATGAGGGCTTTACGACCGTCACCGCGTGTGAGGCGATGGTCAGCGGCCGGGTGCGCGGCTTCGTGGCGCTGGGCGGAAATTTCACCCGCGCCGCTCCGGACGTGCCGGTGGTGGAGGAGGCTTGGCGCAAGCTGCGCTTGACAGTCTCGATCGCGACCAAGCTGAACCGCAGCCATGTGGTGCATGGCGAGGTAGCGTACCTGCTCCCGTGCCTCGGCCGGATCGAGATCGACGAGCAGGCTGCGGGCCCGCAGGCCGTCAGCATGGAAAGCAGCCTGGCGCATTTCCATGGCTCCAAGGGCCAGGTCACGCCTGCGTCCGCCGCGCTGCTGAGCGAGCCGGCTATCGTCGCGGGGATCGCCATGGCGACGCTGGCTCCCAACCCGCGCGTGCCGTGGCAGGGCTGGGTCGACGACTATGGCCGCGTGCGTGATGCGATCGAACAGACGTGGCCCGCGACCTTCCACCGCTTCAACGAGCGCTTGTTCGAACCGGGTGGCTTCCAGCGCCCCGTGGCCGCGCGGGAGCGGACATGGAACACCCGCAGCGGCCGCGCCAACTTCATGGTGCCGACGCAGCTATTCGCCGGGCATGTGGACAGCTTCGGCGCGCCCGGCGTGTTTCAGCTGGCAACGCTGCGCAGCAACGACCAGTTCAACACCACGATCTACGGCTACCATGACCGCTTCCGGGGCGTGACCGGCACGCGTCTCGTGGTGTTCATGAACGCCGACGATATCGAGGCGAAGGGCCTGGCCGCGGGTGACATGGTAGACCTCACCACTGCCATCGACGACGGCATGGAGCGAGTCGTGCGCCAGCTGCAGATCGTGGAGTACGACATTCCGACAGGTTGCGTCGGCGCATATTTCCCAGAGACAAACCCGCTTGTGCCGCTATCGCACCATGACCCTCAAGCGCACACCCCGGGGTACAAGGCGGTGCCCGTGCGCATCACGCGCTCCGCGTCGCAACTCCGGGCGGCTCCCGGTTAAGTGGTGCGGGCGGTCGGAATCGAACCGACACTCCTTGCGGAACCGGATTTTGAGTCCGGCGCGTCTACCAGTTCCACCACGCCCGCATCCGACGCTGTCATAGCGTAC
>JANONC010000344.1:0-23905 GCA_031420655.1 Rhodospirillales bacterium | reverse complement strand
CGCCTCGTGGCTGGTGTAGAAATCCGTTTCGCGGATCTGCGGCGTGTTCAGGCTACTCATGCCGCAGGCGGCCATGAAGGCGAGCGTCTCGTCGATGCGGGCGGCCAAATCCTGGTAGCGCGCGGCCAGCGGGGAGCGGGCGGCGAAGTCGAGGTTCCAGCGGTGCACCTCGTGCAGATCGGCATAGCCACCGTTGGCGAACGCGCGCAGCAGGTTGAGCGTACCGGCAGACTGGAAATACCCGGTCTCCATCCGTGCCGGGTCCGGAATGCGGGTGCCCGCTTCGAAGGCCGGGCCGTTGATGATGTCCCCGCGGTAGGTCGGCAGCGTCTGGTCGCCCACCGTCTCGGTGTCGCTGCTGCTGCGGGGCTTGGCATACTGGCCGGCCATGCGGCCCATTTTCACCACCGGCACGCTGGCACCGAAGGTGAGTACCACCGCCATTTGCAGCAGTACGCGAAAGGTGTCGCGGATGACGTTGGCGGTGAAGTCCCCAAAACTCTCGGCGCAATCGCCCCCCTGCAGCACAAAGGCCTGTCCCTGCGCGGCCAAGGCTAGCGCTGCTTTGAGCCGTCGCGCCTCGCCCGCAAAGACGAGCGGCGGATAGCCGGACAGCCGCCGCTCGGCCGCCTCTAGCGCGCCGGCGTCGGGGTAGGTGGGCGCTTGCAGCACCGGGTGGGACCGCCAGCTGGCGGGGGTCCACGCGGAGGTGGGGTGGGTCATCACACGCTCCATACGCGCCACAGGCTGCGGCGGGTCATAATCTATCCCAGTAATCGGGTGGATTGGCCAGCTTCTAGCCCTCCCCCGCTTTGGGGGAGGGCTAGGTGGGGCTTGCTACTCCGCCGCTTGCGCCAACCCCGCCACGCGGGTGGGGGTGCGCATGGTCACGAATTCCTCGGCACTCGTCGGGTGGATACCGATCGTGCGGTCGAAGTCTTGCTTGGTCGCCCCGGCCGTCAGTGCCACGCCGATACCCTGCATCATCTCCGGCACGTCGTCGCCCAGCAAATGAACGCCCAACACGCGCTGTGTCGCCTGGTCCACCACCATCTTCATCAGCGTCAGCCGGTCCCGGCCCGACAGCACGTGGCGCATGGGTTTGAACTCGGCCACGTAGATGTCGGCCGGGCCACGCGCGGCGGCTTCGGCCTCCGTCAGGCCCACCGTCGCGATCGGCGGATTGCTGAACACGGCGGTCGCGACCGGGTTCATGGACCAGCTGCGCGGCGTGCCGGGTCCGAACAGCCGGTCGGCGAGGTGGTGCCCCTCCGCAATCGCGACCGGGGTCAGGTTCAGGCGGTTGGACACATCGCCGATCGCAAAAATGTGCGGCACGGCCGTCGTAAACTCGTCATCGACCTTAATCGCCCCCTTGGCGTCGAGCGTAACGCCGGTGTGCTCCAGCCCCAACTGGCCCGTTTTGGGCACGCGACCTACGGCGAAAAACACCAGGTCGACCTCTAGGCTGTGCCCGTTGGTCAGCACCACGTGCCGGGCCTCGCCCCGCGCCTCGATCGAGTGGACCGTCTGGTTCGGATGCAGCCGCACGCCGTCCTTGCGCATCCCTTCGGCCAGCGCGTAGCGGATGTCCTCGTCAAAGCCCCGCAGCGGTAGGCCTTGGCGGAATACCACGTCCACCTCGGCCCCTAGCCCGTGAAAGATGCCGGCGAATTCCATGGCGATGTAACCGCCGCCCACCAGCAGCACCCGGCGCGGAAACGTAGGCAGGCTGAACGCCTGGTCGGATACGATACCCAGCTCCATGCCAGGAATGGGCGGCTCCACGAGCGGATAGCCGCCCATCGCAAGCACGATCCGCTCTGCCGTAATCACCCGGCCGCCCACGTCGAGCGTGTGCGGAGCCGTAAACACAGCCCGCGCCTCGTGCATCACGACGCCCGACTTTTCCAGCAACGTGCGATAGGCGGCGCGCAGCCGGTTAAGATCCTGATCCTTGGTGGCAATCAGCGCGGACCAGTCATGGGAACCCGGCGTGCTGTCCCAGCCAAAGCCGCGCGCATCCTGTGCCCAGCGCCCGTATTCGGATGCTTGCACCATCATCTTTTTCGGCACGCAGCCGAGGTTCACGCACGTGCCGCCCCAGTGCGCGTCTTCCGCAATGCCCACCCGTGCGCCGTGCCCGGCCGCAATCCGCGCGCACCGCACCCCGCCCGATCCGCCGCCAATTACAAACAGGTCGTAGTCGTAGTTCATGCGCCAATCCCACCCAACGCCACGTATTTGATCTCGAGGTAGTCCTCGATCCCGTACCGCCCGCCCTCACGCCCCAGCCCGCTGGCCTTTACACCGCCGAACGGCGCGACTTCTGTGGAGATGATGCCTTCGTTTACGCCGACAATCCCGTACTCCAGCGCCTCTGCCACGCGAAAGATCAGGCCCACGTCCCGCGCGTAAAAATAGGCGGCCAGGCCAAACTCGGTGTCGTTGGCCATCTCGATTGCCTCCGCCTCGGTCTGGAACCGGAACAGCGCGGCCACGGGGCCGAACGTTTCCTCACGGAAAATCGCCGCCGTGCGCGGCACATGCGTCAGGATCGTGGGTTCGAAGAACGTGCCGCCCAGAGCGTCGCGGGTGCCGCCCTGCACCACATGCGCCCCTAGCGCCACGGCGTCGGCGATGTGCGCCTCCACCTTTTCCACCGCTTCCATGTTGATCATCGGGCCCTGCGTCACCCCCTCGTCCATGCCGTTGCCGACACGAAGCGCGGCCACCGCGACCTGCAGCTTGGCCGTGAACGCGTCGTACACGCCCGCCTGCACCAGCAGCCGGTTCGCGCATACGCAGGTTTGCCCGGCGTTGCGGAACTTGCTGGCGATGGCACCCAGCACGGCGGCGTCGAGGTCCGCATCGTCGAACACGATAAACGGCGCGTTGCCGCCCAGCTCCATGCTCGCCTTCTTGATGGTGGGCGCGATCTGCGCCAGCAGCTTGGCCCCCACCTCCGTACTGCCGGTAAACGTCAGCTTGCGCACGATGGGGCTTGCGGTCAGCGCGCCACCCACCGGGCCGGACGGGCCGGTGATAACGTTGCACACGCCCGGCGGCATGCCCGCACGTTCGGCCAGCACGGCCAGCGCCAGGGCGGAAAATGGCGTTTGCGACGCCGGGCGGATCACCCCGGTGCAGCCCGCTGCCCAGCCAGGCCCGGCCTTCCGCGTGATCATGGCGGCTGGGAAGTTCCAGGGCGTGATGGCGGCGAACACGCCGATCGGCTCTTTCATCACCAGGATGCGACGGCCATGCGCGTTCTGCGGCACCGTGTCGCCATAGACGCGCTTACCCTCTTCGGCGAACCACTCGATGAAGCTCGCGGCATACGCGATCTCACCCCGGCTTTCGGCCAGCGGCTTGCCTTGCTCGGCCGTCATGATCAGCGCGAGGTCTTCCGTGTTGTCGATCATGAGCGTGAACAGCCGCCGCAGGATGGCCGCGCGCTCCTTGGCCAGCAGCGCACGCCAGGCCGGGAAGGCACTAGCCGCGGCAGCGATGGCCCGGTCCGTTTCTGCCGCACCAAAGGCAGGCACGGTGCCGAGGACGGCACCGGTCGCCGGGTTACGGACGGTGGTGGCAGCCCCGTCATCGGCCTCGATCCACTTGCCTCCCACGTAGCATGCCTGGCGGAACAAGCTCGGGTCACGCAGGGGTAAGGGCGCGGTCTGGTTCAGCATGGGGGACTCCTCAGCCGGGGCGTGCGAGTAGGGCGTTAAAAACGTACTCAGGGCCGAGCAGGCCGGCCTGTTGCTCGGACCAGGTCAGGATGCTGGTGTCATAGGGCGTGCAAGCCATGACTGGAACATAGGGCGGCGAAGCCGGTCTTGTCAGGGCTTCTTGCGCGCGTCCCGGTACAGCTTGGCGCGGCCGGCTCGCACGGTTTGCTGGGCGCGGCCGAACGCCATGTCGTCTGCCGCCACATCCCGCGTGATCACGCTACCCGCCGCCACGAATGCGCCGTCGCCCAACGTCACGGGCGCCACCAGCACGGCGGATGTGCCGACGAACACCCCGGCACCGATCGTCGTGCGATGCTTGGCATAGCCGTCGTAATTACAGGTGATCGTCCCCGCGCCGATATTGGTGCCCGGCCCCACTGTGCTGTCGCCCAAATAGCTCAAATGATTGGCTTTGGCCCCAGTGCCGAGCCGGGTGGCTTTCAGCTCCACGAAATTGCCGACATGTGCGTCCGCTTCCACGACCGTGCCGGGACGCAGCCGGGCGTAGGGACCAATCACGGCCCCCTCGCCCACGTGGGCACCCTCCAAATGGCTGAAGGCTTTGATCTCCGCACCTGTTTCAACCCGCACGCCGGGGCCGAACACCACGTGCGGCCCCACCACCGTATCGGGTGCCAGTACGGTGTCCGCGCTCAGCATCACGGTGTCCGGCGCGGTCAGCGTCGCACCGCCCGCCATCGCCGCCGTGCGCAGCCAGCCCTGGACGGTCGCCTCCGCCTCTGCCAGCTCGGCCCGGCTATTGACGCCGCGCAGCTCCTCCGCCGGTGCCTCCACCGCAGCCACCCGCACGCCGTCCGCGCGGGCGAGCGCCACGCAGTCCGTCAGGTAATACTCGCCCTTCGGCGACGGCGTGACAGCGCGGAGCCAGCCTACGAAGGCCGCCGCCGGGGCACACAGCACGCCTGCGTTGCAGAGGCCGATCGCGCGCTCCACCTCGTTCGTATCCGCCCACTCCACGATGCGGATGACGTCGGCGCCGTCCATCACCACGCGGCCGTAGCGGCCCGGGTCGGCTGGGCGCATGGCGAGCAACGCCAGCCCGGCCTGCCCCCGCTCGGCCAACAGGCGGCGCAGCGTGTCAGGACGGATGAGCGGGTTATCGGCATACAGTACCGTCACGTCACCGGTGCCGAAATGCGCAGCCGCCTGCAGCGCCGCGTGCGCAGTGCCCAGCCGGTCATGCTGCACCACCACCGCGTGGGGTGCGGCGATGGCAGCCAGCGCATCCATGCCCGGCCCCACCACCATCACGATGCGGTCGAACACGCCTGCACAACTCTCGATCAGATGCGTCAGCATCGGCCGCCCGGCGATGCGGTGCATGGCCTTTGGCATCGCCGACTTCATGCGCGTGCCGAACCCGGCGGCTAGCAGAATGGCCGTATTGCTCATGCCTGCAGCCGTAGCCCCCGCCGCCGCACCATGTCAAAACGCGGCGATGCGCCCCACCCTTCTGCTCGACCTGGACGGCACCCTCATCGACACGCTGCCGGACCTGCTAGCAAGCCTGAACCGCTCGATGGCTGGTGATTACACGCTGGCGGAAGTGCGGCCCTGGATTGGCGATGGCGCCACGGTACTTTTGCAGCGTGCCCTGGCCGCCCGCGGCCGCCACGCCACGGGGCAGGAGCTGAACACGCTGGTGCAGGATTATGTGGAGCGGATGTCCAGCGCCTCAGTGCCCTACCCCGGCGCAGTGGACGCGCTAGCCGCGCTGGCCGTCGAGGGCTGGCTGCTCGCCGTCTGCACCAACAAGCCGGAGCGGGCGGCGCGCGACTTGCTGGCCGCGACCGGTCTGCTCCCGTACCTGGCGGCAATCGGCGGTGGCGACAGCTTTACAACGCGAAAGCCAGACCCGGCGCACCTGCTCTCAACCTTGGCCGCGGCGGGCGGTGACGCGGCGGCGGCGATCATGGTGGGCGACCATCAAAACGACATCCTAGCCGCAACCGGTGCGGGCATCCCCAGTATTTTCGCCACTTGGGGCTATGGCAACGATGCGTCCGGGGCGACCACGACCGCGGACAGCTTTGCCGCGCTGCCCCGTATCGTGCGCCAACTCAGTCGATCAAATACAACGACGCCTCACCAAAGAACCGGGTCGGGACCGTGATCCGCACCGGGACGGGCGGGCCGCCTTGTGTGAGCGGGGCAAACCACGCGCTGGCCTGCTGCGGCTTGCGGAACTTATCCTCCGTATCCGGCATAAACCCGGCTAGCCAGCGGGACGTGATGGCGCAATGCAGCGCTTCGCCGGCAAAGCTCGACCGGCTGGTGGGCGGCAGAAACTCCCGCCCGGTCGTATGGGCCTCGATCTCATTTAGGCGGCGGCCATCGTAAACGGTGCTGCGGCCCTCGCACCGGCCGGTGGTCACGACGGTGCGGAGCAGATCTGCCATTGCCGTCATTCCATCGACCGTGTTGGCCTGCCGCCCTTCTGACACAGGCTCACGCCCCGGATCGTTGCCGGGCTCCATTTTCAGAATGTGGGGGCTGCCATTCACGTAATCGATCTGCGTCAACCGCGCCTCCCCGCGGAACTGGCCCTTACTGAACACCCGGTCGGGTTGTGGATGCCCGGCCACGATCCGGCCTGTCACGACCGAGTCTGTTCCACCCGGGAACAACGCCGCCGCCGGGCCAGACGTGCGGAAGCCAATGCGGACGCGATAGATGGAAGGGCCACTGACGTCGTACGCAGCGGTGACGACCATCACCTGTGTTCCTGCCGCGTACCCGGCGAAATGCAGCTCGGTCTCCGCGCGGGCGGCTGCGGTTACCAACAGAAGGACGGCCAGGATCGTGCGCATTGATCTCAGATAGCGCCGCCGCCTCGCGCTGCAACTTGACATCGGCTTAAGCAGGCTTCTAAACGGCGACCTTCCGCCAGGCGGGCGCGTAGCTCAGCGGTAGAGCATTCGCTTCACACGCGAAGGGTCACAGGTTCAATCCCTGTCGCGCCCACCACCTGGCACTCCCGGCTCACCCAAATCCCACCATAGTCCGGCGAACGCGGCCATGCCTTCGCGGGCCGGGGCGCGCAATAGGTGCTCGTCCGGGCCGTGCTGTTTGCAGCCGTTGTAGCTGTGCGGCATCCACAGCAGCTGTGTTCCCAGCGTGTCCATGAATGCGTCATTCGGGAGGCCGCCGCCGCTATTGGGTATCACCTGCACCCGCTGGCCCAGCGTGCGCTCGATACTCGAAGCCGCCCAATGCACCCAGGGGTGATCCGGATTGGACCGCCGCGCAGGCATGCGGACGCCGTGGCAGACCAGCTTCACCTGGCCAAACCCGGCCTGATCCAGATGAGCGCGCAAAACGCCCTCGAACGTCTCTGGATCGACATCCACCGTGTAGCGCAGTTGGATGTGGGCGGATGCGTTGGGCGCCACCGCATTGACCGGATTTTCCGGCCGGCCCGACAGCATTGCCAGTACGATCAGGCTAGTCCAGCCATACACTTTTTCGGCCGCACTCAGCCCGGGCTCACCCCAGTCCGGGTCGATGGTCGCCGCCTCCCCTTCCGCCCGCAGTTCGCAGCCGGCCAGCGCCTGGCGCACCATCGGGTTGATCCCGCCGGGCGGCAGCAGGCCCGGCACAAGGATACGGCCATGCCGGTCCGCCAGGCTCGCGATCGCATGGGCCAGCACGATGGCTGGGTCCGTCGTCATGCCGCCCCAATTGCCGCTATGGACGCCGCCTGGCCGAACGTCTACGATCAGGCCGAAATGTCAGGTCCCCCGCGTGCCGGTCGACAACGTCGGCACGGTCGAATGCATGCGCGGGCCGTCGCTGGCCAGCAGCACGTCGGCCGCCAGCTGCGTGCGCCGGGCCGCAATTACGTCGCGCAGGCCCGCCGACCCGGTTTCCTCGCCGGTTTCCAGCACCAGTTTCAGGCTGAAGCCGAGCCGGCCGCCGCGGGCGCGGATCACCGCCTCCAGCGCAGACAGGTTGATGGCGTGCTGGCCTTTGTTGTCCGCCGTGCCGCGGCCGTACCAGCGGTCGCCTTCTTCGCGCAGCACCCACGGGTCACGCCCATCCGACCACTGGTCGGCCAGGCCGCGCACCGTGTCGCCATGGCCGTAGGTGATGACCACCGGGCCAGACGGTTCTAGCCGCTCCGCTAGCAAGATCGGGCCCGCGCCGGCGACTGGATTGGGCACGATCTCGGTCGTGAACCCCATGCCCTCCAGCCACGGCTGCACATGCTGCACATAGGCTAGTAGGTCCAAGCCGTGTCCCGGGTCCTGGCTGGTGCTGCGGATCGCGACCAGCGCGGCCAGCCGGTCGCGAAAGCCGCCATTGTCAAAAAATTGCAGGGCGTTCTGGATAGCCGTGTCACGCGTGTTCATGCTTTGCCCCGCCGTAACAAGACGCTAGCGGCAGCGCGCAGGCCGGGCAACCCACCATGCAAGGCGCAGATCATGGCACTAAACAGTCGTGCCCCGTCCGGCCGCGCCGGGTCCAGATGCGGGCGGAAGCGGCCGCGGCGGATGCTGATGGCCTTGCTGACCGTCAGGCGCAGCAGCCCTTCTGCCCCCCGGGTCGCGCCATAGCCGCTGGCCCCCCGCCCCTCGAACGGCAGGCGCGGGTCAGCGGTGGGTACGATGATGTCGTCGACGCAGACCGACCCGGCATGCACCCGCCGGGCAAAGGCGGCAGCGCCGGGGCCGAATATGCTGGCACCCAGCGCGTACGGGCACAGGCGGGACGCGGCCAGCGCAGCCTCCGCGTCGGCAACCGGGATCAGGGCGAGCCAGGGCGCAAACACGTCCTGCTGCAGCAGCGCCATGCCGGGCTGCGCGAACGACACCACAATCGGGCGACCCGGCGCGACCACTGCCTGCGCCCCCTGCGCCACCGCGGCGGCCACCAGGCCAGACAGGCGTGCGGCGACCGGCCCGGGTACGCGGGCATCCGCAATGGCCGGCAGCAACGCCGCCAGCCGGTCCCGCAGCGCGTCATGCTGCCCGGCCGTCACGAATACTCGCCGCGGCGCAATACACGTGGCCCCCCCGTTCAGCCGCAGCCCGTACGCCAGGCAGCGCGCGACCAGGTCCAGGTCGGCACCGGGCAATACGAACGCCGCGTCCACGCCCGACAGCTCCAGCGTGCACGGCGTCAGTCCCGCGGCGGCCAGCACGCGCGCGCCGGTGGAGGCGGAGCCGGTGAGCACGATGTGGTCGAAACCGGCGGCGACGGCCGCGGGCCCGGCGTCCTCATTCAGCACAGTCAGCACGCCACGCGGCAGCCCGGCCTGTGCCAGCAGCGCGGCCAGCGCCTGCATCGGCGCGCTGCACCCCGGCGCTGGCTTCACGCAAACCGCATTGCCCGCCGCCAAGGCTTGCAGCGCCTGCGCGCCGGCCAGAAAAAGCGGGTAGTTGCCGGGCGCCAAGATCAGCACGACGCCACACGGCTCCCGCACCACGTAGGACTGCACACCCCACAGCCAGAGCGGACCGCCGCCCCGGGGCCGGGCGGGGGCGAGCAGTCCGGCGGCGTGACGCACGAGGAATGACGCCGCCTCGGCCAGTGGCAGCACTTCCGCGACCAGCGTATCGGCCGGGTCACGGTCGATGGTGGCGGCTAGCGCCGTGGCATTTAGCGCGATCGCCCGACGCGCTGCCGCCAGAACACGCAGCCGCGCCCGCACGCCTGCCGCAGCCCATGCTGGTGCTGTTGCCCGGGCGGCAGCGAGGGATGCAAAAACTTCCGGGGTGACATCTTCGTTCATTAACCCACCTGTAACCCGCATCTATCGGGCTATCGAGAGAAGGGCTAGTTTACGACTCATGCCATGTTTACAGTCGCGCCGTAGCACCCGGGCCCGCTCATGACCAAGACAGCAGCGATCATGGGGGCCGGACCGGGCGGCCTGGCTGCCGCCATGTTGCTGGCCAAGGCCGGCATGGATGTGACCGTATTCGAAAGCCGGGAGATGGTCGGCGGACGGTCCAGCACCATCACCGCGCCGACCGAATGCGGGACATTCCGGTTCGACATGGGGCCGACTTTCTTCCTCTACCCCCGCGTGCTGGCCGACATCTTCGCAGCCTGCGGGCGGACCCTTGAGGATGAGGTCGAACTCATCCGGCTCGATCCGCAATATCACCTCGTGTTCGAGGGCGGTGGTCACATCCAGGCGACCGGCGACATGACCCGCATGGCGGCCGAGATCGCGCGTTTCAGCCCGGCCGACGCCGCAGCGTTCCCCCGGTTTATGGCCGACAACCGCAAAAAGCTGGCCGTGTTCCGCCCCGTGCTGGAAAACGCGTTCAACTCCATGGCCGACCTGATGCGCCCCGCCGTTTTGAAGGGGCTATCCCACCTACGCCCGCATCGCAGCGTCGACAGCGACCTCGGCACCTATTTCAAGGACGAGCGCGTCCGGCTCGCCTTCAGCTTTCAGTCCAAGTACCTCGGCATGTCGCCCTTTCGCTGCCCGAGCCTGTTCACCATCCTGAGCTTTATGGAATACGAGTACGGCGTCTATCACCCTCGCGGTGGTACGGGCGCGGTCATGGGTGCGATGGCGCGGGTGGCGCGCGACCTCGGCGCGCGGATCGAACTGAACGCCCCGGTCGACGAAGTGCTGTTCGAAGGCCGCCGCGCGACCGGCGTGCGCGTAGGTGGGATTGAAAAGCACTTCGATACGCTGGTCATCAACGCGGATTTTGCGCAGACCATGACCAACTTGGTGCCGGATAGCGTACGCCGCCGCTGGTCCAACCGCAAAATCGCGTCCAAAAAGTTCAGCTGCAGCACATTCATGATGTATCTCGGCATCGAGGGGCAGCTGCCGGACTTATCCCATCACACGATCTATTTGTCCGAAGACTATCGCCGCAACATCGAGGAGATCGAGGCGGGCCAGGCACCGGGCGAGCCGAGCTTTTACGTGCAGAACGCCTGCGTGACAGACCCGGCGCTCGCACCCCCCGGCCACAGCACGCTTTATGTGCTGGTTCCCGTCGGGCACCGGATGGGCGAGGGCGTGGACTGGGCCGCCGAGACCGCCCGCTATCGCGCTCTGGTGTTCGAGCGGCTGAAGCGCATCGGCATCCCAGACATCGAAAGCCGCATCCGGTTCGAAAAGATCCTGACGCCAACCGGGTGGGAGCATGATTTGCAGATCTACCGCGGCGCCACGTTCAACTTGGCGCATAACCTGGCGCATATGCTGCACTTTCGTCCGCGTAACCGGTTCGAAGATCTGGACGGCGTCTACCTCGTGGGGGGCGGCACGCATCCGGGCAGCGGCCTGCCGGTCATCTTCGAGAGCGCACGCATCACGTCGCGGTTGATTGCGCAGGATCTAGGCTTGACCCCGGAATGGGAGCAACCTTCCGCCATGTCGTCCGACTGTTATGTTCCCGCCATTGCGGAGGCCCTATGAACGCCATGCTTCCCATGCGTGCCAACGCGCCCGTCGGCGTTATCGGCGCGGGCCTCGGTGGCTTGGCCGCCGCCTGCACGCTTGCCGCGCGCGGGCACAAGGTGATCCTGTTCGACAAGAATCCGTGGCTGGGTGGTAAGGCGGCGCAACTGCAGCAGGACGGGTTCCGGTTCGACATGGGCCCGACCATCCTCACCGTGCCGGACGTGCTGGCGCGCGTGTTTGCAGAAGCCGGGCGGTCAATGCACGACTACCTGGATCTCCGCCGGATCGACCCGCAATGGCGTTGCTTTTTCGAGGACGGGTCCGTACTGGACCTGCAGGAGAACGTGCCTGCCATGGCCCGGACCATCGCGCAGTATGCGCCGGGAAGCGAGCAGGGCTACCAAGACTTTATCGAGATGTCGAAAGGCCTGCACTCGGTTTCGGAAAAGTTCTTTTTCTGGAAGTCGGTCGAAGGTATTCGTGACACGCTCGGACTGAAGGGCATGAACCTGCAGACCCTGCGCGAGGTACTGAGCCTGCGCATGGGCACGTCGGTCGCCGGGCAGATCAGGAAGCGCGTACCGGATCCGCGCGTGTGCCAAATGCTGGACCATTTCGTACAGTATGTCGGCAGCAGCCCCTACGCCTCCCCGGCGGTGCTGTGCAGCATCGCGCACATGCAGACCGAGCACGGGGTATGGTACCCCATGGGCGGCACGCGAGCCGTCCCGGAAGCGTTGGAGCGGCTAGCGGGTGAACTGGGTGTCGACCTGCGGCCCGGCACTGGCATCGCCCACATCGTGACCGAAAGCGGCCGCGCCACGGGCGTGGTGACGGAACAGGGAAAGACGGTGTCGCTCAGCGCCATCGTCAGCAACATGGACAGCGTCCGCACCTACCGCGAGCTGGTTGGCGGTGCCCCGGCGCGCAGCTTCGGCCGCCGCTGGAAGCGGGAGCCGGCCTGCTCCGGCGTTGTGCTCTACCTCGGGCTCAACAAGCGCTACGAGCACCTGGCGCACCACGACTTCGTCTTCTCCCGCGATCCGGAGGAGGAGTTCGACTGGATCTATGGCAAGGGCGAACCGGCGCCGGATCCCACCGCCTACATCGCCGCCCCGTCTGGCACTGAGCCTGGCGTGGCACCCCCGGGTGGGGAGGCGCTGTATGTGCTGGTCCACACGCCGTATTTGCGTCCGCACCATGACTGGCAGGCCATGTTCCCGGCATACCGCCAGGTGATCCTGGATAAGCTCAAGCGCTGTGCGAACATGCCTGACCTGGAAGAGCGGATCGTGTTCGAGCATCACCTGACGCCGCAGGATATCCATGAGCGGTATCGCGTACTGGACGGCGCCATTTATGGCCTGGCCAGCCACGGCAAGGTCAACGGCGCGTTCAAGCCCGGCAACCGCAGCCGCGACTTGGCTGGGCTGTACCTGGCGGGCGGCTCCGCGCATCCGGGGCCGGGCATGCCGATGGTGCTGATGTCTGGCTGGATTGCCGCCGACAGCCTCCATCAGGATGTGGCGGCCGGCACTAAAGTCAGCGCGTAACATGGCACCAGGCCGGGACGATCCGGTCAGGGACAGGTCCAAACGGCTGACCTGGGCGTTCAATTGGTACCTGCGCTGGTACTTCTTTCGCCGCTTCCATGCCGTGCGCGTGGCGCGGCGCGGCTTTCCACACGGGCTGGACGGACGGCCCGTCATCGTGTTCGGCAACCACCCCTCGTGGTGGGACCCGGCGCTCTATATCCTGCTTTGTGCCAAGTTGTTCCCGGGCCGCGCCGGGTATGGCCCCATGGATGCGGAGGCACTCGGCCGCTACGGCGTGCTGCGCAGCATGGGCGTATTTGGCGTGCATCAGGACAGCTTGCGCGGGGCCGCCCAGTTCCTGACCACCAGCCTCCGCATTCTGTCGGACCCGGCCGCGACGCTGTGGATCACGGGTGAGGGTCATTTCACGGATCCGCGCCTGCGCCCTATTCGCCTACGCCCCGGCCTCGCCCACCTCGCGCGGCGCGTGCCCGGTGCCGTGTTGCTACCGCTCGCGGTCGAGTACAGTTTTTGGAACGAGAGCAAGCCGGAGGCGCTGGCGATGTTCGGCACGCCCGTTGCTCCGCCCAGCGATACGACCGTTGCGGGCTGGACGGCGCATTTGGAAGGTGCGCTGACGCAGACGATGAACGACTTGTCGGCGTTGTCGATGGCCCGGGACGCCGGGCCGTTCCTGCCGGTCGTTCGCGGCGGCGCGGGCGTAGGCGGCATCTATGACCTCTATCGCCGGGGCCGGGCGCTGGCGGCGGGCCGGCCGTTCGACCCGCGGCATGAGCCGCATGGGGCTGGTGAGTGATCCTATTCGCAGCCGTGATCCTGGTTCTGGCACTGGCACCTGTACTACTGGGGCTGTTTAACCTGGCGCTCTACCGCACCCCAGCCCTTGCCACCGGGCTGCCCGTCATCTCGGTCCTGATCCCCGCCCGGAACGAGGAGGCGAATATCGCCGCCGCCTGCGCCGCTGTGCTGGCCAGCACGGGCGTCGAGTTGGAACTGGTCGTGCTGGATGACGGATCGACGGACCGGACCGCTGCCATCCTGGCGGGGATCGACGACCCACGCCTGCGCATCGCATCGGGCGGCACGCTGCCGCCGGGCTGGTCGGGTAAGCAACATGCCTGCCAGATGCTGGCGGGCCTTGCCCGGCATGAACTGATGGTTTGGGTCGATGCCGACGTGCGCCTGGCACCGGACGCGCTGGCCCGCATGGCTGGATATATGCAACGTCATGATGTGGGCCTGGCCAGCGGCTTTCCCCGGCAGGTGACGCTCACCTGGGCAGAGCAGTTGCTGCTACCGCTCATCCATTTCCTACTGCTGGCCTACCTGCCATTGGCGCTTAGTTCGCGCCGGATCGATGTGGGGCTGGGCGCAGGCTGCGGCCAGCTATTCATCGCCCAGCGGACGGCGTACGAGCGCGCGGGCGGGCACGCGGCCATTCGCGCTTCGTTGCACGACGGAATTATGCTGCCACGCGCCTTCCGCCGGGCGGGCGAAATGACGGGCCTTTTCGATGCGAGCCGGTTTGCATCCTGCCGCATGTACGCGAATGCTGGGCAGGTTTGGGAGGGACTATGCAAGAACGCGACCGAGGGCATGGCAACCTCCCGCGCGTTACCGGTTTGGACCATCATCCTGGCCGGCGGGCAGGTGGTACCCTGGCTGTTTCTGCCCGCTTGGTGGGCCGTGCTTGCGGTTATGGCCACGGTGGGGTTCCGGCTGCTGCTCGCCTGGCGGTTTCGGGCGCCCGTGCTCAGCGCCCTGTTGCATCCGCTGGGGGTGCTGGGCGTGCTGGCGGTGCAGTGGGTCGCGTTGGCGCGCGCCTGGCGCGGACGGCCATCGTTGTGGCGTGGGCGGGCCTATCCGGCGCAGTAGCGTCGCCGGCCATGGCCGGTGATTTGCAGGTCGTGGTCAGCAACATCCGCAACGCGCGTGGCCTTATCCAGGTCGGCGTGTGTCCCCAAGACCGGTTCCTGACCGAAACCTGCCCGTATAATGCCAGCGCCCCGGCCCGCCCCGGCGAAACCGTGGTGGTGGTGCCCAACGTGCCTCCAGGCATCTGGGCGGCGCAGGTGTATCACGACGAGAACATGAACGAGCAGGTAGACCGTGACCTGCTGGGCGTCCCGTTGGAGGGTATCGGCTTCAGCAACAACGCTCACTTCCGGTTCGGCCCGCCGAGCTTCGCCGATGCCCGGTTCGAGCTAGGCCCCCAAGGCGGGCGCATTACGCTGCGGCTGCGCTACCTGAATTAGGCCCCTCTTGAATCCTGTCATTCTATTGACGCAATGGATACCGGGCCATTATCGTACCAGATCGACGGAGGTGGTTGCCATGGTCCGCTTAGTCCCGCTTACACTCGCCACGTTCATGATCATGCACGCCGCGGCATTGGCGCAGGGCGCAAGCTATGATGGGGTCTACGGCGGCGCACCGGTAAGCGGGACAGGCTGCTCGCTATTCAGCCCCGTCATCCGGGTGCAGAACGGCACGGCGACGCTGCGACTCAACCCGAGTACGACGTTCGAGGGGCAAGTCGGCAAGGATGGAAGCCTAGACGTGCAATTTGGCACGGCCCGGCTCGCAGGCCGGTTTGGGGCTGGCAAGTTCGATGGCTCAGTCAGTAGTAGGAATTGCCAGTATACGCTTGCTCTGACGAGATAGGGGCACTCCACGCCGTAACCCGCGTTGCCGCAACAGCGCCCGCACACTATTATAGTAATGATGTTTTTCGACGCTCACCTGTTCGTCTGCACCAATCGCCGCCCGGACGGGCATGCGCGCGGCTCCTGTGCAGCGCGCGGGTCGGAGCATCTGCGCGACTACATGAAAGCCCGCGTCAAAGAACTTGGACTCCTCAACGTGCGCGTCAACAGCGCCGGATGCCTCGACCGCTGCGAGCTGGGACCCTGCATGGTCATCTATCCCGACGGGGTTTGGTACCACATTGGCAGCACGGCCGACGTCGATACGGTTCTGCAAACTCATCTGGTCGAAGGCGAGCGGGCGACGGCTTTGTTGATGCCGGAACGATGACTTGTGCTGCGCCGCAACCAACCCCATCCTCTGTGCTTCAACAATCGAAAGGAGGTGATCCAGTGTCTCATTGTTTGACTCTACGGACGTACGCCGTGACCTGGACTCCCGCCCTCATGACGGTCGTGTCGGCGGGCTAACACCAAAGTCCGGCGGTTTCCGTCGAACAATGGGAAGGCCTCGGCATTCGTGCCGGGGCCTTCTGTTTTTGTGGCGTACAATGAATAAAGGCAGAGTGTGTCAGAAGGGCTGAAATACCCCGTATGGCTGCCACTGCTCCTCGGCGTGCTCACGGCCGTGGGGCCCCTCAGTACGGACATGTACCTGCCGGCCTTTCCGGATATCGAGGCTTCGCTCGGCGGGCGGGCGGGCACGGCGCAGATTACACTCGCGACCTGGTTCGCCGGGCTGGCCGTGGGGCAAATCACGCAGGGCACGCTGGCCGACCGCTATGGCCGCCGGCTGCCGCTGATTATAGGCACGGCGGTTTATACCGTGGCCAATGCCGGCTGTGCCCTGGCGCCGGACCTGCTAACCCTGTCGCTGCTGCGCTTCGTGGCGGCCTTCGGCGGCTCGGCCGGGATGGTTATACCCCGCGCCATCGTCCGTGACCTGGCCGACGGGCACGCGGCGGCACGGCTGATGAGCAAGCTCATGCTCGTCATGGGCGTGGCTCCCATTTTAGCACCCACGCTGGGCGGTCTCGTGCTGACGGTCGCACCCTGGCACGCGATATTCTGGATCACCGCGCTGTACGGTGGCGTGTGTAGCCTGCTGGTGTGGCGCTTCCTGCCGGACACTTTGCCGGCCGAACGACGCATCCGCTTGGGGCTGTTCACTCTGCTACCCCGCTTTGCCAGCGTGTTGCGCGACAAGACCTTCCTAGCCTACGTCCTGATGGGCGGGTTCGGCATGTTCAGCATGTTCGCCTATATCAGCGGGTCCTCACCGGTGTTGATCCAGCGTTTCCATTTTACGCCGCCGCAATACGGGATGCTGTTCGGACTTTCGGCGGGCATGTTCATCCTTGCGTCGCAAATCAACCCACGCATCCTGCCACGGTTTGGGGCGGCGCGCGTCATACGCTGGGGGGTCAGCGTGTTCCTGGTCGCGTCGGTCGTTCTGCTCGCATGCGCGGTGCTGGATGTCGGCGGCGCTTACGCGGTGGTCGGGCCGGTCATGGTCATTATGGGGGCGATGGGGTTCGTGATGCCCAACTCGGCCGTGGGTGCGCTGTCCCGTCATGCGGCGCAGGCCGGTAGCGCGTCGGCGCTGATGGGGACGATGCAGTTCTGCCTGGCCGCATTGTCGGGCGTGCTGGTGGGATTGCTAACCGACGGCACCGCCCGGCCCATGGCCGCCCTCATGCTGGCCGGGGCCGTGTGCGCCTTTACCGCAGACCGGCTTCGCCCGAAACCGGTGAAAATGACAACGTGATCCTTATTGGCATTCCCGCCTGCACCCGCATCGTCGAAGGACAGCCGCAGCATGCGGCCCTGCCCCGGTATAGCGAGGCGGTCATGGCCGCAGGGGCCCTTACGGTGATCATCCCGCCCTTTGGACCGCAGATGACTGGCGTGCTTGACCGGCTCGACGGCCTGCTCCTGTCCGGCTCGCCCAGCAATGTCGACCCGGCGCATTACGGCGCTGGCGACGAGACGCCAGGCCAGCACGACCCGGCGCGCGACCACACGACCCTTCCACTCATCCGGGCGGCACTATCCCGACATATGCCGCTGCTCGCCATCTGCCGCGGTATCCAAGAGCTCAACGTGGCGCTGGGCGGCAGCCTGCATCAGCAAGTTCACGCCGTCACGGGCCGGCAGGACCACCGTGAGGGCCCCGGCGAACGCGCGCATCGCTACCGCGCCAAGCACCCCGTGCGGCTCAGCGGCATGCTCGCCGCAATCATCGGCGCGTCGTCGATCGACGTGAACTCGTTGCACGAACAGGCGATCGGCCAGCTGGCACCGGGTCTGGTGGCCGAGGCCTACGCTGGCGATGGCACGATCGAGGGCGTGCGCGTGGCGGGCCAGCCGTTTGCGCTCGGCGTGCAATGGCATCCAGAGTGGCAGGCTGTGCAAAACCCAAATAGCATGGCATTGCTCGATGCGTTCACTGCCGCCTGCCGCACCTACGCCGCATCCCGGAGCCCCCCATGATCGCATCGTCCGTGACACTATCGCAGAGCGCCCTCCTGCTCCTGGCCCGGGTCTGCGCCAGCATGATCTTTGTCATACAAGGCTTCAGCAAGCTAACCCACATGGAGGCGACGGTCGCCGGATTTACAAAGCTGGCGGTGCCGCAACCGCAGCTCGCCTATTACATTGCCGTCGCGGTCGAACTGGGGTGCGGGCTGCTGCTGATGTTCGGTTTGAAGGCGCGCTTTGCTGCGGTGGCGCTCGCCGTCTTCTGTATGGCCACCGCGCTGCTCGCGCACTCGGATTTAACGAACATGGGTCAGCAGATCCAGTTCCTGAAAAACCTGTCGATGGCGGGCGGCTTCCTTGCCTTCGTCGCCGTTGGCGCAGGATTTTTCAGCGTGGACACCAAGATCGACTCGATCCCGAAGGAGTAGTCGCGTGTCGCCCAAGGGGCCAGGCCTACGCTTTAACAGTTCCGATCTATTCCTGATCGATGTTTAGTCGTGGGGCGTGGCACGATCGGCTTGGCCGGTCAGGAAACACGGTATGCGCTGGCTACTATTGGTATTGCTCGCAGGAGGGCCGGCTGTGGCCGCGGCCCAGGAGCCGTCTCTGCCCAAGGTGAACCGCCCTAGCGCGTTCGCGCAGTCGGTTATGCAGGCGGCACCTGTAGCGGTCATGGTTAACCGGCCGGGTCAGGCGCGGACCAAACGCAGCCGCGACGGCCATTTCTATGTAACCGCAAGTCTCAACAGCACAGCTGCGTCCATGATGGTCGATACCGGCGCATCCGGCATTTTCCTCAGCCACGACGACGCCGCCCGGGCTGGGCTGAACCCAGAAGCGCTGAACTTCTCAGTCCGCACCAGCACAGCCAATGGCCAGGGCCTTGCCGCCCGGACGCGGCTTTCAACCCTGACCGTGGGCGGCATCACCCGGCACGACGTGCCCGTGCTGGTAAGCCAGCCGGGAGCCGCCAGCATCAGCCTACTGGGCCAAACTTTCCTGTCGCAACTGAGCACGTTCCAGGTGACAGGCGGCGAAATGGTAATGGTTGCCGACTAAGCCGGCCCGTATGACCTGCTGGCGCCTGCCTAAAAGTCCAAATCGGCGTAATGCGCAGGCGGTGTTAAGCCCGGCACGCGGTCGATCAGCAGGGCGCGGAAGCTCGGGCGGGATTTGAGCCGGGCATACCAATCCTTGGCCGCCGGTGACACGCTCCAGTCCACGTCGCCCGCCATGTCGAGCGCCGAAAGATGGGCCGCCACCGCAAAATCGGCGACCGAAAGTGTGTGCCCGGCAAGCCAAGTCCGTGTCTCCGCCAGCCAGCCGATATACTCCATGTGGTGGCGCAAATTAGTGTAGCCGGCCCGCAGCGCCCCGGCATCCGGATTGCCGCGGCCTAGCAAGCGCTTCATGAACTTCTCGCCTAGGAGGTTCGCCGTCACCTCATGCGCGAACTTGCCGTCCATCCACGCAACAATTCGCCGCACCTCGACCCGGTCGGCAAAGCTGTGCCCCATCAGCGGTGTGTCGGGATAGGCCTCATCCAGGTACTCGCAAATCACGCCCGAATCAGGAATGACCAGCCCGTTACCTTCTTGCAGAGTCGGAACGGTGCAGGCCGGATTCATGTCCAGATATTCGGGCCGCCGCTCCCACACTTTCTCGACCACCAGTTCGAACGGCAGTCGCTTTTCAGCTAGGACAAGGCGCACTTTACGGCCAAACGGTGAAAGCGGCAGGTGATACAAAACACGCATGGCCAGGCTTATGCCACCCATGCACGCCGGGGCCAACGCCCGGGTTGGGTCTAGAACACTTTCCGCCCAGGCTGCTTCACCTGGGCGGACGTAGTGCTCGCCAAATCTAAAGCCCTAGAACCCCAGGATTGCCTTGGCCACGATATTGCGCTGGATCTCGTTCGACCCGCCATAGATCGAAACCTTGCGCCAGTTGAAGTACGTGGGTGCGGCCTCCGCCGCGTACTCCGGCCCGACCGGCGGCAGGTTCGAGCCCTCTTCGTGGTCGTCGTACGGCAGGATGTAGGGGCCGACCACGTCCATCAGCAGCTCCGTCGTCGCCTGCTGCAGCTCGCTGCCCTTAATTTTCAGGATCGAACTGGCCGGGTTTGGCTTGCCGTTACGGTGGTTGCGCTCGTCCGCCACCACGCGCAGCTGAGTCATCTCCAGCGCCTTCAACTCCACCTCGACCGCTGCCACCTTCTCCCGGAAATGCGGCTCATCGATCAGCGGGCGGTCGCCGACGCGTTCCAGGGCGGCTAGCTGCTTGATGCGGCGGATGCGCGCCTTGCTCACGCCCACACGGGCAATGCCAGTCCGCTCGTTACCCAGCAGGAACTTGGCATAATCCCAACCGCGGTTCTCCTCACCCACCAAGTTTTCAACCGGCACGCGCACGTCGTCGAACCAGACCTCGTTCACCTCCATGCCGCCGTCGATTGTTTGAATGGGCCGCACCGTCACGCCTGGCGTCTTCATGTCGATGAGCAAGAAGCTAATGCCAAGCTGCTTCTTCGCCCCCATGTCGGTCCGCGCCAGACAGAAAATCCAGTCGGCATATTGCGCAAGCGTCGTCCAGGTCTTCTGGCCATTCACCACGTAATCATCGCCGTCCCGCACGGCCGTCGTGCGCAGGCTCGCGAGGTCAGACCCGGCGCCGGGCTCGCTGAAGCCTTGGCACCACCAAATGTCGAGATTGGCCGTCGCTGGCAGGAACCGCTCCTTCTGCGCCTGGCTGCCGAACTGCGCGATGACCGGGCCGACCATGCTGCAGTTGAACGCCAGCGGGAACGGCACGCATGCCTGCTGAAGCTCATCTTGATAAATGTAGGTCTGCACCGGGCTCCAATCTTGGCCGCCCCACTCGGCCGGCCAGTGCGGCACCGCCAGCCCGTTGGCGTTCAGGATGCGCTGTGCCGTGACCTGCGCTTCCTTGGAGACGTGCTCACCCTTCTTCACCTGGTCGCGGATACCCTGCGGGATTTGCGTGGTGAAGAAAATACGCATGCGCTCCCGGAACGCGTTCTCTTCCGGGCTGAAAGCGAGGTCCATGGCGACGTTTCCCTTAACTGATTTCAAACAAGCCCGCGGCACCTTGGCCGCCACCGATACACATAGTCACCACCACGCGCTTGGCACCCCGCCGCCGCCCTTCGATCAGCGCGTGGCCGGTCATGCGCGCGCCGCTCATGCCAAACGGGTGGCCGATGCTGATGGCCCCGCCATTCACATTCAGTTTTTCGTGCGGGATGCCAAGGCGCTGGGCGCAGTACAGCACCTGGCTCGCGAACGCCTCATTCAGCTCCCACAGATCGATATCGTCCACCGTCAGCCCATGGCGCTGCAACAGCCGTGGCACCGCGAACACGGGGCCGATGCCCATCTCATCCGGCTCACACCCCGCAACCGCCAGGCCGCGGAACACGCCCAGCGGGGTCAGGCCCCGGCGCGCTGCTTCGGTGTCGCTCATGACCACACAGGCGCTGGCCCCGTCGCTGAGTTGGCTTGCGTTGCCGGCTGTGACGAACTCGCCCTCGCCGCGTACCGGCTTCAGTCTGGCCAGGCCCTCGGCCGACGTGTCCGGACGGTTGCCTTCGTCCTGTCGCAGCAGGGTTTCCTCATGCGTCACCTCCTGCGTTTCTTTGTTTGTCACGGCCTTCGTGGTTGCCATCGGCACGATCTCCGCGTCGAATCGCCCCGCCTGCTGCCCGGCGGCCGTGCGACGCTGGCTTTCGAGCGAATACGCATCCTGCGCTTCCCGCGTGATGCCATACCGCGCTGCGACGATGTCGGCTGTCTCGATCATCGGCATATAGATGGCGGGAATATGCGCCTCCAGCCACTCGTTGCGGCTGCGGTGCCGGTTCGCGCTACCGGTCACCAGGCTGACACTCTCCATGCCACCCGCGACTGCTACGGGCACGCCATCTACCAGCACCCGGTGCGCCGCCATGGCGATGGCCTGCAAGCCCGACGCGCAAAACCGGTTCACGGTCGTGGCCGCGGTACTCACGTCCAGCCCCGCCCGCAGCGCCGCCTGCCGTGCAATGTTGCCGCCCGTTGCGCCCTCCGGATAAGCCACGCCCATGATGAGGTCCTCGACCTCGCCGGGTTCCAGCTTGGCGCGCGCGACGGCTTCGCGGATCACATGGCCGCCCATCTCCGCGCCGTGGGTCAGGTTGAACGCACCCCGCACGGCGCGGCCGATGGGGGTACGGGCGGTGGAGACGATGACGGCTTCGGTCATGTTAGTGATCCTTTGTGTAGCTTCAGTTTCGCCAGCTTACCCACCGGTGTGTGCGGCAGCTCATCCAAGACTTCCAACTGGGCCGGCAGTTCATGCCGGCCCAGGCGCGGGGCCAGGAAGTCGCGCAGCTCCCCCAGCGTCAATTTCCCGGCGCCGGGGCGTAGGCTGACGAACGCCTTTGCCGCCTGCCCGCGATAGGGGTCCGGCACGCCGATCACCGCCGCCTCGTGTACGTCCGGGTGTTCGTGGATCGCGTCTTCGATCACGCGCGGATACACGTTATAGCCGCCCGAGATCAGCATCTCCTTCTTGCGGTCCACCAGCGTGAATTGGCCATCGGCCGCCATGGTGCCGATGTCGCCGGTCAAAAACCAGCCATCGACGAACGCCGCCGCATTGTCTTCCGGGCGGTTCCAATAGCCGGACGTCACGTTGGGTCCGCGGATGCGCAGCTCCCCTGCCTGATTGGGCGGCAGCACCCGGCGCGGGTCATCCAGCGCTACGATCTGCACATCGACGCCGGGCAGCGGCACGCCGATGAGGCCGGGCGCGTGGACGCAATCCGGCAGTAAGTTGGTGCCGGCCGGCGACGTTTCCGTCATGCCCCAGCCGCCCCCAAGCGTAAGGCCGCTCATGGCATGCATGCGGGCGCTGATCTCGGGCGGCAGGCTTGCCCCGCCCGAACTCGCGATACGCAGGCGCGACCAGTCTCGGGCAGCCGCGCCGGGATGGTTGACGAGCACGATCCACATGGTCGGCACGCCGTAGAAATGCGTGCAGCCACTTTCGATATCGTCCAGCGCGACGATCGGGTCGAAACGGGCGCGTAGCATGAGCGTCGCGCCGGCATGCAGCGTGCGCAAAAGTACCGCGGTCAGCGCATAAATGTGGAACAGCGGCAGCACGGCCATGACCCGGTCGCCGGGATGGATGCGGCGCTGGGGTGCGGCGTTGAACTGGTCATAGGCACTTACGGCCGCGGTGAGGTTGCCGTGGGTCAGCATGGCGGCCTTCGGCTGGCCAGTGGTGCCGCCGGTAAATTGCAGTACGGCCACGTCATCCACGCCGCGTGCCGGGCGGGGGGTAGCGAGCGGTAGGCTGTCCAGGGCGATCATTCCACTAAATTGGCCCTCACCCTTGCCGGAAGCGCCAAAAAGGTCAGGCGGGGCGCACAGAACTACAACGCTGTCTATGGCACCATCGCTGATGAGCTGTGCCGCAACAGCGATCATTGTTGTGGAACTTGTCGTCACCAACCGCCGCGCGCCCACATCGGCCAGCTTGCGCGCCATCACCATTGGTGGGTCCAGCGGGCTGAGTTGCGCCACGATCGCGCCCGCCTGCAGCAGCGCAAAGAACGCGACGGGCTGCTCCGGCGTGTTGCCCGCCAGCAGCCCCACGACCTCACCCGGCCGCACCCCGGCCCCGGCCAGCCGCGCCGCGGCGTCCGTTACCCGCGCGCCCAGCTCGGCATAGCTGATCGTCCTGCCGTCGAACTCGATCGCCACGCGCGGCCCGTGCGCCGCCACCGCCCGTGCCAGCAGATCCGGCAAGGTCGAGCGCGCGAGCGGCACATCCCAGCCGCCCAGGCTGGGGTACACCGCATCCCAGGGTCGCTTACGCTGCGTCAAAACCCCGGCCCTGTGCCGCCAGCCGCGCCAGCAACGGGGCGGGCCGCATTGTCTCGTCACCCGTCATCGTCGCGTAGTGGTTCAGCCGTTGCGCAATGTGCGCCAGGCCGGTTTCGCTGCCGTAGAACATCGG
>JANONC010000343.1:0-2189 GCA_031420655.1 Rhodospirillales bacterium | reverse complement strand
ACCCTTGGCCCCTCCAGCGCCACCCCTGACATGCTGAGCCGCCTGTTCCTGGGCGGCGTCGACGTATTCCGGCTCAACTTCAGCCATGGCTCGCACGACGATCACCGCGCCCGCATCGTCATGATCCGTGCGCTGGAAGAGCAATATGGCCGCCCGATCGGTATCCTGGCCGATGTGCAGGGGCCGAAGCTGCGCGTTGGCAAGTTCCAGGCTGGGCGCGTCGTGTTGCAGACAGGCCAGACCTTCCGGCTCGACCTATCCCCTGTGCCCGGCGACCGCGACCGTGTCCAACTGCCGCATCCGGAGATCATCGCAGCTGCCGCCATCAACACGTCGCTGCTACTGGATGACGGCAAGTTGCGGCTGCGCGTGGTGCATGTCCGGCCGGACCATCTCGAGTGCGAGGTCGTGACCGGCGGGCCGCTCAGTGACCGCAAGGGCGTGAACGTGCCGGACGTGGCGCTGGCCATCCCGGCGCTGACGGCCAAGGACCGCATCGATCTCGCTTTCGCGCTGGACCATGGCGTGGATTTTGTGGGGCTGAGCTTCGTGCAAAGGGCCGAAGATGTGGCGGAGGCGCGGGACATCGCCGCCGGGCGCGCCTGGATCATGACCAAGATCGAGAAGCCTCAGGCGCTCGACAACCTGGATGACATCTTGGCACTGAGCGACTCTGTCATGGTCGCGCGCGGCGACCTTGGTGTGGAGCTGGCACCGGAAGAAGTGCCGCTCGCCTCCAAGCGAATCATCCGCGCGGCGCGGGAGCGGGGTATCCCCGTCGTGGTCGCGACGCAAATGCTGGAAAGCATGATCACCGCCCCGGCGCCGACGCGGGCCGAGGTGTCGGACGTGGCGACGGCGGTGTTCGATGGCGCGGACGCGGTGATGCTGTCCGCCGAGACCGCTGCCGGGCAATACCCGCAGGAGGCGGTGAACATTATGGAGCGGATCGTGGAGCGGGTGGAGCGTGACCCCGGCTGGCGCACGCTGACCGACGCCGCCCGCCCAGTGACCGAGCGCCGCTCCGACGCCGCCATCGCCAGCGCCGCCCGCCAGGTGGCGGACACGATCGGTGCCGCCGCGATTATGGCCTTCACCCTGGGCGGCAGCACCGCGCTGCGTGTGGCGCGTGAACGCCCGGAATGCCCGGTGCTGGGCCTGACTACCAGCCTGGAGACGGCGCGGCGGCTGTCGCTCGTGTGGGGGGTGCACGCGGTGGTGACGCCCGAAACCCACACGATGAGCGAAACCGTAACCCGCGCCGTCCGCATCGCCCGGACGGAGGGGTTCGCCAATGCCGGGCAGGAAGTGGTCGTGACGGCCGGCGTGCCATTCAACCAACCCGGCTCCACCAACGCGCTGCGGGTGGCGCGGGTCGGGTAGCTGCCCGTCCGGTGGCTTAGATTTGCGCGCCCTCGCTGCTGAGCCTTGGGCTATTAGCATTTGTTTCGAGGCGAAACAAAGAAGGTTAAGTCTGCTTTCAACCCCATGGCGGACATTTGCACCGAACTTCTGCAACGACTAACCGGTTAACGAGTTTGGCTCCGCCATGTCGCGCAAAATTCTTGGTTTGGGGAAAGGATGGCGTGCCATCTCAATCGGACGTCAGTAAACAGGTTCAACCGGCGCCGCGGTTGTCCGCACGAGCGGCGTCGATGAACCCCGTGATCGCGCGGTCGTGCGCACGGCATTCGGTGCCGTGCTGCTTCGACGAGCGCGCAGGCAGGTTCAGTGCCGGTTCCAGATGACCGATCGCCTGCGATACTGCAGGCTAGGTCATCGAGAGCGCCTGAGCCGCCCGTGCCATGCCGCCGCTTATACCCCAGTCGAAGATAAATCTTGCCCAGTTGGCGCAGGAAGGTTCACGTTAAGTGGCCCGTGGAGAAGTAGCCATGAAGAGCATCGCAGGATGGATCCTCGCTGGAACCCTGTTCGTGTCGCCGTGCATCGCGCAGGACACGCGTGAGGCCACGACGCGGACCGAGACCGAACGAGATTTTATTCTCGGCCAGATGCGCCTCTTTCTGCAATCGACACAGGCGATCAGAGTTGCGCTGGGCAAAAGCGATCTCAAAACCGTCGAGGTCGAAGCCGCGGCCCGAGGCCGTAAGGGCACGCCAGTCTCGGCAATCCCGCCCGGCATGAAGGCGAAGGAGACGCCGGCGTGGACCGCGATGATGGCCGGGGCG
>JANONC010000342.1:0-8178 GCA_031420655.1 Rhodospirillales bacterium | reverse complement strand
CATCGCGCTGCACGGGTCCAGCGCCGCGCCGGTCTGGCCGGAGAGCGGCGCAGAGCCGATAACGGCCGCCGGGTTGGCGAGCGAGCCGTGGCGGCCGATGAACTCCCGCCGGTCACCGGTCCAGCTGGTCTGGGCACCACGCATGTCGGCGAAGGCGACGCGGGTCCCGGTGCTGGCGGCCCAGGGATTGCGCGCCAGCATCGCACCCGTAGCACCGTCCAGTTCTGTGATGATGAACGCCGCCGTGGCACTGCGCGATGCACCCAGAACCCACTCCGCATAGGCGGTGACAGTGATAGACCGGGCGCGTCCGGACTGGTTGTGCAGTTGCACGCGCGATAGCTTCACCGGGTCACTGTCCGGCACAAACTGCATGAGGGTGCTGGCGATGCCGTAGGCGATGCGATCGAACGAGGACACGCCCCAGCCATGGCGGGCCACGTAGGTCGACGCCGGGTCACGGCGCGGCGACGCGGTGGGGCACCAGACGTCACCGGTGCCAGTATCGCGCAGGTAGAACGCTTCACCAGAGCGGTTGGTAACCGGGTCGTTCGACCACGGCGTCAGTTGGTTCTCCCGGCTGTTGCCCGCCCAAGTGAAGCCGCCGCCTTCTGCCGCGACCAGGAAGCCGAAGCTGGGGTTAGCGATCACATTGACCCAGGGTGCGGGCGTCGCCTGACCAGGGCGGAGCACGATGGTGTACGCGCGGCCCTCATCCGTGAAACCGCCATAGCCGTTGAAGAACTCAAATGCGGGTACCGGCGGACTGGTAGTGCCAGGATCACCTTGCCGGCTGGGACGTGCCACCGCGGCTGCAGGCACCCGTAACCGGAGCTGGCCGGCGAGGCTGCCACGCTCGGCCACCAGCACGACCCGTGCGACGGCGGCAAGCAGGCCGACCGTTTCCGCCGGAAGCAAGTCGGCCCGCAGTAGGAACACCGAGCCTTTCGCCGCGCCGCCAGGGACCGCTTGTGCCTGCGGTTGTGCCCGGATCAAGCTCTCCAGCGCGCTTTGCAGGTCCTGTGAGTAGGAAGCCGCGTGGTTGTTCAATATGACCAGGTCGACGGCGAACTGCTTCAGCCGGAAATACTCATGGGCGAGCAAGACCTGACGGGCCAGGTCGAGGTCCGCGCCGTCCCGGATCGTGAGCAGCAAGATGGGCAGGTCACCCGAGAGACCCTGGCCCCACAAACCTGGCTGCGGTCCGGCACCCGCCTGTATCGTGCCGGAACCGGGCCGCTGCGCCGGACTGGCGTAGATCAGGTGCCCGGCCAGAGTTTGGAACAGGTCGGCCTCGCGTGGCGTGATGCTGAGGTGGCGGAGATGCACCTGCGCCTGCGTCCAGGCCAAGGTCGACGCACGGTCAAACGCCGCCGCATCCTGGTGCCTGTCGATCGCCCCGGTCAGTGCGGCGCGCGTACCGGCGGCCATCGTCCAGAACGCAACCCGCACCATGGCGCCCGGTGCCACGGTCACGCGGCATCGCAGCGCGGCCACGGCATCCAGCACCGTGCCGGTAGTCCCGGACAGCGGTCGGCCGTCCATGGCCGCCGCGTCGCGCATAGCCCGGCCGCGGCCCAAGAACCGGGCGCGATCGGTTTCAGCCTCGATACTATCCCGGTCCGCGCCGGGTCCGGTTACGATCAGGTGCGCGACCCAAATCTCCGGCTCGCCCGGTGTCCGGCGCCGGCGGGTGGCCAACAGGGCACCGTCGGCCAGCCGTTCGGTCTGGACGAACATCTTGGCAAATGCCGGATGGGCGATGTCGTCGGCCGGACGGATCAATGCCAACTCGGCATAGGATGTTAGCTCTATTGTCCGGGGTTTGGTGCCGGTGTTGGTCACCGATACCCGGCGCACCTCTGCATCCTCCTCGGGTGATACCAGGACTTCCATCAGTGTCGTCAGCAGGCCGTCACGGCGGGCGAACTCCGCCCGGTCTTCTCCGAACGCCACGTCATAGGCATCGGGCGGCGTACCGACCGGCTGCAATCCCGCCGGCCACACCCGGCCGTTGCCGGTGTCGCGCAGGAGAATTAAGGACCCCCAGTCATCGAGCGACGGATCCTCCCGCCACCGCGTGACGGCCAGGTCTCCCCAGCGGCTACTGCCGGACCCGGTCGTTGTCAGCATTACGGAGTACCGTCCGTTGGACAGAAGGTGCGTGACTGGGGTCGCTCCAATCGTCCCATCAAACCGCCGTCCTCCGGGTAGGACGGCCGGTGCCCCTTTGGCGGCGTGTTTGGGGTCTGGCGGCAGGGGCCGGGCCGTCGCCACGTCGCGGGGCGCGCGTTCCTGCAACAGCAGTTCGGTCGCTTGAATAATCGGCTCGGCGTGAAAGCGGGCGCGCATCAATCCATCGAGCACTGCGTCGGCCACCGCCACGATCGTCATGCCCTGGTGATGGGCCATGAACGCCCGCACGATCACCATGGTCTGCCCGGCCGGCACGCGGTCCGGCGTAAAGTCCAGCGCTTCGTAGAAGCCGTGGCGGCCCAACGCACCCATCCCGGTCAGGGCACCCAGATTGGCCACCGCCGCCGCGGGATCCACCATCGCGGCGAGGGCCGTCGCATACGGCGCGATCACCAGGTCAGCGTCCAGGCCGCGCTTAAGGCCAAGCCCGGGTATACCGAAGTTGGAATACTGATAGGTGTACTCCGCATCACGCACATTATAGGCCGATTCCGAGACCCCCCACGGCACGCCCTGTTCCACCCCGAACGCGGCCTGCCGGCGGACGACCAGCCGGCTCGTGCTCTCGAGCAAGCTGCCGGCCGGTGCCCGCATTACCAAGGACGGCATGAGGTATTCGAACATGGAACCCGACCACGACACCAGCACGGCCCCGCCTGCCGCGGGGGTGACCGCCCGGCCAAGCCGGAACCACTCGCGCGCTGGAATGTCGCCCTTGGCAATCGCGACAAAGCACGCGAGCCTCGCTTCGGAGGCCAGTAGGTCGTAGCAGTTGGCGTCGAGCTTTCCCTCGTCAGCTAGATAGCCGATCGACAGCAGCTTGCGCTCACTGTTGTGCAGGAAGCCGAACTCCATCGCGAGCGCCATGCCGCGTGCCTGTTCCTCGATCGCGAGCAGCCGCCGGTCCAGATCGGCCGGGTTGACCGCATCTAGCAGGTGGCTCTCAACTGTGTGCTGCATGGCTGTGACCCAGTAGGCCAGTTCCGCCGCGCCGGGGTGACGGTCCACAAAGGCGTGGGCCAGTGCTGCCGCTGTCCGCAAATCCGTCGCAAGCCCGGCCAGCGTGCAATCAGGGCGTAGGAGCCGGGCGTTCGCCGCCGTAACCACGGCGCTGACCGCTGCCAGACCGGTCAGAGTGACCGGCAGCAGGGCTTGCTCCGCCGCCGCAATCCGGCCGGTGTCGGCCAATCCCGCGCGCCAGGGCGCGGCGTGGCGCGGGGTCGCCCGCCAGGACGCGCAAGCGTTGGCCAGTGTCAGCAGGTGCCCGGCCAAATTGCCGCTATCGACGGTAGAGACGTAGGGCGGTTCCAGCGGGCGCAGATCGGTTGTGTCGTACCAATTGTAGAAGTGACCGCGATGGCGTTGCAGCCGGGCCATGGTGGCGAGAGTCGCCTCCAGCCGGTCGATCGCGCTGGTGAGGCCGGTCCAGCCAAAATCGTGCGCTGCCACGGTGGACAGCAAGTAAAGGCCCATGTTGGTGGGCGAGGTGCGATGCGCCAGCACAGGCACCGGGTCTTCCTGAAAGTTGTCCGGCGGCAGCATGGTGTCGGATTGCGTTACAAAGACCTCAAAGAAACGCCAGGTCCGGCGTGCCGTGGACCGCAATGTGTCGATATCCGGCAGCGACAGCGCGGAGCGGTTCCCGCCGGATGGCCGGCTTGCCCAGAGCGCGATGGCGGGCGAGGCGATCCATACCAGCGCAAAGGGTGCAGCGAGTATCCAGGTGCCGCCCGCCGCAGCGGTCCAGGCTAGCGCGACCACAGCCAGAACAGGAGCGCCCGCCATGCGCCGGTAATGGCCGCCTATGTCCAGCGCCGGACCGTCCGCAGCCTGCGCCGCAGTTACCCATTGCAACAGATGGCGGCGCGTCCAGCCAACGCGGATTACCGTCCGTCCGATCGCATCGCCCATCAGAACGGCCTGGTGCGCCATAAACGTAACGACCATGCCGGCCAACGCAGCCGCGTGATACACGCCTGTGCCCAGCAGGCCGAAGTAACTCCGGAACGACACCCACCGCACGCCCGGAATCACGTCGTCCAACACCGGTAGGAGCGCGGGCAGGGCGATGGTCAGCAGCACAAAGCCGGTCCACGCCAGCGCGGCCGGCCCGGGCAGCGCCCATCCAGCCAACAGGGCGACAATGGCCGCCGGAGCGGACATCGTGCGCCGCAGATTGTCGAGCATCTTCCAGCGCCCCATGGCGGAGAGCCCTTTGCGCCCCGGCCGGTCGCCGCCGGTGTTCAGCCAGGGCACGATCCAGGGGAGCAGCTGCCAATCGCCGCGCGCCCACCGGTGCTGACGCAGCGCTGCCACGGCATAGCCCGTCGGAAAGTCCTCGATCACCTCGATATCGCTCACCAGCCCAGCGCGAGCAAACACACCCTCGAACAAATCGTGGCTCAGCAGGGTCGAGTCCGCGACCCGGCCAAGCAATGCCGCATCGAACGCATCCACATCGTAAATGCCCTTGCCGGCGTAGGACCCTTCGCCAAACAAGTCTTGATACACGTCCGACACGGCCCCGGCGTAGGGGTCGATACCGTCCATGCTGGAGAAAATGCGCTGAAAAAGCGAACTTCCGGCCCCCATCGGCAACGCTGGCGTGACCCGTGGCTGCAGGACAGCATAGCCGTCCACGACGCGCCCCGTGGTGGGGTCCAGGCGCGGGGCGTTCAACGGATGGGCCATCTTACCCACTAGCCGGCGCAGTGCACCGGGCGGCAGCCGTGTGTCGGAGTCCAGCGTCACGACATAGCGCACCGCTTCCGGCACGGCGGGCGGATCCAGGAACGTCGTGTCCGTCGCCCCACGCAGTAGGCGGTTCAGCTCATGCAGCTTGCCACGCTTGCGCTCCCAGCCCATCCACGCCCCCTCACCGGCATTCCAGACCCGGCGCCGGTGGAGCAGCAAAAAGCGCGCGCCGCCTGGCACCGGGCCATGCTGGCGGTTGAGCTGGGCGATGCCGTCCACCGCCGTGGCGAGCAGGGTAGCGTCGGTATCCCCATGTTCGGCCGCATGGTCCGCCCAATCGGTCAGTAGGGCGTAGTGCACCGCGCCATTGCCGCTGGCGAGAAAATGAATTTCGAGCCGCGCCACTTGCTCCTTAACACCAGCCACGCTGGTGAGCAGCGTTGGCACGGCCACGAGCGTGCGCAGGGTGGTGGGAACGCCGTCGTCGAGGTGGAGGCCGGGTAGGATGGTCGCGCCGAACGCCCAGGTCACCAGCCGGTTTACACACGCGACGGCCGCGTCCGACGCGACGACGAAGCCGGCGACGCCAAGCAGCAGCAGCCCGGACAGGCTAGCCCCAGCTTCACCAGCGTAGCGCAGCGGCCCGGCCAGGAACGCGGCGGCCAGGAGCACCACAACGGCACCGTATCCACCAATGCCGACATCACGGCTCAAGCGATTGAAGCGCAGGCGCAGCGGCGGGCGATAGCCCAATATTGCTTCGAACGGCCGGCGCCCGCTGCCGATGAGGAAATAGCCTGGATCGGCCAGCGGCCCGTCCTGATGCGCAGCAGCCCGTGTCACGGCCAGCTCTGCGATATCGAGTTCGGCCTGCTTGGACCCGCGCGCCAATCCCTCGATCGCGGTCCGGTACAGATTGCGCGTGGGAAAGTCCATGCCGGCCGGTGCATTCCGGGCCAGCACCCTGTCGACAAGGGAGACCCGTTCGAAAAAGTCAGTCCAATCGATCCCGCCGGTCAGACGCAGGCTCGTGATCACATTACGGACGGTCGCGTTAGCCATGCCCTGCTGTTGCAGCTCATCGCGCACGGCGGTTTCGACCGTCGTGCCCTGGGTGGCCAGGCGGTCATCCAGCCAGGCGAGCGCCCGGTCCGTCCGCGGATCGTGGCCACGAAGGCGGTGGGCGAGCTGCACGGCAAAGGGGCCGTTGAACTCCATTCCGGGAGGCATGGAAACACCGCCCGTGCGGTCATCCTGCATAGACTGCGCCATCTCATCGGCCGCCTGCCGGGCCGCAGCGTTATCCACCACCAGTTCGGCAATTCGGCGAAGGTTTTCAATCAATACAATGCGGATCGTGATGGGCACGGCCCACAGTTCGCCAATTGTGAGCGGCTGCACGTCCTGGTAGGCCAGGATGAACCGGCGCAGCCCGTCCAGGTCGAGGCGGCTGTCAGTATGGGTGACATACGACCAGGCTGCACCGAACACCCGCGGCAGACCGGCGAACGGCCCAGCTGCCAGTTTGGGTAATTGCGCAAGGTACCCGGGTGGCAGGTCCACGCCGATTTCCCGGATTTGCATGTCAACAAGGTGATAGTTGTCGGCCAGCCATTCGGCGGCCGGAGTCGAATGGTGACCTTCCCCGGCCGTTAGCGCGAAGGCGCGGTTGGCGTGGAGGAGATAGGCGGCGTTGCTCGCAAGCCGGTGAGCGAGCGCGGTATCCCGCGTCCGGTAGGTCGTTACACGCTGGGCTGCGGCCAAGCTTCGCGCGTGTTCCTCCAGCCGCTCGATCCCAAACAGCTCACCTTGCAGCGGCGCGCGGTCCCAGCGGATAACAGGGCGAAGTTCGGCAAGCCGGCCAGCGATCACTGTGCCGGGTGCCGCGGCCGGCGATTGTCAGATTGCATGGACTACCGCCGGAACAGGCTTCGCCGCCCCTGTGGCGCGGCAGGGCGAGGCAGCAGGGCATGCTCGTCCGATCGGTCCGCATCAGTAATCCCTGCACGCTCGTTGCCGATGTCCAAACGGGGTGGCGCAAAAAGTTGGCTGGCAGGGTCGGCAAAGCTCGTCACACTGTCGCCCGTTGAATTGCTCTGTTCTCCGTTGCTCATGAAACACTCCATAAATGCTCGTCTGACGGCCTTGCGTTCAGACCGGCAGAACTTTCGTTGCCCGGGCGGCGGCTTTGCCGGTCCGAGGTGTTTCGACAACCACGCCCCAGATAGCGTGGCGATGTCTCGCCTGATCGATAAAGGTGACAAGCGGCTCAGATGGCAGGTTCGGAAACTACTTAAGCGAGGCATGCGAACACACTGCGATTAAGGGCAGTAAGTAGTTTCCGACGCTGTTCCCGTCATACCGGACTGAGAAACGTGCATCTTGAAACCCATGAGACTCCCTATTTTCAATCCAAAGGCTAGCGTTTTGCTACCTGGTTCGGCACGCGCGGCCGTCTGCCGCAGCTTTGGGGCCAGGCTGTGACCCGGCTACGCGGTGACGATGCGTTGGTCGTTCTGATGGATTGTCAGTCAGGGCCACTCGGCATGGTGCGAACCATGGAACAGCAGGCTTTGTTCTCGGCACTGGCGTCACTCGCAGACATTGCGTCTGCCCTGGCTATTCCGGTCCTGCTTGTAACCACGCCCGGGCCGGGTGCGGCCAATGAGGTGGTACCAGAGCTGGCGCGCGTAGCCCTGGGTGCCCGCCATATTACTCGCCATCGGACTAGCGTTTGGGAGGACATGGCTTTCCGGGAAGCAGTCAAGGAGACAGGCCGAACCACGTTGATCATCGGCGGCGCCGGCACCGATACTGCCGTGGCGTTGTTGGCCCTGGCGGCGCGGGATGCCGGCCTCAACTGTGCCGTAGCAGTTGACGCATGCGGTACCGTCAGCGAGATGGCCGAGCGTGCGGCTTGGATGCGCTTGGCGAGCTCCGGCGTGGCTCTGGTGTCCTGGACGGGCCTGGCGACGGAATTGGCTGACACGGTTACTGGCCCACAAAGCGTCGCCGCGCAGGCCATCGTGCGCGCGCACTTCGCCAACCTGCCCCGCACCATCCCGATGCACCGGGAGTAGGTTTCGTTCTGACGACGACGCCAGGCGTACTGGTGCCGGACCGGGCGTCGTTACTGCGGACGGCCGCCTTGCCGATCGGCAGCGTTCTGCAGTCCTTCGGCTCGGGCGTTGGCGGGATGACCACTGCCGGTGCCGCGAACGCCCTGCGGCAGGCTGGGCCGAACCGGATTGAGGCGGCCGCACCACGGCGATTGCTGGCAGCCTTTGC
>JANONC010000341.1:0-31491 GCA_031420655.1 Rhodospirillales bacterium | reverse complement strand
GTGCCGTGCAGGGCCACCGCACGCAGGCGTTGGGCGTCACGCGCTTCGGCCAGACCGGCACGATTGCCGATTTGTACGCGGTGGCGGGGATCGACGCGCAGGCGATCGCGCGGGCTGTGCAGGCTGTGGCACCGGGCCGGCCCATCCGGCACGTTGAGCGGCTAACCAGCTAAGAATTCAGCGAGCAACCCTGTGATGACGTCCGGCTGACCGAAGCCGGGGCGGTGCGCGGTGCCGGTCAGGCAGCAGCCTCTGCCGTGCGGCAACGCGGCGGCACGGCAGGTGGACAGCGCGACTACCCACGCAGATACCCCAGTACCGCATCCACAATCATCGCCCGGTGTGGCGCACGCAGGGCTGGGTCGAGCGGGTCTTGGCCGAAGATGGTACCGAGCGTGTGGCGGTTGGCGACGCGGAAGAAGCAGAACGACGTCATCAGCAGGTGCAAGCCGACGGGCGTCGCGTCCGCCCGGAACTGCCCGGCCGCCTGGCCGCGGGCGAGAACGGTGCCGATGGTGGCCAGCACGCTCTGGTTCAGCACCCGGATGTGGTCGAGGCCGGCCAGGTGCGCGCCCTGGTTGATGTTCTCGATCGTCACCAGGCGGGCAAAGCGGGGGTTGGCTTCTTGATAGTCGAACGTGAACTCCACCAGGTGCTGGATGGCCTCGGCTGGCGGCAGCGTGTCTAACGCCAGCCCGCTCTCGGTCGCACGCATGGTGGCGTAGGCCCGTTCCAGCACGGCGCGGTACAGGCCGTCCTTGCTGCTGAAGTAATAGTAGATCATCCGCACCGTGGTGCGCGTGCGGGCGGCAATGGCCACGATGCGTGCGCCGGTCAGGCCGTGATCGGAAAACTCGATCGTTGCCGCGTCCAGGATATCTTGGCGGGTGGCGGCCGGGTCGCGGGTGATGCGCAGGGGGACGGGGTCGGGCATTGACGTGAAGTAAACGCTTACTTAAGAGTTCCGGTCAAGGTCGCGCTAAGCGGCTGCCAGGAGGGTGCGGGTGGGGCCGACGCTGGATTTCGCCGTGGTCCGGGATGCGCTACCGGCCTTGCTGTACGGCTGCCTCGGCACGATCGGCCTGGCGCTGGCGGGCATGGGCTTGGCGCTCACCATCGGCATCTGCGGCGTGCTCGCCCGGCGGTCGCGCCACGCCGCACTGCGCACGGCGACGATTGCGTTTGTGGAAATCATCCGCAACACCCCGTTCCTTGTGCAAATCTTTTTCTTGTTCTTCGCCGCACCCACGCTGGGCCTCAGGCTCAACCCCACCGTCACCGCTATCATCGCACTCGGTCTGAATGGCGGGGCCTATGCGATCGAGATCATCCGTGGTGGCGTGCAGAGCATCCCACGTGGCCAGGGTGAGGCCGGGCTGGCTTTGGGACTGCGCCCCGGGCAGGTGTTTCGCCTCGTGACGCTCAAGCCTGCGTTGCGCGCCATCTGGCCGTCGTTGTCCAGCCAGTTTGTCATGCTGACGCTCACGTCCAGCATCTGCAGCTCGGTTGCGGCGTATGAACTGACGTCGGTCGCACAGCGGATCGAGAGCGATACCTTCCGCAGTTTCGAGATCTACTTCACCATCACACTGCTCTACCTCGGCATGTCCTGGCTGGTGATGGGCGGCTTCGCGCTGCTGTCGCGGCAGTTCCTGGCGTATCCCACGCGATGATCCCCAACCGATGACGGCGCATCCCGGCTTCGGTTGGCCCGAGTTCGTGTTTCTGCTGACGGGCCTGCGCTGGACGGTGGGGCTGACGGCCATCGCGTTCGTGGGCGGCGGCGGGGTGGGGCTGCTGATCGCGCTGGCCCGGGCCGGTACCGGCCCTGTCCGGCGTGGGCTGGCGGCCGGGTACATCGCCGTGTTTCAGGGTACGCCGCTCCTGTTGCAGCTGTTTGTCGTCTATTATGGCCTTGGGTTAATTGGCCTGAAGCTGCCTGCCTGGGCGGCCGTTGCGATCGGCTTTACGCTCAACGCCAGCGCCTTCCTGGGTGAAATCTGGCGCGGCGCCATTCAGGCGGTGCCGGGCGGGCAGGCGGAGGCGGGGCGGGCGCTCGGCCTGCGTCCCTGGGCCATCGCGCGGCGGGTCGTGCTGCCGCAGGCGTTGCGGATCGCGCAGCCCGCGACCGTCGGCTATCTGGTGCAGCTGATCAAGGGCACGTCGCTGGCCGCTATCGTGGGCTTTATCGAGCTCGCACGGGCCGGGCAGATCGTGAGCAATCAGACATTTCAGCCGCTGCTGGTCTTTGCGATCGTCGGTGCGCTTTACTTCGTCCTGTGCTGGCCGCTGTCGCTGTACAGCGCCCGGCTGGAAACAAGGTTTGCCGCAACAACGCGGTAGCGTAAGGGAAACATCATGCATCTCAGCCGCCGCACGATATTGGGTTTCGCCGCCACCCTGCTTGCCGTCCCCGCGCGGGCGCAAACCGATACGCTGGCCGCCATCAAGCAGCGGGGTACGGTGCTGATCGGCATTCAGGGCGACAATGCGCCCTGGGGTTACGTGAACACATCCGGCGCCTCGGACGGCTTCGACGCCGACGTGGGCAAGGCGTTTGCCGAGTATCTGGGCGTGAAGGCCGAGTTCTCGCCGCTGGCGGTCGCCAACCGCATCCCGGCGCTGACGACAGGCCGGGTCGACATTCTGTTCGCGACCATGGCGATGCTGCCCGAGCGGGCGAAGGTCGTGCAGTTCAGCAGGCCCTACGTGGCCAACGTGATCGGCCTGGTTGCCGCGAAGGACCGTACGATCAAGACCAATGCGGACATGAAGGGCGTCATTATCGGCGTGCCGCGCAGTTCCGTGCAGGACACGCAGGTGACACGCTTTGCGCCGGAGGGGACGACGATCCGCCGCTTCGATGACGACGCCGCCACCATACAGGCGCTGCTATCTGGCCAGGTGGAGGCTGTCGGGTCCAACATGTTCTACGTTCAGCGGCTAGACCAGCAGAGCCCCGGCATGTACGAAAACAAGCTGGAGTTCACCCGCCTGTACAACGGGGCTTGCACGCGCTTGGGCGACAAGCCGATCAACGCCGCGGTCAATGCGTTCCTCGGCCAGATGATTGCCAAGGGTGACCTGGCGGCCCCCTACCGGAAGTGGATGGGCATGGCCCCGCCGTCGTTCCCGGACGCGATCGACGGTATCACCTTCACCGCGGTGTAAACCATGCGAACCGTCTATGTCCTGAACGGCCCCAACCTCAATTTGCTGGGCCTGCGCCAGCCGGAGATCTATGGGCGCCAGACGCTGGCGGACGTGGCGGCCGGGCTGCACACCCTGGCCGCCATTCTGGACCTGACTGTGCGGTTCGAGCAGAGCAACCGGGAGTATGAACTGATCGACTGGATCCATGAAGCGCGGCAGGCGGCGGGGGGCATCGTCATCAACCCTGCTGCCTTCACCCACACCTCGGTCGCGATCCTGGATGCGTTGCTGGCGTTCGACGGCCCGGTGATCGAATGTCACATCAGCAACGTTCACAAGCGTGAGGCGTTCCGGCACCACTCCTATGTATCGCAGCGGGCGGACGGGGTGATTGCCGGGTTCGGGACCGAGGGGTACGGGCTGGCGCTGCGCCGCATGGCCACCTTGCTCGCATGACCCGGCGCAAATGCATCGCGACCGTAGCGCTGTCCGGCACGCTGCCCGACAAGCTGGAGGCCGCGGCGGCGGTCGGGTTCGACGGTGTGGAGATCATGGAAGGCGACTTGCTGAGCTTTGACGGCTCGGCCGTCGACGTGCGCCGGATTGCCGAAGACCTTGGCCTCACGATCGAAATTTATCAGCCGTTTCGCGACTTCGAGGCGATGCCGGAGCCGGCGCGCACCCGCAACCTGGACCGGGCCGAGCGTAAATTCGACGTCATGCAGGCGCTGGGTACGGATCTGGTGCTGGTGTGCAGCAATACGCACGTGGCGGCGCTGGACGACGACGCCCGGGCCGGTGCCGACCTGCGGGCGATGGCGGAACGCGCCGCCGCCCGGGGTTTGCGCGTGGGGTATGAGGCACTCAGCTGGGGCCGGCATGTGCAGCGCTGGGCGCATGCGTGGCGGATCGTACAGGCGGTGGATCACCCGGCGCTCGGCCTCATCGTCGATAGCTTTCATACGCTGGCCCTAGGCGACGACCCAACCGGGATCGCGCAGGTGGACAAGCTGTTCTTCGTGCAGCTGGCCGATGCGCCGCGGTTGCAGATGGACGTGCTGAGCTGGTCGCGCCACCACCGCAGCTTTCCGGGCCAGGGCGATCTGGACGTGAACGGGTTCGTGCGAGCCGTGCTGGCGAGCGGGTACCAGGGGCCACTGTCGCTGGAGGTGTTCAACGACCATTTCCGTGCCGCGCCGGCCCGCATGATTGCGCGGGACGGGCTACGCTCGTTGATCCTGGCCGAAGCCAGCGCCGACCCGGCGGTGCCGTTGCCCGCGCCGCCCGTGCTGGGCGGGGTGGGGTTTCTGGAGTTTGCGGTGGATGACGTGGCCGGGCCCGCGCTCGCCGCCGCCATGCAGGCACTCGGCTTCCGCCACGCCGGCACGCACCGGTCGAAGGCGGTCACGCTGTATCGCCAGGGCGGAATTAGCATCATCCTGAATGCCGAGCAGGATAGTGCGGCGGCGGAACGGTTCCAGCATCACGGCATTGGCGTCTGCGCGATCGGCCTGGTGGTGGACGATCCGGCCCGCACGCTCGCCCGTGCGCGCGCGTTACTAATCCCGGATTGGTCGGAACGCGTGGGCGAAGGTGAGAGCCAGTTGCCGGCCGTACGCGGGCCGGACGGCACGCTGATCCATCTGCTGGGCCCGGACCGGCGTTGGCAGGACGATTTTCTGCTCACCCCGGGCGACGATCGGGGGGCGGGGCTGACGGGCATCGACCACATCGCGATGGCCCTGCCGGAGGGGCATCTGGACACCTACGTCCTGTTCTGGCGCAGCCTGTTCGGCCTGGTGCCGCAGCCGGTGTTGGACCTGCCCGACCCGTATGGGCTGGTGCAAAGCCGGGCGATGGTGGACCCGTCCGGCACCGTGCGGCTCACGTTCAATATCTCGGGTGCGGGGCAGACGGTGACGAACCGGTTGGTGTCGCGGCTGGCAGGGGCCGGCGTGCACCACGTGGCCTTTGCGACAGACGATGCGGCGGCGACAGTGGCGGCCATCACAGCCCCGCGCTTGGATATTCCGGCCAATTACTATGAGGATGTGGACGCCCGGTTCGGCCTGGAGCCTACCCTGCTGGCGGCGCTCGAGCGGCTCGGGCTGCTGTACGATCAGGACGGAGCGGGCAGGTTCCGGCACGCGTACACGGCGGCGTTCCAGGACCGGTTCTTCTTTGAGGTCACCGAGCGGCGGGATGGGTACCAGGGCTTCGGCGCGGCCAACGCCGGCGTACGCATGGCGGCCCAAGCGCGGACTGGAGCCGCATGGTAATTAGCGGCACGACCCGGCTGATCCCGCATATCGGCTGGCCCACGGACACATTCAAAGCGCCACTGATCTACAACCCGTGGTTCGCATCGCAGCAGATGGACGTGGTGGTGGTGCCAGTGGGGGTAGAGGCACCGGAGTTTCCGGCGTTGTTGCGCGCGCTGTTTGCGGTACGCAACGTGGTGGGCGCGCTGGTGACGATGCCGCACAAGGTCACGACGGCCGGGCTGGTGGACCGCCTGTCGGTGACGGCGCAGATTGCTGGGGCGTGTAACGCCGTAGGCCGTGCGGCGGATGGCGCGCTGGTGGGCGACCAGTTCGACGGCGATGGCTTCGTGCGCGGCATGGCGCGGAAGGGTGTGGGCGCCCGGGATGCGCGGGCGCTGGTGGTGGGTGCCGGCGGGGTGGGCAGCGCGATTGCCGCGTCGCTCGCGGCGGCCGGGCTGGCGGCCATTACGCTCTCCGATTCAAACGCGGCGGCGGCAGAGGCGCTGGCGGGCCGGTTGCGTCAGCATTACCCGGCGCTGGCCGTGACCGTCGGCGCGGCGGACCCGGCCGGCCACGCCATCGTTGTCAACGCCACGCCACTCGGCATGCGCTTGGGCGACCGGCTGCCGTTCGATCCGGCGCGTCTGGACGCGGGCGCGTTCGTGGGCGAGGTCGTGATGGCCGAAACCCACACGCCCCTGCTGCGCGCGGCACTGGACCATGGCTGCCGGGTGCAGGTCGGCACGGACATGCTATACGAAATGATCCCGGCCTACCTGGAGTTCTTTGGCCTCGGCACCGCCACGCCGGAGCAGCTGCGGGCGGTGTCGCTGGTGGCGGGTTAGCGCTGGTTTTACTTCCCGACCGTGCGCCCTGCCTCGATGGTTGCATGCGCTTGGCGTAGGTTGATCGGAAGGCCAGGTTCGAAGTAGCAGACGGGCTCGTATGCCGGGTTCTTGTGTGATTGCTCGTCTGACGGTCCCACCCGCGGCCGCTATCCGAATGGTGGGCCAGGCCCGGCGTTGAATAGCAGAAGCTGCCGAACACCCAGACTGCCGCGATATACCGTAGTGATCACGCCCGAAACTGGCGAAGTCCACCACGTGAACTGCGCTGCCCGGAGGGGAAAACGGACTATCCGCCCAGCTCGGCCAGCCCGGCCCCATCCGCATAGGCGGCCTTGAAGCTGGGGCGTGCTTTGCACGTACGCCAGAAGCGGTCCAGTTGCTCGAACCGCTCATCCAGCGGCGTGTGGTTCGGGCCGAACTTGCTGAACGCGATGGCGGTGCATAGCGTCATATCGGCGAATGTCGGACCGCTACCGCCCAGCAGCCAGTCGCGGCCATCGGAGAGGTGCCGGTCCACCAGGCCGGCGTGGGCCAGCGCTTCCTTACGGCAATGCTCGCCCCAGGCCGCGTTGTGCGTCAGCTCCAGCTTCGGTCCGAGGCCGCTGTGCAGGACGTGAAACATCGTCGTGATGCGATACAGGATCTGCACCCATACCCGGCTGTCCCACATGGCGTCTTGGGCCTGCTCCAGCGCGGTCTCCCCCATGATCTTGCGCCCGGGAAAGCTGGCGTCGAGGTAGCGACCGATGGCAGTGCTCTCCGCGAGGTAGCCGCCGTCAGGCAGCTCCAGCGTGGGTGTCTCGCCCCATGGATTGCGCGTTAGGTGCTGCCAGCCCCGCTGCTCGCCGCCGGGGGCCATGTCGAGAATAACTTCTTCTATCTCTCCGGCAATGCCCTTCTCGTGCATCAGTAGGCGGACGCGTTGCGGATTGGGGAAGGCAGCAGGCGAAGTGTAAAGGCGCAACTTGGGCATCAGCATGGTTCCGGAAGTTATTAGTTGCACGCCAACGCCGGCGGGATGGACGGTTCGGTCCTGCACGCTCCAGCATACGCTTCGACGGATGCCTAGGTTAGTGTGGCCACAGCCTATCCATCGGCGTTCGTGTGATGAACAGGGCGGCTTTCGAAGTCAAGGGAGGACGGACAGCCGTTCTTGACAGCGCAGCCGACCCGCGCAGCCTGCCCGGCGCCCGCCTTTCGATGTGGAGAGTGTGTTCTGGACGCACTGCGGCCCGCTCTGCACCTTCGGCGCTATGCCGGACGAGTTCAGCCTGCACACGGAAGTGCTGGACCTTGGCGCTGATCGTCCGCGGCGCCGACACGGTGCGACTAGCCTAGACCGGACGGCGGTGGCGCGTGCAGCGCCGGTTGCCAGGTGGGTCCTGTTCTGTGCGGCACTGCTGCCGCTCCCGGATGCGTCCCGGCCTGATGCGTCCCGGGCGGCGGAGCTATGGCTGTTCTGGGCCGCGTCCTTTGCCGGCGCCATGCTTTGACGGCATGGTCGTGCGGACGTTGTTTGCGGATAGCTTAATTGCCGAAATAACGGTCATTGAGGAACGGCGCACTAAGGTTCGGGCGTGGGACCATCACGGTTTCGGGCCTGTGTTTGGCAGTATGAGGCATGGGTGTGGTTAGCATCACGAAGCGGGCCGGCTTGGCGCTGGTTTTTGTCGCAGCCGGCGCGAGCGCAGCAGTCCCGTCTGCCACTCAGGATGCGCCACGCCCTGTTCTGCTGTCCTCGGCACCGCGTCCGGGCGCACCCGATGGCGCGTCGGCCCACTACATCCGATACCGGTCGCTTGGCGTGAACGGCGTAGCCAACGAGGTCACGGGCGTGGTCATCCTGCCGGACGGGCCTGCCCCCAAGGAGGGGCGCGACGTCGTGGCCTGGGCGCACGGGACGTCGGGCGTTGCCGAGGGGTGCGCGCCGTCTCAAAGCCCTGCGCTGTTCGGCAGCATCCCTGGGCTCCGGGAGCTGCTGGCTAAAGGCTACGCTGTCGTGGCGACCGACTATGCCGGGCTGGGCGCGCCAGGTCCGCATCCTTACCTGGCGGGCGATGCCAGCGCCTACGCCATCTTGGACTCGGTGCGTGCGGCGCGGGAGCTAAGTTCCATGAGCGGACGTGTCGTCCTTTGGGGCGAGTCACAGGGCGCACATGCAGCCCTGTGGGCCGCACAGCTTGCCGGGCGCTACGCACCTGAGCTGCAAATGGCGGGGATCGCCGCGGCTGCGCCACCGACTGATCTCAAAGCCAACCTGACAGGCGGGACAAACCCCCTCATCAAGGCCTTGCTGACAGCCCTCACTGCCGCAAGCTGGTCACAGGCTTACGACGTTCCGTTATCCACGATCCTTAAACCGGTCGGCCAGGACCTGGCGAGGCGGTTGGCGCGCAACTGCGTGACGACCGATCCAGTTACCTTGCGGACCAAGATCGGCTTGTTCCGCTTCGCGCGTTTGTTGGCGAACGTCGACATCAGCAAATCCCGCCCCTGGGCCGAGCTGCTGCAACGCAACTCCGTGCAGCCCTCTGGCCTGTCCGTACCCGTCTTTATTGCTCAAGGCACCGCCGACCCCGTGGTCGCGCCATCCGTGACGCGCCGGTTTGTGCAACAGCTCTGCCGCGGCCGGTCGGTGCCCGTCCGCTACTACCAAATCGAGGGTGGCGATCACTTTTCTATCGGCAAGCGCAGCGCCAATGCGACCATCCAGTGGTTTGCCGACCGCTTCGCCGGAAAGGCCGCACCGGATAACTGTAAAGTCTGATGTGGTCCCGCAGCAGCGGCTCTGAGGCCGGGTTTAGCACTTGCGTGCGACAGTGTTCGGAAGGTGGGACAGGGGGTGCCGATAATGGGGCTATACCGCCCTTCCAAACGGCGACCACACTAGAAGTAACACCTGCGCTCAATGCAGCGGATAGGGCTAGGAGAGCTGCACGGTCGAAATTCGTCACGCTCACTTGATGTCTAGCCTGGCCCGGAATGGCTCCTGGTGATAGACGTCTTGGCCTAAGGCTGGGTTGCTGCGATGGCCGGCAGGGCTGTTTCCGGCCAATTTCAGTTACGCTTGACCATGTGGTGCCTTTCACGAACGGCTCTACAAGCCATCCAACCCGGAGTTTTTCGATGCGCAGACGTTTGTTCCTTGCTACCCTGTTGCTTCCTGTCATGACGTCCTGCGCGTCCCCGTCACCGGCCGATGCGCCGCGCTCTGTCGTATTCTTCACAGCCGACAGCGCCGCACTGGACGAGGGCGCGCAGAGCATTATTCGCCAGTCTGCCGAAGCGGCGCGCGCCAATGCTGGGCCGTTGCGTGTACTGGGCTTCGCCGGCTCCACTGTGGGGACCGCCGCATTCAACCGGGACCTTGCTAGGACCAGGGCGCAGGCCGTGGTGGACGGGCTTATAGCTGCAGGCGTGCCAGCGAACCGGGTCAGCCTGGGCGCCCGTGCTGCCGTACCGTTTGAGCAGATGCCCACAGAGGCCCGGCGGGTAGAAATCGTTTTCGGTTCCTAGCGTCAGGCCAACACCTGGCCACGCTGGCCACCGAAGGGCTCTGTTGCGACGTGGCCAGACCTAACAAACTGGCCTGCCTATAGGCTAAGCGGGACGGATTAGGAACGTTATGCGGCAGCTTGCTAGGTGTAGGCAGTATCCGCGGCTGCTGCATTCCGGGGTCACGCCCAGGACCCGTCCTGTGGCTTGACTACGGTCGCAGCCACTATGGCGGTACGGCGCCTGTCATACCTGGCAACGCCAAACATCGGATTGTCGAACTGTACCACCCTTTTAACCGACGGTTTGACCAACCGGTACAGTTTGGGTGCCTGCTCTCGGCTCGTGCGTTTGCAGGCACCACGGCACTGACGCAACTATACGGCGGTTCGAGCGTGGGGACCGGACGCATTCAGGATTACGCCGATATACCCAATCAGCAGACCTACCGGCCGGCTTCGAATTGAAGACCTGCCCAAGGCCGTCCTGTGCGTGCCGCTGGTGCTGCAATGGTTCTGGCTGGGCTTGCGCTATGGCAGCCTGACGCTGCCGTCGGTGATCAATCCCTCTATCGAAGGGGGCGGGTTGGTCGGTGAATCGAAATCGGCCTGCCTGCAGCAGATCGGACCGGCCTACGCGTCCTACGTGGCACCCTGGGTCCAGGTCGGGCCGGATGAGTCGCCCGTGCAGGCCCGGGTGCGCCTCGGGTGCGCGTATCCACTCATCGCCAAGCCGGATTTGGGCTGGTGCGGCTATGGCGTCCGCCGGGTGGAGGACGATGCGGTGCTACTGGACTACGCGCGCCAGTTTCCGCCGGGTGCGACGTTTATCGTGCAGCAGCTGGTCGCCGCCCCGCTGGAAGCCGGGCTGTTCTATGCGCGCGATCCGGGCGCGCAGCGGGGGCGCCTGCTCTCCGTCACCGTCCGGCACCCACCCACCGTGGTGGGCGACGGCGTGCGCGATGTGGCCACGCTGATCGGGGCCGATCCGCGCCTGGCCCGCCATGCCGCGGCGTTCGCCGCCATCCTGGGTTCAGCGTGGCACGACGTGCCCGGCGTTGGGGAGGCCCGGATCATCACGACCGTCGCCTCGTTACGGGTGGGGGCGCGGTACGAGGACGTGAGTTCCTGCGCATCGCCCGCTCTCCAAGCCCGTATCGACGCGATTGCGCGCAGCATGAAAGGTTTCCACTGGGGCCGGTTCGACGTGCGGTGCGCGTCCCTGGATGCCCTGCGGGAGGGAGCGTTTCAGATTATCGAGGTGAACGGCGCCGGGTCGGAGGCGATCAACTTCTGGGACCCGGCGTTCACGCTGGCGTCGGCGTTTGCCGGCGTGTTCGCCAAGCAGACGCTACTGTTCCGGCTGAGTGCTGCCATGCGTCGCGCCGGGCATGGGCCGATGGGCGTCGTGGCACTGTCCCGCGCCTGGTTGCGCCAGCGCCGCCTGGTCGCCGGGTACCCACCGTCGAACTAGAGCCTTGCTGCCGTACTGGCTCAGAGCCAGCCCGGCGTAAGCTGACGGTCGATGAGTATTACCGTATGGCCGAGGCTGGAATCCTGATCAGAACCGACCGGCTCAATCATTCCAGCGAGCCACAGCCGGATTTCGCCATCCTGCGGCGGCATATCGGGCGGGATACCAGAGCCCAATCCGACCAAATGGGTCGGAAAGTGCTCTAGCCGCCGCACGCCTCGCGGTTGATGGGGAGGAACGCCTCGGTGGCCGGGATCGTGCGCACGAAGGTATAATAATCCCATGGCTCCTTGCTTTCGGCCGGGGTTTTTACCTGCCACAGCGTCACGTCGAACAGCACGCGGCCATCGCTCCGCACGGTGGCGGGGTGGCCGAAATAGTCCAGCGGACGCTCGCGCATGGCCCGGTTGACGGCCACGGCTTCGTCGGTGCCGACGGCCTCGACCGCGCGCAAGTAATGGGTGACGGCGGTGTAGATTTCCGCGTGGTTCTTGCTGGGCATTGCGCCGCGGGCGGCAAAGAAGCGCTTGGCGAACGCCCGTGCCTCGTCGTTCTGGTTCCAGTAGAATCCTTCGGTGAAGGTGTAGCCCTGCGTGGCGGCCAGGCCGAGCGCGTGGATGTCCTGCACGTACGTCAGGAATCCGGCCACGATCTGCTTGCCCCCGTCCCGCAGCCCAAACTCGTTGGCCTGTTTCAGCAGGTTGACCAGGTCGCCGCCCACACTGGCCAGGGCCACCACCTTGGCGCCTGACGCCTGCGCCTGCACCAACAACGACGCGTAATCCGTAGCCCCGATCGGGTGCCGCGTGGTGCCCAGCACCCGGCCGCCCTGGGCCAGCACGACGGCAGTCGCGTCCCGCTCCAGTGCGAGGCCGAACGCCTGGTCCACGGTGATGAAGAACCACGTGTCGTTGCCGCCCGCCATCAGCGCGCGGACGGTGCCTGTGGTCAGCGCGTGCGTGTCGTCCGCCCAATGGGTGCTGACAGGGCTGCAGAATTTCGTCGTGAACTCACTGGCAGCCGACGCCGTTATCATGACGGTGCGGTCCTTCTGCTTGGCAATTTCCTGCACGGCCAGGGCCACCGGCGTTACGGGCAGGTCGACGATGGCGCTGACGTCGTCGGCGTCGAACCACTTGCGCGCCTGCGCCGCCGCCACGTCCGGCTTATTCAGCGTGTCGGCATGCACGATCTCGATCGGGCGGCCATGCACGCTGCCGCCGAAATCCTGCGCCGCCATCTGCGCCGCCAGGACTGATCCCGCGCCCGCGCTATCGGCGTACGGGCCAGTCTCGTCGGTCAGCACGCCGATGCGCAGCCGCGGCTCCTGCGCCACCGCCGCCCCGGCCATAAGACATGCAACGACAGCCAGCGCCCGTGCGATCATGCGATCGTCCCCACCCGTTTGTACGTCATTAAGCAGGTTAGTACTCGAACTCATAGCTGAGCCCGACGGAGCTGCCGCCGGCGCCGGTGCCGACCTCGGTTTGCGCTTTCAGGCCCGGCGCCAGGTCGATCTGCACCTGCGCCGCGGTCTGGCCGCCATTGATGCTTTGCTTGGCCCCCACGTACACGCCGGGGGCGACATAGCGGCCAGCCTCGACGCTCGGCCCCGTCGCGCGTGTGGTGCCGCTCGCGGCTGACCCGCCATTGACCGATAGCCGGTCGAGCCCCAGCCCGCGCTGCAGCCGCCCGAGCGGGTCGGCCCCGCCGCCCACGCCGGTCAGCTGCGCAATCGCGGCGGCAATCTGCGCCAGCTGCAGCGGGCCCAGCTCCTTCGCGCTGCGCTTGAACAGCAGATAGGCCAGCACCTCGTCCTGCGGCAGGTCTGGTACGCTGGTGAACGTGATTTTGGGCGCACTGGCATAGCCGCCCACGTTGATGCTGGCGGTCACGGCGCTGGTGCTGCTGGTGGCGACGAAATCGAGCGTCGGGTCGATCTTGCCCGACAGGCCCACCCCGTCGAAGCCGATGCGCCCCCGGGTAAAGTTCAGCACCGTGCCCGCGGCATTCAGCGTGCCGCGGCGGAGTTGCAACCCGCCATTCACGATGGGTGCCACCGTCGTTCCCTGTAGCACGACGGCACCGCCCAGCTCGGCGTCCAGGCCCCGGCCACGGACGAAGACGGCGCCGGGCACGTCGATGCGAATGTCGAGCGTGACGGGGGTGGAGGGAGCGGTCTGACCAATGCCGGTCTGACCAATGCCAGCCTGGCCAACGCCGGGGCGCTGCACGTTGAGTACCGCGATGCTGGCCGGTAGGCGCTCCGGGATGCGCAGCTCTGCCCCACGCACCAGGATGCGCCCGGCGATGGTGGGCCCCGCGGCCGGCCCTTTGATGCTGATCGTCCCGTCCAGGTCGGCAGTCAGCCGGTCCGACGCCAGCGGACGCGCCCCCGCCAGCCGGATCACGAGGTCGAGCGGCGTGCCCGCACCCAGCCCGGCCGTACCGTCGATCGCGATCGTCCCCGGCCCCGCCTGGCCGCGTAGGCCCGCCACGCGCAGCGTGCTGCCATCCGCCTGGATTGTGCCGCCGATCGCGCTGATCCGCAGTCCCTGTGCGAAATCCTCGATCGACGCGTTGCTGAGCGTGGCGGTGCCGGCCGGTGCCGGGGCTGCGAGCGTGCCGCCCACCCGCGCCTCAAGCGCCACCCGCCCCGTCACGCGCCGCCCCTCCGCGGCCAGGACCACGTCCAGCACAGCCAAGTCGAGCGCGCCCGTGAGCCGCATGTCGAGCGCCCCGGCACCCAGCGGCACCCGCCCGCTTGCGTTCAGCGTCGCCGTGCCCGCCTGCGCCCGCGCGGTCACCTGCGCCGCCCCGCCCGCCAGCTGCGCCGTGCCGTCTAGTGACAACGGGGGCGCTTGCGGGGCCGCGGCGGCGCGCAGGCCCACCGCCTGCACGCGGACTGTGCCGGTGGGCGCGGCGGCCAAGCCTGCCAGCTTGGCGTCGATGGTAACGCTACCCTGGCCCAGCAGGCCCGGTACCAGCGCCAGCGCCGGTGCGCCCGCCCGTAGCCTGGCCGTGGCGTTCAGGGTGGGGCTGATCCGCCCCGCCACCTCCAGCTCCGACTGCCGGGCACCCAGCAGCAGCCGGTCGATGCTGACGCCATCGGCCAGACGCACCGTCGCCGGAGCCAGCAGCCGGATACTCTCGCCCCGCACCCCGGCCGTGAGTGCTGCCAGGCGAACGATGCGGGCCGGGCCGTCGACGGTGCCAGACAGGTCAAAATTGACCGGGCTGCCGGCTGCCAGTCCACTGCCGTTCGCGCGGACCGCGACGGCGTTGACCGGCCCGTTCGCCTCGATCCGCGCGCGCCCGCCGGCCTGACCGGCATTCACGCCATCCAGCACCAGCGTCCCGGCAATGACCGGGTGCGCCGTCCCTTTTACCGTCGCGTCCAAGTGGGCGCGCGCAATCTGCACGGTTGCGGCTGTCAGGCGGTCCAGTGTCATCTCCAGCCGCGCCGTCTCGGGCGCCAGGGTCAGCCGCGCGGCCAGCTTACCCGCGGCCAGCTTACTCGCGGCGGACGGTCCGCCCACCAGCGCCGCGATATCGGACAGCGCGCCGATTTCTACTGTGGCCGTACCCTGTTGCACCGGCGTCAGCTCTAGCGTGCCCGCGGCCTGCACCGATTTCCAGCGCGCGCGCTCGATCGCCACCCGGGTCACGCCGGCCGCCTGGCGCAATTCTGCGGCGAGCGTCAGCGGTGCGCCGGCCAGCGTACCGTCTGCGGACAGCAAGACGACCGGGGCGCCGGGCAGTCCGGATGCGTCGATCGTGGCGCTAAGGGGTTCGGCGCGCTGGCCCGGCGCACCCACCGTGCCGGCCAGCAATCCCTTGATCGCGATTGCATCCAGCCGGCCGGTCGCCGTGGCGTCCAGCTTCAGCGCGCCGGTCCAGCCCGGGGCCACGGTGCCCAAGGTGGCCAGCGTCACCTCGGTCGTCGCGTCGAGCATGGCCTGGTCCAGCGTGCCTTGCCCGCTCACGTGCAGCGCCTTGCCGTCCAGCAACAAGCGGGACACCGTCAGGCGCTGACCTTCCCGGTCGAGCGTGAGGCCGAGCGTGGCAGCCGGCCCGATCAGGCCGGCGTAGGGGATGCCGGCCGTGACCCCGGTGGTGCCGTCGATGGTGACGTGGCCGGGGTTGCCGGCGAGGCTCAGCGCCGCCTGCCCCTGCATATCGACGCCGGCCAGGGCCGCCAGCCGGTTCAGCGCGGGCAGGTCCAGCGTGGCCGTTGCGGCCAGGGTGTCTGCCTCTATCGTGCCAGCCAGCGCTGCAAGCGGATGCGTGACGCTGAAGGCCACGGGCCGGCGGGGTGCTGCCAGGTCGGCGTCCGCAGTGAGTTGCACAGGGGCTGCATCGAACAACCCCGGCGCAGCATCGAGCGCCAGGCCCGCCACCGTCGCGCGGAACTGGATACGGCCCGGACCGGGGGCGGTGGCATTGGCCGTCAGCTCACGCAGACTGGCGCCTGGGGCGTGCAGGGCTGTCAGCCGGAACTGGGCGGTGCCGCCGGGGCCGGTCCAGGGGCCACGTACGGTAGCGTCCAGCGCGGCGCCCTCCCACGCGACACCCGCGACGGCCATGGCGGGTGACGCTGCGTGCAGCTTTACGTCCAGCGCCTCGGTCAGCAGATCGATGGTGCCGCCCGCCTGCAGCGCCAGTGGCCCGGCGGTGGCGTTCAGCGCCAGTACGGCGGCCCCGGCCGGACCCGCAAGCGTGGCCCGCGCGGCGATGGGCGCACCGGGCGACAGGCCGGCCAGGGTGCCGAGCAACCCGCCCGCAGGCTCGTCGATCGACAAGGCCGACGAGAGCGTCTTGCCCGACGACAGTGTCAGCGCGTACCGGCCCGGCGCGTCCTGCCGCACCAGCGTCAATGCGCCGTCCCCGGTCGTGAGCGCCGGCAGCTCCACCCGGCCCGTCGCGGTGAAGCGGGCACCGGTTCCGAGCAGGGCGGGGCCGAGGTCTAGCGTGGCCACGTCCAGGGCGCCGATCGTGACCCGGACCGGCAGGGTCGCCTGGCCCGGCGTCGTGGGCGTAGTGGGGCCGGGCGCACTGGCCGGCAGGCGCGATACCGCGATGCGCCGGGCTGTCAGGCTCTGGATGCTCACGTGGCGGCGCAGCAGGCGGAACGGTGACCAGTCCACGGCCAGATCTTCGACCACCAGCCATGGCCCGGCCGCGTCCGCAACCGTCAGCCGCGCCACGCGCAGCCGCTCCGGGAAGCGGCCCGACAGGCCCTCGATCCGCGCCGGGGTGAAGCGGTTGACCGCGGCTTCGAGCGTCAGGCGGCCCGGGCCGATATTGAGGAACAGCGCCAGCGCCATCACGAGCAACAGCAGCCCGCCCGCGATAATGCCAACGATGCGGAGGGCGCGGCGCATCAGAACGCCTGTCCAATGCCGATGTAGAACTCGAACGAATCGTTGCCCCGGGTGGCGTTAAGCGGCACGGCGACGTCGATGCGGATCGGTCCGATGGCGGTGTAATAGCGTACGCCCAGGCCTGCCCCCAGCTTGACCCCGTCGTTCCGGCTGATGCCGCCGCCCACCCGGCCGGCGTCCACAAATGCGGCCACGCCGAAATCGCCGATGCGCTGCCGCAGCTCGACCGATCCGGCTACCAGCGAGGTGCCGCCGGCCGGGCGTCCGCTGGCGAAGCGGGGGCCGATCGACTGATAGCGGTAGCCACGCACGGTGCCGCTGCCGCCCGCATACAGGCGCTGATCGGGCGGCAGTTCCGGTGCCGTCGCGCCCACCACCTGCCCGGCGGACGCCCGCAATGCCAGCACCGTCTGACCCGGCCGTCCCAGGTCGATGTAGGCCGAACCGCCGGCCTGCAGGATCGTGAATTGCCCGCCCCGCCCGCCCAGGTTGAGCGTTGGCGTCACGCTGACCTGGCCCTTTACACCCTCCACCGGTTCCAGCAACGCCGCCGGGCCAATGCCGTCATAGTGGGCGGTCAGCGGTGCGCCGAGCAGTGTATAGTCACGCGTCAGCCTCTCCTGCGTGATCTGAGACTGCTGTGCCTGCAGCCCGGCCCCCACCAGCCAATGTTCGCTGACTTTGCGGTTGAGGACCACGCCGGCCAGCACGGCGGTGCGATCGTAGGCGTCGAGGCTTTCCTTCACCGCCTGCGCATTCAGGACAAGGGATTGATCGCGGGCATAGAAATCGGGTTTGGTCAGCACGGCCGTCGCGTTGTAGCCGATGCCGCGGCTGGCGCTGCCGCCGATCTGCGTGACAGCCGCGCCAAGGTCTAGCCGCTCGGCCGACCCAAACAGGTTGCGGTGCTGGAACGTAAGCCCCACGCTGCCGCCGAGGTCGGTCGAAAAGGCGGCCGTCACCCCCACGGCGTGGCGCTTGCGCTCCGTCACATCGAACGCGAGCGGCAAGCGTCCGTCCAAGCCCAGCCGGTCGGCCGCGCGCACCCGTACGGTCGCGAACACGCCGAGTGACGCAAGGTCCTGCCGCGCGGCCTCGATCTTGTCCGGGTCGTATTGCTCGCCCCCTGTCAGCCGGATGCGGCGGAGGATGAAGTCGCGGTCCACGCCGCGCAGGCCGGAGACGGAAGGGGTGCCGATGGTCACGCGCGGCCCGGCGTCGATATCGAATCTGACGTCGAGCACGCGGTCGCCGTCGATCTGGAAGGCGGTCGGCGCACTAACCTTGGCGAGTGCGTGGCCGTTGCGTTGAAGAGCGGCGATCATGCGCCCCTCTGCCCCCAGCACGTCTGCTGCGATGGCCGGGTCTCCGCGCGCGATGCCGAGTGCTTTTTCGGCCGCGTCCGGGATTTGGTAGCGCCCGGTGTTGCGCAGCTCGATACGGCGCAGACGATAGAGCGGGCCGAGTTCGGTCGTGACAGTGACCGCCACGGGCGCGCGGGCGGCGTCCAGCACGGCGGGCAGCGCCGGGTCGTCCACGTCGCGCCCGGCGATGCGGATGCGCAGGCGGGCGGCGTAGTAGCCGAAGCTCTGCACGGCCTGCAGCAGGCGCGGCCCGTCACCCCGCGCGCGCGCGACGAGTGCAAAGGGCCCGGCGGGGGCAACCTCACGCAGGGTTGCCAGCATGGCGCTATCGGCCAGCGCGGCGTCGACCTGGGGCTGGCCGGTGGGCGCGAACGTGACCGTGTATGGCTGCGGATCGGCCGCCATAGCGCGCGCCGGCGCCAAAGCGAGCAGGAAAAGCAGGGTGGTACGGCGCATGAATTTTCTTAGGGCGCATGGCATACCGGGCATAGCGCATCACAGTGACCTAAGGTTGTAACCGTCCCGTCGTTGTTTCGTCACGGCCGGCTTGGTACATGGACGAATGAATATGCCTCTAAGGCGTGCCCGCCATCCTGGCCTGTCAGCAATCGTAGGACCGGCCCGGGCGGAGGTGCCGCTGACGCGCCGGGGCCTGGTGCGGCGGCTGCGTGCGGTGCGGCGGGGGGCGTCGGTGTTGCTGGTGACGGCGCCGTGCCTCCTGATCCAGTCTGTGATGCTGGCGGTGCCGGGCCGCGGCCGGGTTGTGTTCGCCCAGCTGTATTGGGCGGCGCTGTGCCGGATTATCGGCCTGCGGGTGCGGGTGATCGGTGTGGCCGCGGACGGCGACCGCCCCGTGGTGTTTGCCAGCAATCACAGTTCCTGGTTGGACGTGATGGTGCTGGGCGGCACGCTCAAGGCCTGTTTTATCGCCAAGGCCGAGGTCGGGACCTGGCCGTTGGTGGGGACCATCGCGCGGCTGGGGCGCACGGTCTACGTCAGCCGGCGCAGTGCCACGGCCGGGCGGGAGCGGGCCGACATGCAGGCGCGGCTGTCTGCTGGCGATAACCTGATCCTGTTTCCGGAGGGGACGAGCAGCGACGGCTCACGCGTGCTGCCGTTCCGCTCGGCGTTTTTTGGCGTGGCCGACGGCACCGCCCACCCGCTGATCCAGCCCGTGTCGGTCGTGTACGATCAGCTGGGCGGTCTGCCGATGGGGCGTGCGAACCGCCCGGTGTTTGCCTGGTACGGCGACATGAGCCTGGGTGGCCATTTCTGGCGGCTGGCGCAGCATAAGGGCCTGCGCGCGACGGTACTGCTGCACGCACCGGTCGACCCGGCGCATTACCCGTCGCGAAAGGCGCTGACCGCGGCCGTGTACGCCGTAGTGGCCGACGGCGCGGCGACGTTGCGGCAAAACCGGCCGGCGACGCCGATCGATCGTCCGGCACAGGTAGGCGCGACTCACGCGGCTTTTGCTTGACAGCCAACGGTTTCAACCTGGCACATTGTGCTCATGAAAGGCCCCCCTCGCCCTGGTGCTTGACCCGCACCCCGCCGCTCGCCATTGCTCCGCCCCTTCCGGGCCGCGGCGGTCCGGTTTGCGTGTGGGAGCGCCATCAGTGAACAGCCCAAAACGCCTGCACGTGATTACCTGGGGCTGCCAGATGAACGTGTATGACAGCCTGCGCATGGCCGACGTGCTGGCCCCGCTCGGCTACGCGCCCACGGACACGGTGGCGGATGCGGACATGGTGATCCTGAACACCTGCCATATCCGGGAACGGGCGGCGGACAAGGTATTCTCCGAACTGGGCCGGTTGCGTGAGGTGAAAGAGGCGCGTGCCTTGGCCGGGCAGAGCACCATTCTGGCGGTCGCCGGCTGCGTGGCGCAGGCGGAGGGGGCGGAAATTGCCGCCCGCGCGCCGTATGTCGACCTGGTGCTGGGCCCGCAGACATATCACCGGCTACCAGAGCTGGTCGCGCGCGCCAGCCGGGCCGGGGGCGTGGTGATCGACACGGACTTCCCGGCCGAAGCCAAGTTCGACCACCTACCCGAGGCGGCCGCACCGCAGGGTGTCACGGCGTTCCTGACCATTCAGGAGGGTTGCGACAAATTCTGTAGCTTCTGCGTCGTGCCCTACACGCGGGGTGCCGAGTTCAGCCGCCCGCCTGCCGCCATCCTGGCCGAAGCCCGGCGCATGGTGGCGCAGGGCGCGCGCGAGATCACGTTGCTGGGCCAGAACGTGAATGCCTGGGCGGCGGACGGCTGGAGCTTCTCTCGATTGCTCGGGGCTGTGGCGGCGTTACCTGGACTGCTGCGGTTGCGCTACACAACGTCCCACCCGCTGGAGATGACCGACGACCTGATCGCCGCGCACCGGGACCTGCCGCATTTGATGCCGTTCCTACATCTGCCTGTGCAATCGGGCTCCGACCGCGTGCTGGCGGCTATGAACCGGCGGCACACAGCGGCGGACTATCTGCGCATCATCGGCCGGCTGCGGGCGGCGCGGCCGGATTTGGCGCTCAGCAGCGACTTTATCGTGGGCCACCCCGGCGAAACGGACGCGGATTTCGCAGCGACGCTGGCGCTGGTGCGGGAGGTGCGGTTCGCGCAGGCATTCAGCTTCGTCTATTCGCCCAGGCCGGGCACGCCCGCTGCCGGTGCGCCCAACCCCGTCCCGCAGGTGGTGCGGGATGCGCGGTTACAGGAGTTGCTGGCTTTGCTTCGCGAGCAGCAGGGCGCGTTCAACCTGGCCACGCTGGGCCAGGCGCTGCCGGTGCTGTTCACCGGGCCGGGCCGCCGCCCGGGCCAGATGAGTGGACGCACACCGTACCTACAACCCGTTCACATTGACGGGTCCACCGCACTGATCGGCACCGAACGCATGGTGACGATCCAGCACGCCAGCCCCACATCGTTGTCAGGAACCCTTAGCTCGGAGGCCATCTGCGCTTGAACATCATCACTGCTGCCCCCGTTTCGGCATCGTCCCGTGCCCTCACGCTGCAATTTGCCGACAATGCGCTGCTGCCGCTGTTGTTCGGCGACCATGACCGTCACCTGGTCCGGATTGAACAGGGCTTGGGCGTAAAGCTCGCCTCTCGCGGCAACCGGGTGGCGATCTCAGGCGACCCGATGCGCGTGCAAGCGGCCGAGGCAGCGTTGCAGGGCCTGTATCAGCGGCTGGAACGCGGGCAGCCAGTGGGCAAGGGTGAGGTGGAGGCGGCGATACGCATGTCTGGCCCCCCGGATGAAGATGGGCCGCGGTTGTTGCTGTCGGACCTGCCCGCCATTCGCACCAAGCGTGGCGCAATCGGCCCACGCTCACCGGGGCAAAGCACGTACATGGAAATGCTGAGCCGGCACGAGATGGTGTTCGGCATTGGCCCAGCGGGCACGGGCAAGACGTACCTCGCCGTGGCGCAGGCGGTACAGATGCTGACCGCCGGGCGCGTCGACCGGATCGTGCTGTCCCGCCCGGCGGTCGAGGCCGGGGAGCGGCTGGGTTTCCTGCCCGGTGACTTGAAGGACAAGGTCGATCCGTATTTGCGGCCCCTGTACGATGCGCTGCACGACATGATGCCGGGCGACCAGGTGGCGCGGCGGATTGCGACCGGCGAGATCGAGGTGGCGCCGCTGGCGTTCATGCGCGGCCGGACGCTGGCGCATTCGTTCGTGATCCTGGACGAGGCGCAGAACACGACGCCCGTGCAAATGAAGATGTTCCTGACCCGGATGGGCGAAGGCACGCGCATGTGCATCACGGGCGATCTGACCCAGGTGGACCTACCGACCGGGCAGCGCAGCGGGCTGCGCGATGCGCTGGACACGCTGGACGGGATGCCCGGCATTGGCGTTGCGCGGTTCGGCACGCGCGACGTGGTGCGCCACCCGCTGGTCGCGGCCATCGTCGGCGCGTATGAGCAACGGGCCCAGGCTCAACGTGAGGTGGCGCAGCGAGAGGTGGCTCCACGTGAGCCGCGCCGCGGTAGGGTGGAGGCCACCCAGGACACTAATGGACCCGGACAGTAAACGCGGCCCCGCATCGGCGGGGATTGTTCCGGACGTTGTCATTGCCGACCCGGCCTGGCGGCGTCTGGTGCCCCGCGCGGGTGCCGTGGTGCGCCGCGCGGCGGCTCTGGTGGGCGGGACTACGACCATCGTGCTGGACAGCGACCGGGCCGTTCGGCGACTGAACGCCCGGCACCGTGGGATCGACCGGCCGACCAACGTGCTGACGTTCGATGGTGGGGACGTGGTGCTCGCTTCTGGCGTAGTCCGGCGGGAAGCTGCGTCAGAGGGGCGGCGGCCCGCGCACCATTTGGCGCATTTGGTGGTGCACGCCGGGCTGCATTTGCAAGGCCACGACCACCACCACCCGGGCGATGCCCGCCGAATGGAGATGGCCGAAGCCAGGCTGCTATCGCGCATGCGGGTGCCAAACCCGTGGCGATGTGGGGGGCGGCGGTTATGAACCCGTCCACAGCCAAGGGCTTCATGGGTCTGGTGCGCCATACGCTGCTGCGTAGGCGCAACGAGGGCAACGTGCGGGACAGCATTGCCGAGCTGGTGCAGCAATCGGCCGATAGCGGCACCGATGGTGACGCGGCGGCGGAGCTGGACCGCCAAGAACGCGCGCTGATCGCTAATGTGCTGCGCCTACGCGGCATGTGCGCCGACGACGTGATGATCCCCCGCGCGGACATCGTCGCCATGCCCGTGGACGTGACGCTGCACCAGGCGCTGGAGCATATCAGGCGCGAGGGCCATTCGCGCCTGCCGGTCTATCGCGAGCAGCTCGATGAGATCGTGGGCATGGTGCACATCAAGGATGTCTATTCCTACGTGGGCCGGCCGGAGGCGTTCGAGTTGGAGTCACTGCTGCGCAAGCCGCTGATGGTCGCCCCGCAAATCCCGGTGCTGGACCTGCTGCTTCAAATGCGCCAGGCCCGCATGCATCTGGCGCTGGTAGTGGACGAATACGGCGGCATCGACGGGTTGCTGACCATCGAGGATTTGGTCGAGGAAATCGTGGGCGACATCGCGGACGAGCATGACGAGGTGGAAGGCCCCCGCGTGGTCGAACGCCCCGACGGCACGCTCGATCTGGACGCGCGCCTGTCGATCGAGGAATTCGAGGCGCAGTTGGGCGCCGTTATGACGGACGATGAGCGGGAGGCGGACATCGATACCGTGGGCGGCCTGGTGTTCACGCTGGCGGGCCGGGTTCCGGCGCGGGGTGAGGTGATCAGCCATCCGTCGGGACTGGAGTTCCGCATATTGGACGCAGACGCGCGGCGGATCCGGCGGTTACGGACCCGGCGTTTGGTAGGGGTGGGGTAGCGGCGCGTCACCCTTGGCTCGCTAACATGGGACGGTCTCGTATCCCATATCGTCCACCACGGCGGGTAGCCGGGCATGTCGAAGGGTTCCAATGCAGCACATGAAGGTCGATGTCGCGATCATCGGCGCGGGCACGGCAGGCCTTACCGCGCGCCGCGAGGTGGTAACGCGCGGCGGCGTGCCGGTGCTGATCGAAGCCGGCCCGTACGGCACCATGTGCGCCCGCGTCGGGTGCATGCCCTCGAAGCTGCTAATTGCCGCCTCCGAAGTCGCACGGACCGTCGATGCGGCGGCAATGTTTGGAGTGAACCCTACCGGCTCACGGACCATCGATGGGCGAGCGGTGATGGAACGGGTCCGGCGCGAGCGGGACCGGTTCGTAGGTTCGACGGTGGCGCTCACGGAAGCGATCCCGGCCGGGCAGCGACTGCGGGGGCATGCCTGTTTCATCAGCCCGAACTCATTGCAGGTGGATGACCATACCACGGTGGAGGCGCGCGCCATCGTCATCGCGACCGGAAGTACGCCCGTGGTGCCGGCACCGTTCGATGCCATCCGCAGCCACGTGATGACGAGCGACGATGTGTTCGAGTTGCAGGATCTGCCCTCCAGCATGGCCGTCATCGGTGCGGGCCTGATCGCGCTCGAGTTGGGACAGGCCATGCGCCGGCTTGGTGTGCGGGTCGCCTTCTTCAGTCCATTCGACGCTTTGGGACCTTTCAGCGACCCCCTGATCAAGCAGGCTATCCATCGCGATCTTTCGGCCGAACTCGATCTTAGGCTCTGCGCCAACATCGTAGCGGCGGAGCCCACTGCGCAGGGTGTCTCGCTACGCTGGCGGGACGCGGAGGGCGGGAGCCGGGAGGAAACCTTCGCAAGCGTACTCGTCGCGGCCGGGCGACGGCCCGTTATGGCCGGCTTGAACCTCGAAGCGAGCGGCCTCGTCTTGGGCACCTCGGGATTGCCTCAGGTGAATTTCGAGACGGCGCAATGCGCGGACTCGCCGATTTTCATGGCAGGCGACGCCGGCGGTATCCGGCCCTTGCTTCACGAGGCGGTCGATGACGGGTCTATTGCGGGCGAGAACGCGATGCTCTGGCCGGCGGTCACGCGGCACACGCGCCGAACCCCGCTCGCAATCGGTTTTACCGACCCTCAGATGGCGATGGTGGGGCTGCGTTACGATCAGCTCGAAGCGGGTAAGTATGCAGTCGGCGAGGTGTCATTCGAAGACCAGCCGCGCGCGCGGATGATCGGGCGCAACAAGGGTCTTCTACGGGTTTATGCCGATGCGCCGGGCGGTACACTGCTTGGCGCGGAGATGTTCGGGCCGGAAGTGGAGCACCTGGCCCACCTCTTTGCCTGGGCCGTGCAGATGGGGATGACGGTAGCCGCGGCACTGGCCATGCCGTTCTATCACCCGACATTGGAAGAGGGAGTGCGGAGCGCGTTGCGCGATGTCGCGGGAAAACTGAAGGCCTGAGTTGCTGGCGGGCCCCGGACCCCGTGGGACCAACCACTACGGACTGGCTTGAACCGTCAGCGTGCCGGCTCATCCCGGGCGCGAGGATGCCTCGCACCCGGCAGTCCGGCTGAGTACCTAAAACCCGCGATGAAATCCGCCGCCGAATATCACAAAGAGGACCAGTAGCAGCACGAGCAGTCCCAAACCTCCCCCAAAGCCGCGGCCGCCGTAATAGCCTCGGTTATATCCATAGTAGCCGCCGCCGCCAAACAGGACAAAGAATACTACAATCAATAGGATGAGGCTCATTAATATCCCCTTTCGGAAAGCAGCCGCGACGTGGAGCCCGATCGAGGATCTCCAAAATAGAGCTATCATCCTTTGATTTTGTATGGGGTAAACTTTTTGTTGGGTGGTCGTTGCTGATCTTTTACCGTGATTGAAACGGCGTCTCCCGCCCACCCTCACCAAGCGTGAGCGCCCGAGAAACTGGAACCAACGACTGCCGCACGCGTGACTATTTGGTTTTAGGCGGCGTACCTGATCTGGCGCGCACGCAAGTGATGGGACAAGCCTGCATGAGTGAAAACACGACAGCAGATGCAGCCCGGCAAATGAGTACGAAGAAGGGGGAGGCTCTCGAAGGGTTCGTGGCGAACTTGAAGTCTCAGGTTAGTGGCGCGGCCGAACACTAAGGGTAAAATCCTGTGATCGATTGGCTCAGCGCGTTTCAAACACGACGCTGAGCGTGGTCCCCCAGGCGATCCGTCGTTTGGTGCCCGCCCCTAAGCTTGCGCCCACCCACGCCACACGATACCCAGCCTGGCAGCGCGCATCCCACTCAAGGACCACCATGAAAGCACTCGACGGCGTTCGTATCCTGGACTTCACCCACGTGCAGTCCGGGCCGACCTGTACGCAGTTGCTGGCGTGGATGGGGGCTGACGTCATCAAGGTGGAGCGGCCGGGCGAGGGGGACATCACCCGCGGCCAGCTGCGCGACATTCCGGACGTGGACAGCCTCTATTTCACGATGCTGAACCACAACAAGCGCAGCATCACCGTTGACAGCAAGCATGCCGAGGGCAAGGCCGTGCTGGAGGGGCTGATCCAGACCTGTGACGTGCTGGTGGAGAACTTTGCGCCCGGCGCGCTCGACCGCATGGGTTTTACGTGGGAGCGCATCCAGCAGCTCAACCCGCGCATGGTGATGGCGTCGGTCAAGGGCTTCGGGCCGGGGCCGTATGAGGACTGCAAGGTGTACGAGAACGTCGCGCAGTGTGCGGGCGGGGCGGCGAGCACGACAGGGTTCGATGATGGCCCGCCGCTGGTGACGGGTGCGCAGATCGGCGATAGCGGAACCGGGCTGCATTTGGCGCTGGGCATCGTTGCCGCACTCTATCAGCGCCACACGTCCGGCCGGGGTCAGAAGGTGCTGGCGGCGATGCAGGATGGGGTGCTCAATTTGTGCCGGGTCAAGCTGCGCGACCAACAGCGCCTGCAGCACGGTCCGCTGCGCGAGTTCCCGCAGTTCCCGGATGGTAAATTCGGCGAGGCTGTGCCCCGCGCCGGCAACGCGAGCGGCGGCGGACAGCCGGGCTGGATCTTGAAGTGCAAGGGCTACGAGACGGACCCCAACGCCTACATCTATTTTATCACGCAGGCGCCCGTCTGGGCCGCGATCTGCGCGGTGATTGGCGAGCCCGGCTGGGTCACGCACCCGGATTATGCCAAGCCCGCCGCCCGTCTGCCGCGCCTCAAATCCATCTTCGACCGTATCGAACAATGGACTATGACCCGTACCAAGTTCGAAGCGATGGCCGAGTTGAACGCGCACGACATCCCGTGCGGCCCGATTTTGTCGATGAAAGAGATTGCTGAGGACCCGTCCCTGCGCGCGACCGGCACGGTGGTGGAGGTCGATCACCCGACGCGGGGCAAGTACCTGACTGTCGGCAATCCCATCAAGATGAGCGACAGCCCGACGGACGTGGAACGCTCGCCACTGCTGGGCGAACATACGGACGAGATTTTGCGCGAGGTGCTGCATTATGACGCGGAGCGGATTGCCGCGGTCCACGCCTCTGGCGCACTCGGCGTCGCACCCCGCATGGCCGCCGAGTAAGGACACCCCATGAACATCCATGAGTACCAGGCCAAAGAGTTGCTGCGCGGCTACGGCGTCGCGGTGCTGGCCGGGCATGTGGCCTGGACGCCCGAAGAGGCGGAGCAGGCCGCCGCCAAGCTGCCCGGCCCGATCTATGTCGTGAAGTCGCAAATTCACGCGGGCGGCCGTGGTGCCGGGCACTTTGCCAATGCGCCAGAGGGCAAGGGCGGCGTTCGGCTCGCCAAATCTCCGTCGGAAGCGCGGGAAGCGGCGGAGGCCATGATTGGTCACACCTTGATCACCAAGCAGACCGGGCCCGCCGGTCGACGCGTCAGTCGCGTGTATGTAGAAGCCGGCTGCGCCATCAAGCGGGAGCTGTATCTGTCCCTGCTCGTCGACCGGGAAACCAGCCGCGTCACCATTATCGCCAGCACCGAAGGCGGAATGGAGATCGAGCATGTGGCCGAGACGACGCCAGAGAAAATCCTGCGTGCCGCCGTCGACCCGGCCAGCGGCGTCAGCGCCTTTCATGCGCGAAAGCTAGCCTACGGCCTGGGGCTGGAGGGCAAGCAGGTCGGCGCGTTCATCAAATTCGTGCTGGCGATGTACAAGGCCTTCACCGAACTCGACTGCGCCATCGTCGAGATCAATCCGCTGGTGGTGACCGATGCGGGCGACGTGGTCGCGCTTGATGCCAAGGTGAGCTTCGACGACAACGCGCTCTACCGGCAGCCGGCGCTGGAGGCTCTGCGCGACGAAAGCGAGGAGGACCCGAAGGAACTGGAAGCCAGCAAGTTCGCGCTGAACTACGTGTCGCTCGAAGGCACGATCGGCTGCATGGTCAACGGCGCGGGCCTCGCGATGGCGACGATGGACATCATCAAGCTGTATGGCGGGAGCCCGGCCAACTTCCTGGACGTGGGCGGCGGTGCAACCAAGGAGCGGGTGACGGCCGCGTTCAAGATCATCCTGTCCGACCCGCAGGTCGAGGGCATTTTGGTCAATATCTTCGGCGGCATCATGCGCTGCGACGTGATCGCCGAAGGGGTGGTGGCGGCCGCGCGGGAGGTGAGCCTGAACGTGCCCCTGGTGGTGCGGCTGGAGGGGACGAATGTCGACCTCGGCAAGGAAATCCTGGCGCAATCCGGCCTGCCGATCGTGAGTGCCGACAATCTGGCGGACGCGGCCGAAAAGATCGTGCGCGCCGTGAAGGAGGCTGCATAAATGGCCATTCTTGTGGACGCCAACACGCGCGTCATCACGCAGGGCTTTACTGGCGCGCAAGGGACGTTCCATTCGGAGCAGGCGATCGCCTATGGCACAAAGGTGATGGGCGGCGTGACGCCCGGTAAGGGCGGCACGCTGCATTTGGACCTGCCGGTGTTCGACACGGTGATGCAGGCAATGGAGGCGACCCACGCCAATGCGACAGCCATCTACGTGCCGCCGCCCTTTGCTGCCGATGCCATCCTGGAGGCGATCGACGCCGGGCTGGAGCTGATCGTGTGCATTACCGAGGGTATTCCCGTGCTGGACATGGTGCGGGTGAAGCGCGCGCTGGACGGCAGCCGGTCGCGCCTGATCGGCCCCAACTGCCCCGGCGTCATCACGCCCGATGCGTGCAAGATCGGCATCATGCCGGGCCACATCCACCGCCGCGGCTCGGTGGGGATCGTGAGCCGCAGCGGGACGCTGACGTATGAGGCGGTCAGCCAGACGACGGCGGCGGGCCTCGGCCAAAGCACCTGCGTCGGCATCGGCGGTGACCCGGTAAAGGGCACGGACTTCATTGAAATATTAGAGATGTTCCTGGCCGACCCGCAGACCGAGAGCATCATCATGATCGGTGAGATCGGCGGCCAGAGTGAGATCGACGCGGCGGAGTTTATCGCCCGCGCCGGCAGCAAGAAGCCGGTGGTGGGCTTTATCGCTGGCGCCACGGCACCGCCGGGCCGGCGCATGGGGCATGCGGGCGCCGTCATCAGCGGCGGAAAGGACACGGCGGCGGCGAAGTTCGAGGCGATGCGTCAGGCCGGTATTCATGTGGCCGAAAGCCCGGCTGCGCTGGGTTCGACGATGGTCGGTGCGCTGCGTGGCTAAACGCCCCGCTCCGCTGGGGGAGGGATTTCGTGGGTTCGGCGCTGCCTGCGCAGACAGGCCCCCACCCCTAAGCGGCGGAGGGAGTCGCGGTGAAAATCGTTGAAATGACGGGCCCGGGCGGGCCGGAGGTGCTGGTGCCCGGCCAGCGCCTTACGCCGGTGCCTGCGCCACACCAGGTGCTAATCCAGGTTGCGGCCGCCGGGGTGAACGGGCCGGATATCATGCAACGCAAGGGTTTGTACCCCGCTCCGCCGGGCGCGTCGGACCTGCTGGGACTTGAAGTTGCGGGTACTATTACCGCCGTGGGTGCCGGTGTGACGGCGTGGGCTGTGGGCGAGCAGGTTTGTGCGCTCACGGACGGTGGCGGCTACGCCCAGTACTGCGTGGCCGACGCGCAGCACTGCCTACCCGTCCCGGCGGGCGTCAGCGTACAGGACGCGGCCGGTCTGCCGGAAAGCTTCATCACCGTATGGAGCAACTTGTTTATGGAAGGCGGACTTCACGCCGGGCAAACGCTGCTGGTGCATGGTGGCGCGGGCGGTATCGGCACCGCGGCTATCCAACTCGCCCATGCCCACGGCGTCCGGGTATTCGCCACCGACAGCCCGGCCGCCCGCTGCGCCGTCTGTACGGAACTGGGTGCAGACCGGGTGATCGACTATGCCGCCGAAGACTTCGTGCAGGTTGTGCGCGATGCGGGCGGGGCCGACATGATCCTGGATATCGTGGGCGGCGACTATATCGAGCGCAACATCAAGGCTGCGTCACCGGGTGCGCGTATCGTGCAGTTGGCGTTCGCACTTGGGTCCAAGGTCGAAATCAACCTCATGCCGGTCATGCTGAAGCGCATTACCTACACCGGTTCCACGCTCCGCACCCGCCCGGCGGCGTTCAAAGCGCAGGCCGTCGCCCAACTGCGCGCGCAGGTCTGGCCGCTTATCGAGGCCGGGCGTATCCGGACGGTGACGAACGAGGTGCTGCCGCTGGCCCAGGCCGCGCGCGCGCACCAGCTGATGCAAGACGCCGGGCACACGGGCAAGATTCTGCTAGATCCCACCCAATAAGGAACGATCGATGAAAGTCTGTATCTACGGTGCTGGCGCGATTGGCGGCTACGTTGGCGCGCAATTGGCGCTGGCCGGCGCCGATGTGAGCCTCATCGCCCGCGGCCCGCATTTGGCTGCCATGCGGGAGAACGGCCTCAAGCTGCGCATTGGCGGGGAGGAGAAAGTCGCGAAGGTCGTCGCCACGCAGGACCCGGCGGAACTCGGCCCGCAGGACTACGTGTTCATCTCGCTCAAGGCCCACCAAATTCCGGGCGTGGTGGAGGCGATGCAGCCGCTGCTCGGGCCGGACACCGCTATCGTCACGGCCGTGAACGGCATCCCGTACTGGTATTTCTACCGCGGCGGCAACGAGTTCGAGGGTACGACCTTGGAAGCCATCGACCCCGGCGGCCAGCAATGGAAGCGGCTCGGCCCGCAGCGCGCCATCGGCTGCATCGTCTACCCTGCGACTGAGATGGTCGAGCCTGGCGTTATTCAGCACATGTACGGCGACAAGTTCCCGATCGGGGAGCCGGGGGGCGAGATCAGCGAGCGCGCGCAGAAGTTCAGCGACATCATGGGTACCGCCGGCCTGCGTGCTCCGGTTATGCCAAATATCCGGGATGAGATGTGGCTTAAATTATGGGGCAACCTCAGCTTCAATCCCATCAGCGCGCTCACCCACGCGACGCTGGATGTGATCACCGAAACACCGGGCACACGCGCGGTAGCGAAGGCGATGATGCTGGAAGGGCAGGCGATTGCAGAGCGGCTGGGCGTGAAATTCCGCGTGGACGTGGAGCGGCGCATCAATGGTGCTGGCGCAGTGGGTGCGCACAAAACGTCGATGCTGCAGGATTTGGAGCGGGGCCGCGCCATGGAAATCGACCCGTTGGTAACGGTCGTGCAGGAACTGGGCCGGCTGGTGAATATCCCGACCCCTACGCTCGATATCGTGCTGGCGCTGGTCCAGCAGCGCGCTGCGACCGCAGGGGCACATTAATATGGCACATTGGGTTCGGTTCGACCGTGCGGGTGTCACCGCCTTTGGCACGCTCGACGGCAGCACGATCGCGGTGCACCGCGGCGACATGTTTGCCGGGTCCACACCAACGGGTGAAACGGTGGCCGTGTCCGCCGTGCGCCTGCTGGCCCCGTGTCAGCCGTCCAAGCTGATCGCGCTGTGGAACAACTTCCACGGCCTGGCCGCCAAGCTGGGCCAGGCCATTCCGCCCGAGCCGCTGTTCTTTATCAAGGCTGCTTCCTGCTACGCCGGGCCCGGCGACACGCTGCATCGCCCGGCCGGGTACGAGGGCAAGGTGGTGTACGAAGGCGAGCTGGGCATCGTCATTGGTGCCACCTGCCGCAATGCCAGTGCGGCAGATGCCGAAGCGGCGGTCTTTGGCTACACCTGCATCAATGACCTGACGGCATCCGACATCCTG
>JANONC010000340.1:0-4485 GCA_031420655.1 Rhodospirillales bacterium | reverse complement strand
CGTGCTGCCCGACGCCCATGCTGATTTCGTGTTCGCCGTACTAGGCGAGGAGTTCGGGCTGGTCATGGGCCTGGTCGTGATGGGCCTGTTCGGCTTCGTGGTGCTGCGCGGCCTGCTGCGGCAGTTGGCGGAGGGCGATTTATTTATTGTGCTCGCCTCCTCCGGCTTGGTCGCCAGCTTCGGGCTGCAGGCGTTCGTCAACATGGCGTCGTCGCTGCACCTGATCCCGACCAAGGGCATGACGCTGCCCTTCGTGTCGTATGGCGGCAGCTCGGTCATCGCCGTGGCGTTGGGCATGGGCATGCTCCTGGCGCTAACCCGGCGGCGGTCGCGCACGGAACCGGGATGGGAACGGTGAGGGCCGTGACGCCGCTTGTCCTGATCGCGGCCGGTGGCACGGGCGGGCACTTCTTCCCGGCTGAAGCGCTGGCGGCCGAGCTGATCGCCCGCAACCACCGCGTGGGGCTGATGACGGACGCGCGCAGCGGTGCCGGCGCCAGCCCGGTGTTCCAGGGGCGTGAGGTGATCGTCTTGCGCGGCGCCGGTCTAGCCGGGCGTGGGGCGAAGGCGGTTAGCGCGGCGCTGGCGCTTGCCCGCGGCACACTGGCGGCGCGCGCGCATCTGGCCCGCCTGCGCCCTGCGGTGGTCGTGGGCTTCGGCGGCTATCCCTGCGTGGCTCCCGTGCTGGCGGCGCAGACCCTGCGGCACCGTCCGGCCGTGCTGCTGCACGAACAGAACTTCGTGCTGGGCCGGGCCAACCGGGTGCTCAGCCGGTTTGCAGACCAGCTGTTGCTCGGCATGGACAACACCCGATGCCCGGCCGGCCGGCCGTACGCCGTCGTGGGCAACCCGGTGCGCCCGGCTATTCTGGCCGCTGCCACGCCGTACGCACCGCCGGACGAGACCGTCGAGTTGCTGATTACCGGCGGCAGTCAGGGGGCGCGCGTGTTTGCCAGCGTGCCGGATGCCATCGCCCTGCTACCGGCCCCGCTGCGCAACCGGCTGCACATCACCCAGCAATGCCGGGCCGAGGACATGGACCGGGTTCGTGACGCCTATGACGCGCTGGGCGTGCGCGCCACGCTGGCCCCGTTTTTTGCTAACATGGCCGGGCTGCTGGCGGCGGCGCATCTGGTACTCGCCCGCGCGGGGGCCAGCACGGTGGCCGAACTCTGCGCCATCGGCCGCCCCGCCATCCTGGTGCCGCTACCCGGCGCCATCGACGGCCATCAGCTGGCCAACGCGCGCGCCTGCGGTGCTACGGTGCTGGCGCAGTCGGCCTGGGAGCATACGCCGCAACGGTTGGCCGACGCCCTTTGCACCGCGCTAGACCCCGCCCACCTGGTCGCCAGCGCCGCCGCCCTCGCGATGCACGCCCGGCCGGACGCGACGCAGCGGCTGGCAGACCACATCGAACAGCATATGGAAACCGCCATGGCCGGCCACGCATGAGGGCCCTCCCGCTCGGGATCGGGACGATCCACTTCGTCGGTATCGGCGGCATCGGCATGTCCGGCATTGCCGAAGTGCTGCACACGCTAGGCTATGCCGTGCAGGGCAGCGATATCGCCGACAGCGCTAACGTCCGCCGCCTGCGGGAAGCGGGCATTGCGGTGACGGTCGGGCACGACGCCGCCAACGTCGCCAATGCGCAGGTCGTGGTCACCAGCACGGCCGTCAAGCGCGACAATCCGGAGGTCGTCGCCGCCCGCGCCCGCATGATCCCCGTGGTCCGCCGGGCCGAGATGCTGGCCGAGCTCATGCGGCTGCGCTGGGCCATCGCGGTGGGCGGCACGCATGGCAAGACCACAACCACGAGCCTGGTCGCCTGCGTGCTGGAAGGCGCCGGCATGGACCCCACCGTCATCAACGGCGGCATTATCAACGCCTATGGCAGCAACACGCGCCTGGGCGAAGGCGAGTGGATGGTGGTCGAAGCCGATGAAAGCGACGGCAGTTTCCTCCGCCTGCCCGCCACCATCGCTATCGTCACCAACATGGACCCGGAGCACCTGGACCATTGGGGCAGCGCCGAAGCCATGGTCGCGGGCTACGACCAATTCGTCGCCAACGTGCCGTTCTATGGCTTTGCCGTCCTGTGCATCGACCACCCCGGCGTGCAGCAGATGATCCCCCGCCTGTCGGACCACCGCATCATCACCTACGGCTTCAGCCCGCAGGCGGATGTGCGGGCGGACCGGGTGGTGATGGACCGGCTAGGCGCCACGTTCGAGGTGGTGGTGACCGACCGGTTCCGCGGCCGCAACCGTCGCCTGGGCCCGTATCGCCTGCCCATGCTGGGCCACCACAACGTGCAAAACGCGCTGGCCGCCATCGCGGTCGCGACCGAGATGGACGTGAGCGACAGCAGCATCCGTAGCGCGCTGGCGTCGTTCAAGGGCGTCAAGCGCCGCTTCACCAAGACCGGCGAGGCGGGCGGCATCACCATCATCGACGATTACGGGCACCATCCGGTCGAGATCGCGGCCGTGCTGAAAGCCGCCCGCCAGGCCGGCGCGCGCGACGTGGTGGCCGTCGTGCAGCCGCACCGCTATTCGCGCCTGCAATCGCTGTTTCCCGAGTTCTGCACCTGTATGAACGACGCCGGCACCGTGATCGTGGCGGACGTTTATGCGGCGGGCGAGGTGCCCATCCCAGGTGCGGACCGCGACGCGCTGGTCGACGGGCTGCGTGCCCGCGGCCATCGCTCCGTCGTGCCATTGCCAGAGCCCTCGCATCTGGCCGAGATGGTGCACGCCATCGCCAAGCCCGGCGACTTTGTCATCTGCCTCGGCGCCGGCACCATCACGCATTGGGCCGCCGCTTTGCCCGGTGAGTTGCTGGCGCTGCAAACCACGCGGCGGGCTGGATGACGCCGGCCCTGCGCGCCATGGTGCTGACCGACCGTTTGCCGCCCCTGAACGGGCGGGTGCTGGCGGATGCACCGTTGGCGCCAGGCACCTGGTTTCGCGTGGGTGGCACGGCCGAGGCGCTGGTCCGCCCCAGCAGCGCAACCGACCTGGCCGCCTTCCTGACCGCGCTACCGCATGACGTGCCGGTCATGGTGCTGGGAGCCGCCAGCAACGTCATCATCCGCGACGGCGGCGTGCACGGCGTGGTGCTGCGGCTGGGCCGTGGCTTTGGCGAAATCCGGGTGGAAACCGGTGGCGTTGTCGCAGGCGCGGCCGCGCTGGACGCAACGGTCGCCGAGCACGCGGCCGCCGCCGGCCTGGCGGGGCTGGAGTTCCTGTCGGGCATTCCCGGCACCATCGGCGGCGCGGTCGCGATGAACGCGGGCGCGTACGGTGGTGACGTCGCGTCCTGCCTGGATTGGGCGGAGGTGGTGACACGCTCCGGCCAGCTCAGCCGTTTGCCGGCCAGCGCTTTGGCACTGGCCTATCGCCACGCCAGCCTGCCGCCCGGCACCATCGTGACCCGCGCCCGGTTCCGCGCCTACCCGGGCGACCCGGCCACGATCGCCGCCGCCATGGCCGCGATCCGCACAAGCCGTGAGGCGACGCAGCCCACCCGCGCCCGCACCGGCGGCAGCACATTTCGTAACCCGGATGGCGGGGCGAAGGCGTGGGAGCTGATCGACGCCGTGGGCGGCCGCGGCCTTGTGCGGGGCGGCGCACAGGTCAGTGAGAAGCACTGCAACTTCATGCTGAACGTGGGCGGTGCCACAGCCGCCGACCTGGAGGGCCTGGGCGAGGAGCTGCGCCGCCGGGTGCATGCCGCGACGGGTGTGACGCTCGAATGGGAGATCAAGCGCCTCGGCATCCCCAAGGCTATTTCGGGACCGGTCAGCGCATGAAGGTCGCGGTCGTTTATGGCGGGATGTCGGCCGAACGGGCGGTGAGCCTGGTCAGCGGTGCGCAGGTGATAAACGGGCTCCGCGCGGCGGGGTTCGACGTGGTGCCCGTGCTGGCCGGCGACGACCTCGGTGCCATCTTGACCGCGCTCACGCCCGCGCCAGACGTGGTGTTCAACGCCCTGCATGGCCGTTTTGGTGAGGACGGTTGCATCCAAGGCGTGCTGGACTGGCTTGGCCTCCGCTACACCCATTCTGGCGTCCGCGCCTCGGCGCTGGCGATGGACAAAGTGGCGGCGAAGTCAGTGTTTGCCGCAGCCGGCCTGCCCGTGGCACCCGGCGCGGTCATTAATATGGCGGCGCTGGAGTACGCGGACCCGATGCCGCTGCCCTACGTCGTGAAGCCGCTCAACGAAGGCTCGTCGGTCGGCGTCGAGATATTGCGTGCTGGCGACAACCGCCGGGCTGGGATCGCGCGGGACTGGCGCTTTGGCACCACTGCAATGGTTGAGGAATACATTCCTGGCCGCGAACTGACCGTCGCCGTCCTGCACGACCGGGCGCTGGCGGTGACGGAGATTGCCTCCACCGCCGCGTTTTATGATTACGACGCGAAATATGCCGCCGGCGGCTCACGCCACATCATCCCTGCGGCGATCCACCCGGACGCGGCG
>JANONC010000339.1:0-5251 GCA_031420655.1 Rhodospirillales bacterium | reverse complement strand
GCTTTGATCCGCTCGAATTCCATAGGGCTGAGATACCCGTTGGTCGAGTGGCGTCGACGCGGGTTGTAGAACCTCTCGATGTAGTCGAACACGTCAGCCCGGGCCTGGTTCCGTGTGCGATACACCTTGCGGGCTGTCCGTTCGGTTTTCAACGAAGAGAAGAAGGGGCGGAAGGCCCATCCGCGTAAAAGCGCACGGTAAGAAACGTGAACACGGACGAGATCCGTTCGATTTTGGCTGCGGGAGCCTATATCGGGTCTGATTTCGATATGAAGTTGGAGTTCATTGCGTGCAATGATGGCGTGCAATCAGCATTGGATGGTATGATGCTGCCTGGCATGGCGTATTGCACGCAATAAACAGCAGGGCTAACGCGGGGGGTGACTTTGCGTGCAATACAAGCAGCGGGTGCGGACGCCGTCGTCGAGCCGGACTGGATGGTTCCCTTCCTGGCCAGCCTGGCGCGCGACGACCTGTCACCGGCCACCCTGCGCGGGTATCGCTACGATCTCCGCCATTTCCTGGCCTGGCATCACAAGGTCCAGGATGCCGGCTTCGCCATCGGGGACCTCGCCGACTTCGAACTGATCGCCTACCGCCAGCATATGGTCGCCGCCGGGCGCCGGCCTGCCACGGTCAACCGCCGGCTGGATGCCCTGCGCCGGCTATGCCGATGGGCGCGTAAAACAGGAGCCTTGTCCATCGACGTGGCGCGCGATGTCCGGCCCATGCGCACGGCGCGCGGCCACCAGCCGGTCGCCCTGACCGATGGCGAAGTCCATGCCCTGCTGCGTGCCGCTGGTGCTTCGTCGCACGGCTTGGCCGCCCGCAACTATGCCCTGGTGCAACTCATGCTGCAGGCCGGGCTGCGGGTCGGCGAGGTCGCGGCCCTGCAAGCGTCGGACATCACCATGAACGACCGCTCGGGCAGCGTGCGCGTCCGCCACGGCAAAGGCCTCAAGGCGCGCGAGGTGCCGTTGAACGCGACAGCCCGTCGCGCGCTGAAACAGCATCTCGACCGTACCCCCGTGCTCACCAAAGATGCGCCGGTGTTCAGCAGTCGGGACACTGCGATGCCGGTGCGGACCATCCAGGCCGTCATGACCAGCCTGGCGCGCCGCGCCCGCCTGAAGCGGGTGGCGGTTTCGGCGCACACGCTGCGCCACACCTTTGCGCTGGGCTACCTGCGCGACAACCCAGGAAAGCTGGTCGAACTGGCCAGCCTGCTCGGCCATGATTCGCTCGACACGACGGCCATCTACACGCGACCTTCGCGCGACGACCTCGCGGCCGACCTGGAGCGCTCGCACCTCAATGTCGACGGATGATCTCCCGGACGCCGAAACGCCGGCCCGGCGCCGGCCAGCCCCCGCCGACCCGGACGAGGACGAGCTTGCGCGCCGCTGGAGCCTGACGTCCGCAGACCTGGCCGTGGCCGCCGAGTGCCGGGGTGACGATCATCGCCGCCGCTTTGCCGTCCAGCTTTGCTGGCTGCGTGCGCACGGCCGCTTCCTCGACGACTACCGCCAGGCCCCGGTGAAGATCGTCAACCATTTGTCGCGCCAGCTCGGCCTGTCGCCGGTGCTGTTCCTCGACCGGCCGGGCCGGTCGCAAACGGAACGGGCGCAAGCCTTGCGCATCCGCCGCCACCTTGGCCTGCGCCCCTTCGACAGCGGGCTGTCCGCGGACCTGCGGCATTGGTTGCGCCAGGGCGCCATCGAGGGTCGCTCCGCCGCCGAGCTCCTGGTCCGTGCCGAGAATAAGCTGCGCGGCTGGCACGTCATGCTGCCAGCCATCAGCACGCTGGACCGGCTGGTCACGGCCGAAGTGACGCACGCCACGTCCCAGCTCTACGAGACGGTCTCGCTCCGGCTGCCGCCTTCTCTGCGCGAGGCGATCGACCTGCTGGTCGAGGTGCCGGACGGCGATACGCGGTCCAGCCTATTCCGGCTCAAGGACTTCCCCAAATCGGCCAGCGCCGCCGTCATCAAGGGCGACATCGTACGCCTGCGGCTGATCGAGCAACTGGTCCAGGCTGGCGCCGGCCTCGATGACCTCAATCCCCGGGTCGTGCGCCAGCTTGGCCAACTCGGCCGCCGCTACGACGCGGGCGACCTCCGGCGCTTTGCCAAGCCGAAACGCGATGCCCTGGTCGCCTGCTATCTGGTCGAGGCCCGCAAGACGCTGCTCGACCAGATCATCGAGATGAACGACCTGTTCCTGACCGGCACGAACCGGCGGGCGCGCAACTCGGTCGAGAAGCAGCGCAAGATCCTCCGCCGCCGGGCGCGCGACGGCTTGCACCGCGTGCTCGGCGCCGTTGACGCTCTGGTCGCGGCCGATGGCGCGCAGACCGTCGAAGCGTTCCGAGACGGGCAAAACCCGCCCGCCTTGATCGAGGCAGCCATCGCCTGTCGGGCCTATGAGCGGCTGGAATCACGCGGCCACCTCGATGCCATGCTCGCCCGCTACGGTACGCTGCGCCAATACCTGCCGGCCTTCTTCGGGTTGCCGTTCGAAGCCGCCAGCGGCAGCGAGACCCTGCTACAGGCGGTCGAAATTCTGCGCGCGCTCGACGCCGGTACACGCGGCCCACTCACCACCAACGACCCGCACGGCTTCGTGGCCGCGGAGTGGCGCCCCCACCTGGTCACAGCGGACAAGGCGGGCGGCAAGGCACCCGACAAGCTCGACCGCGCCATCTGGGAGATCTCGCTTGCCTTTGCCGTCCGCGACGCGCTGCGCGCCGGCGGGCTGTTCCTGGCGCAAAGCCGCGACCACGTTTCGTTCTGGAACCTGGTCTATGACGACCGGAGCTGGCAGGAGACACGCGAACAGGCCTATGGGCGCCTCGACCTGCCGACGGACGGCCAGGCATTCCTCGACCGTCTCGCCGCCGAGTTTGACCGCGCCGCGCGGGCAGCCCAACGAGGCCTGGCCAGCAACCGCTTCGCCGCCGTCCGCCATGGCCGGCTGACGCTCAAGCAGCGCGACGCCATGCCGGTCTCCCGCACGCTGCGCGAGCTGCGTGCCACGGTCGGCGCCAGTTTCGGGCGCGTACGCATTGAGGATCTCTTACAGGACGTCGACGAGTGGTGCGGCTTCACCCGCGCCTTCCAGCCGCTCGGCGGCTATCAGCCGCGCAGCGCCGACCCGCACCGGTCCCTACTCGCCACCCTCATCGCCCACGGCACCAATCTCGGCCTCGCCGCCATGAGCCAGAGTGTCGACACGCTGACAGCCGATGCTTTGCAGGATACCAGCCGCTGGTTTTTGCGGCCGGCCACCATCAAGGCGGCGAACACGATCATGGTCGACCACCACCACAGCCTGCCGTTCAGCCGCCTATGGGGAAGCGGCGACCGCTCCTCCTCCGACGGCCAACGCTTCGCCGTCGAGCGCGACAGCCTGCTCGGCAGCCCCTACCCGCGCTACTTCGGCTACTACGACCGGGCGCTTCAGCTCTACACGCACACCTCCGACCAGCACAGCGTCTACGCCACCCAGGCCATCTCGTGCGCCCCGCGCGAGGCCGGCTACGTGCTCAGCGGCATCCTCGACAACGACACCGCGCTCGACATCCGCGAACACACATCTGACACGCACGGCTTCACCGAGCACCTGTTCGGGCTTTGTCCGTTGCTCGGCATCGTCTTCATGCCGCGGCTGAAAGACCTGCCCGACCAGGTGCTCAGCCGCATCAACCGCGACACCGACTACGGCGCCCTGCAGCCCTTGCTGCGCGGCCGCATCAACATGGATCTCATCCTCGAGCAATGGGACCAACTGGTCCGGCTTGCCGCCTCGCTGAAAGACCGCCTCACCCCGGCCCACGTCGTCATGCAGCGCATGGCCAACGCCAACGCGTCCGACCGCCTCGCCGGCGCCCTCACCCAGCTCGGCCGCCTGATGAAGACCATCCACATCCTGCGCTACATCCAGGAAGCGCCGCTGCGCGACGCCATCCAGCTGCAGCTCAACCGCGGCGAGTTCCGCCACATCCTCGCCAAGTCGCTGTTCTTCGCCAACTGGGGCAGCTTCCGATCGGGCGACTACGAGGAGGTGATGAACAAGGCCAGCTGCCTCAGCCTGCTGTCCAACGCGGTCCTGGTCTGGAATACCGTTCACATCGCCCGCATCGTCGCCCAGCTCCGCACCGCCGGCCACGATGTCAACGATGACGACCTCGCCCGCGTCTCACCCCTCATGCACGCCCACGTCATCCCAAACGGCAGCTACTTCCAGTCACCCCGCCAACGTGCCGCAGCGCCTCAACCAACCATGGCCTGAAACCATGACGGGCTTTGCCAACACCACCCATAACATTGCGTGCAATACGCTACCGTGCAGTTTTACGCGGATGGGCCTTCCGGCCCCAATTGGGGCCGCCGGTGCCGCCTTCGGCATGGCCGCTGGCTGCGCCGCCGCCAACTTCCTTGGCTGGGAAGATAGTAGCCAGTCGTCGAACGGGGGTTCATAGCGGGAACGCCGCTCCACAGCCTGTGCGGGCGGGCCAAGGGCACCGGTTGCAGCCGTCGCTATCTAGCGCTGCCCTGCCCGGTCCCCTGCCCGCGGTGGCTGGCCAGCTCGCGGTCGCGCGGCAGGGCTGGTGGCAGCACCCGCCACAGCAGGCGCTGCCACGCTGCAGCCTGGCGCACGAAGCGCGACCGCGCCGTCCCGCCATCCCGCCACACCCAGTAGCCCGCCTCGTTGCTGGCCATGTAGGCTCGCGCTTCTGTCGCGCGACAATCTGGACCACGTGGTCAGCGACAATCAGCGCTACAGCTAATGGTTGCGTTACGCTGGACGAGACGTCGAGGCCATGCTGGGGGAGTGCAGTCGGGAGGTAGCGGCAGCATTGTATGAATCCGATGCTAACTTACTGATTCTTATTTGAATTCAGAGCTACATGGCCAGTGATCAAAGGTATGTAGATGGAATGGCAGTTTATCATGAAAGAATTATAGCTTTCTTCATAAGGCATCTATTGACTATTTTATTACGGACATCCATCTTGCCTCTCAGCAGGGTTGGAGAGGTTCATGTCCAAAACACGACACATCGGCAAGCGTATGTCCCAGAGGGGCATCCGGCAGGTCCTGGTAGAGTTGACGGTGCAGTTCGGCGAGGACGTGGATGACCGTTGCGTCCTTGGCCGCAAGGGGCTCGAGCTGCTCCTGATCGAACTTCGGGAGTTGGAGCACACCACCATGCAGGCTCTCGACAAGGGCGGGATCGTCGTGGTGCAGGC
>JANONC010000338.1:0-10084 GCA_031420655.1 Rhodospirillales bacterium | reverse complement strand
TCGAACAGGTGGATCTTGCGGTACCGGGCAAGCTCGGTCCCGTCGGGCCCGAACAGGACGGTCGTGTTGAACAGCACGCCTTCGTGCGGGCCTGCCCCGCGCTCGGCCATCGACCCGCCATGCACGTGCATCTGACGGCTGCAGGCGACGCCGCGCAGGAATTCGTAGGCCGGGCCGCCGGTGTCGCCAGGTGCGGGCAGGGTTTCAGCGGCGTCCCGCTTGGTGGCCAAGTCACCACCCAGACAGGTCCACATTTCGGGCAGCGACACGAGGCCGGGCTGGTCGGCTTGGGCATCGTCCAGCAAGCGGCTGGCTTGGGCGATATTCGCCTCCTTGTCCGCGCCCGGGTTCATCTGCAGCAGAGTCACTCGCATCATGGCAGCCCGGTCCGGCTGGTGTTCAGGCGTTCGCGTGACACAGCCGGCGCCGTAAGCCAGTCGCGGGACAGCCGCGGTTCGGCGCGGACCAGTTGCCCAGGCAAGGTTTTCGGGGGTTTCGTGCCACTCAGCTCAGCCCGCAGGGCGTCGACCCGCCCAGCATCTTCCGGCAGCTCCTTGTACGCCGCCGGCCCACTCATACTGGGGCCCGCGTTGCCGCTTTGGCCTATGTAGCGTAGCTCGGCCTGAATATCGTCAAGGCGCGCCTCGATCATCTCAAGGCGTGTTTTCAGTCCGAATACGGAGAATGGCATCAGCACGAACAGCAGCGTCAGTCCGGCTATCGCAACAAGCGCCACGAGGTGAACCCAGGGCGGCACCCAGTCCGGAAATGGCAATGGTGAGGTCATGCACACAGCTCCGATCGGTCCCCTGCATAGCAAGCTTCCATCTCCGGCGCGACTGGCGGCTTGATTTCGCCGCCGTTCCGCGCGACGCCTTAGCCGAACCTCCTGTTCCGAGTGATCTTATGCTTCTGCTCATCCCCGGCCCCGTCATGACCGATCCGCGCGTCCGTGCCGCGGCGGCGCTGGATTACGCGCCGTGGGACCTGACATACCGCGACCTGGTCGTACGCGTGCGTGACCGCATGCTGCTGAAGGCCGGCGGGCAACCTGGCGAGCATGTGGCGCTCTTGCTCCCTGGCAGCGGTCATTTCGCGATCGAGGCTGCGCTGCGCACGCTCGTGCCGGGCGATGGTGGCATTCTGGTACCCGACACCGGCGAATATGCGCAGCGTATGGCGCGCCTGGCTAATGAGGCCGGCCGCCGGGCCGTGCTGGCCGCAGTTCCAGACAACCTGCCGGTCGATCCAGACCTGGTCACCCACGCGCTGGCCGCCGACCCCACGCTGACGCACCTGGCAATTGTGTATAGCGAAACATCGTCCGGCATCATTCACGACGCGCCAGCCCTGGCCCGGGCGGCGGGCGCGCTCGGGCGGCGCGTGCTGGTGGACGCTGTGTCCGCTATGGGCGCGCTGCCGTTCGATCTGGGCACATTGCCAATGGTCGATTGCGTGACCGTGACGGCCAATAAGTGTTTCGAGGGCCTACCCGGCCTGTCGGTCAGTGTGGCCCGCATCGACCGGCTGCTGGAGGGCGCAGGCCGCGCCGGCAGCTGGTCGCTGGACTTGACGGATCTTTATACCCACACGCTGCGCGCCGGCCCCGGCAGCCATCGCTTTACCCCGGCGGCGCAGGCCATTGCGGCGCTGGACGTGGCGCTCGACTTACATGACGACGAGGGCGCGCCCGGACGGCTGGCCCGCTACACTGCCAACCGCGACGCGCTGCGGGCCGGGCTACTCCCCCATGGCCTGCTGCCGCTGCTACCGGACGCGGTGCAGGGTCCGATCGTGCTCAATATCGGTGTCCCGGCCGAGCCATGGTGGGATTTGCAAGGGTTTGTGGATGCGCTCAAGGCCCGCGGCGTCCTGATCAGTAATTTTGCCAGGACGGGCACGCCGCATTTTCGTGTGGGCTGCATCGGCGCCGTGACCCCCATGCAGATGGCCGGTGCCGCTAATGCCATGGGCGCGGCCCTGGACGACCTTCGCCACGCCTCTCAGAAAGCCGCCTAATGCAATCAGATCTCGACATCGCCCGTGCCGCCACCTTGCAGCCGATCGGGGCCATCGCAGCCCGGGCCGGCATTCCGGAGGAGGCGTTGGAGCCCCACGGCAAATACAAAGCCAAGATCGGCCTAGACTTCGTGCGCGGCCAGACAGGTCCTGCGGGCAAGCTGGTGCTGGTGACCGGCATCAGCCCGACGCCGGCGGGTGAGGGTAAAACCACCACCACCATTGGCCTAGGCGATGCGCTCAACCACGTTGGCCGGCGCACGATGATCTGTCTGCGTGAGCCGTCGCTGGGTCCGTGTTTTGGCGTAAAGGGCGGGGCGACCGGGGGCGGCTTTGCGCAGGTCGTACCGATGACCGATATCAACCTGCATTTCACGGGGGACTTCCACGCCATCACGGCCGCAAACAACCTTCTGGCGGCGCTGGTGGACAACCACGTCTACTGGGGTAACGCGCTCGGCATCGATACGCGGCGCATTACCTGGCGGCGCGCGCTGGACATGAACGACCGGGCGCTCCGCTCGATCGTCAATGGTCTGGGTGGACCGAGCAACGGCGCCCCGCGGGAAGATGGGTTCGACATTACCGTCGCCAGCGAAGTCATGGCCGTCTTCTGCCTCGCGACCGATCTGGACGACCTGCAGAACCGGCTCGGCCGTATCCAGGTCGCCGCACGGCGGGACGGCCCGCCGGTGACTGCGCGTGAACTGCAAGCCGACGGTGCCATGGCGGCGCTGCTGCGCGATGCGTTTGCGCCCAATCTGGTGCAGACGCTGGCCGGCTCTCCGGCGCTGGTGCATGGCGGGCCGTTCGCCAACATCGCGCATGGCTGCAATTCGGTCGTGGCGACGCGGCTCGGGCTGCAGTTGGCCGATGTGGTCGTGACGGAGGCCGGGTTCGGCGCAGATTTGGGTGGCGAAAAATTCCTGGACATCAAGTGTCCGTCCGCCGGCCTGGCCCCGTCCTGCGCCGTCGTGGTGGCGACGGTGCGGGCGCTCAAGATGCATGGCGGCGTGGCGAAGCCGGCGCTGGGGACCGAAGATGCGGCGGCTGTGCAGCGCGGCCTAGTGAACCTGGCACGCCACGTCGAGAATTTACAGAAGTTCGGCTTGCCGGTCGTTGTGGCGCTCAACCGTTTTGGGACGGATACCGCGGCAGAGTTCGCGGTCGTGCAGGACGGCATGGCTGCGCTGGGAACCGAGGTTGTGCTGTGCAACCACTGGGCGGACGGCGCTGCGGGGGCGGTCGACCTTGCGCACGCGGTATTGCGCCACGTGGACGCTGGGCCCTCCTCGTACCGGCCGCTCTATGACCCGGCACGGCCGCTGGTGGATAAAATCCGCACCATCGCGGGCGAAATCTACCGGGCGGCCGACGTCGCGTTTGCACCGGGCGTTATAAAAAAGCTGGCGGCGTTTACCGAAGCCGGGTTTGGCCACGTCCCGGTTTGCATCGCCAAGACCCAATATAGTTTTAGCGCGGATCCCACGCTGCTGGGTGCGCCCACCGGCCACGTGTTACCGGTGCGGGAGGTGCGGCTGTCGGCCGGGGCCGGGTTCGTGGTGGCCGTGTGCGGCGATATCATGACCATGCCCGGCCTGCCGCGGGTGCCGGCCGCCAACAGCATCCGGCTTGGCGCCGATGGACAGATCGAGGGCCTATTCTAGAGCCAAATCCGACCAAATTGGGTCGGCTTGAGTTCTAGGTTTTGAGATTTGGCGAGTACACCTTCCGCCCAGGCGCAGCAGCCTGGTCGGAAAGTTCTCTAGCGCTTGAGCGCCCGTCGCGCGGCGTATAGCTGGTCGAGCAAGTTGAGCACCATCGGCAGGCTCGTCTCGTCGACGCCCAAATCGGACCGTAGTTCGACAATAAGCCGCAACCGGGCCACGTCGATCGCCGTGAATTGCCATTGGCCTGGCGCGCCATCTGGCCGTACCCAATCGAGTGCGATCCAGCGCTCGACTTCGGCGACGTCCAGGCCAAGATCCGTCAGTGCATCGAGAGGCGTTGTCACGGGCTACTCCCGGGTGGGGTCCAGTTCTCTAGGAAGTCGCGCAACGTCTGATCCGGCGTGCCGATGGTGATGCGGATGGTCGCGAACAGGTCACCAGCGGCTTGTGTGCCAATGGCTGGTATGCCCTTTCCCCGCAGACGCAGCCGCGTGCCGCTATCCGAGCCGGCGGGCACCGCCATCATCACCGGGCCCGTCAGCGTCGGTACCTGTACCCGAGCGCCCAGGATCGCGTCCCGGAAGTTCACCGGCAAGTCGAGCAGGATGTCCGCCGCCTCACGCTTGAACTGCGGATGGGCACCCACTGTGATCTCGATCAGTGCGTCGCCGGGTGGCGTACCCGCACTGCCTTTGCCACGCAGCCGCAAGGTCTGCCCCGTTTCCGTACCCGGCGGAATGGTCAGGTCGATCGTACCGCCGTCGGGTAAGGTCATGCGCTGTGGGCCGCCGAGCGCTGCTTCCACAAAGCTTACCGTCAGGGTGTACCGGTGGTCGCGGCCTCGCATGGGCCCGGTGGTGCCGGAGCGGGTCCCATTGCGGAACAAGCCGGACAGAATGTCATTGAGCTCATCGTCGCTGAATGTGCCGCCGCCATAGCGTGCGCCGGCCGGACTTTCGGCATGCCGGCGGTACCCCCCACGCGGTGCCTGTTCCTGGCCAGTGCCGTCGATCTCCCCACGGTCGAAGCGGGCGCGCTTGTCCGCGTCCGATAGCAGATCGTGCGCGTTGGCGGCGGCCTTGAACCGGGCCTCCGCCTTCGTATCGCCCGGGTTCAGGTCCGGATGGCTCGTCTTGGCGATCTTAAGAAACGCAGCACGGATTTGCTTGTCGGTGGCGTCCTTCGCGACGCCCAGAATCGTGTAGGGGTTTTCGGCCATTACGTCCCGTCTGTCGTTTCCATCGTAACCGCCACATCGGCATTGGCGGAAAGGCGCACGGTGCCGTCTTCGACCTCGGCCAACAATCCGCCGTCGATGTAATGGTGCTTGCCGTCGTTGCTGTCCATCTTGGTCAGCTTAATACGCCCGTCCTTCACGTGGTCGACGGTCCCGACCTTTACGCCATCGGCCCCGATTACGAGGGCATGTTTCTTAACTTTCGACAAATCGGCCATGGCTTGTTCTCCTGCTTACAACATCCCAACGCAGGCAAAGCCCTAATGGTTCACCTCCGGCGGTGCGGCATGGGTGTGATGCGGCTTGCCCCGGACTGAAGTGGATGCTTGGTTTGGCGAATGAGCGTCTTAGACACCGCCGCATTTGTCCCGTACCCGGTTACGCCGCAGGATATAGCCGCCGCGGCGGCGCGGATCGCGGGCCGGGTGCGGCGGACGCCTATGCTGCATGCCGGGCCAGTGCGAACGCATGCCACAGCCGGCCGGTTATGGCTGAAGCTGGAAAACCTGCAGGTGACCGGGTCGTTCAAGGCGCGGGGTGCCAGCAACGCCGTGGCCGCGCTTAGTCCGTCGGTGCTGGCGCGGGGTGTGGTCACTGCGTCCGGCGGTAACCACGGGTTGGCGGTCGCGGCTGCGGCGGCGGTGGCCAGGGTGCCAGCCACGATCTTTCTACCCGCCAGCGTACCCGCGTCCAAACGCGCGCGATTTGCCGCGTGGGGTGCCACAACCATCGTGCACGGACAGGTGTGGGACGATGCGTATGCAGCGGCAGAGGCGCATGCGGCGCAATCCGGGCAGGCGCTGCTGCACCCATTCGCTGACCCCCTGGTCATTGCCGGGCAGGGGACGGTGGCGCTGGAGATTTTCGACGATCAGCCCGGGACAGAAACCATCTTGGTCGCGATCGGCGGCGGCGGACTGATGTCGGGCGTAGCCCTGGCGGCGCGCGGACGACGCCCTGGTGCAAAACTCGTCGGCGTGGAGCCAACAGGGGCCGCTACACTCCACAGTAGCCTGGCCGCGGGCCGCCCGGTGGTGCTGGACGGCATACACACCGCAGCCGGTACGCTCGCGCCACGCAGCACGCACGCTTTGAATTTTAGGATTATCCAGGCGTTGGTTGACCACATCGTGCTGGTGACGGATAACGAAATGCGTGACGCCGCGCGCTGGCTGTGGGCGGAGCATGGGCTGGCCACCGAACTTGCCGGGGCGGCGTCGGTCGCGGCTGTCCTGACGGGCCGCTATGTGCCGGGTCCGGACGAAGTGGTGTGTGCGATTGTGTGCGGCGCCGGGACCGATGGCTTTTAGACCCTAACCGTCTTCCAGATGCAGCAGCAGCGACACAGCCAGCATCAGCCCGGCCCCGGCCGGGGCCCAGGCGGCGAGTTCAACGGGCAGCGCCCCGGATTGGCCAAATTCAGCCGTCACCTTGCTCACCACAAACAGCGCGAACCCGGCTGCGACGCCGCTGCCAATCATTTGCGCCACGCCGCCCCGCCGGGTCGCACGCATGCTGAACCCGGCCGCGACTAACGCCATGGTACCAGCCAGTAACGGCAGCGCCAGCAGTTCCTGCAGGTGCAGCCGGTGCCGGATGGCAGAGAAGCCAGAGCGCTCCAGCAGGCCGATAAAGCCCGGCAGCGTCCACACACTCAGCGTGTCGGGGCTGGCAAAGCTCTCTTGCACGCGGCCGACGGTCAGCGTGGTTGGCAACGTCATGGTGCCAACGGCGTCGGGAAGCTTATCCGGCTTGATCGTGCGGGCCTCCGTCAACTCCCATTGGCCCTGCCCGAGGGTGGCGGTGCTGCTTTCGATCCGCACCAGCAGCTTATCCTGGCTATCGAGCCGGAACACGCTGACACCCTGCGCTACCAGCGCGTCATCCTTTAGCGTGACGCTGCGGCCATGCAGGATCAGCACGCCCTGTGGGTCCAGGTCGCGATCGGCCTGGCGCAGCCACAACTGCCCGCCCGCCAGCGCGGTGGCCCCGCCGCTGGTGCGCAGATAGGTATTGTCGAGCACCTCCGCCCGGCTGAGCATGGCCGAGGAGAGGGGGCTGATGAGCCCAGTTGCGATCAGCCCCAGGAGTATCGCGCACGCGACCGGCGCCGCCAAAAACCCCCAGGCCGACACGCCGGACGCGCGGGCGACGATCAGCTCCGACGACCGGGTGAGCCGCCAGAATGCGACGATCCCGCCCAGCAGCACCGCGAAGGGTAGGATTTGCATGGTCACGAATGGCAACCGCAACGACGCGATCTGCAACACGAGGCCGAAGGTCGCCTCGGGCTTCGTGGCAGCGCGGCGCAGCAGCTCGATAAAATCGAACAGCGCGACAAGCCCGGCCAAAGCCGCCAGCATGGACAGAACCGCCAGCGAGAATTGCCGCGCGATGTACAAAGAGAGCGTGATGGCCATGCCCGATCATAGCGTCCGTCACGTCCGGGGGCGAGCATCGCAAAGCCGGGGCGTCGTGGCCGAGGAGACAGCCTGCCGGGCGCTGGAGGCCGAGGGCTGGATCATCCTGGCCCGGCGGCTGCAAACCGGGGCCGGCGAGATCGACATCGTGGCCGGATGCGCCGGGCTGCTCGCGTTTGTGGAGGTCAAGGCACGACCGACCCTGGCCGGCGCGGCCGCTGCTCTGGCGCCCCGCCAGCAGGCGCGGCTGTTGGCGGCCGGTGAGGCGGCACTGGCGGCCAACCCCGGCTGGGGCGTGGCCGGCGTGCGGTTCGACGTCATGCTGGTCGACGAGGCAGGTCGCGTCCGCCGGATTGCGGACGCCTTTCGCCAAGGCTGATTAGGCCGTGGCCATGTACCGCATCCGCATGGGCCGCAGTACGATCAACGCCAGCGCCGCCGTCAGGAAGTCGGCCCCGATCGCCATCGCAAACACCGGCGTCCAGCTGTTGGCCGAGTCATGCAGCCACGACGCCAGCGGCCCGCCAAACAGCGCGCCGATGCCCTGAGCCATGTACAGGCAGCCATAGTTTTTCGTGGCGTATTTGGTCCCAAATGTGTCGGTCAGTGTGCTGGGGAACAGCGAGAAAATCTCACCCCAGCCAAAGAACACCAGGCCCGATAGCAGCACGAACAGCACTGGGTTCGACAGGGTATTGAACCAGAGCAGCATGGCGCACCCCTCGAGCGCGAACGCCAGCGCCATGGTGTATTCGCGCCCGATTTGGTCCGATACCCAGCCAAAGAATGGCCGGGTCAGGCCGTTGCAGACCCGGTCGATCCACAGTGCCAGCGGGATGGCAGCAAAGCCGTAGACCATGATTTTACTGTAGCCCTGGTCGGCGGCAAACGGCCCGATCTGCGCGGTCACCATTAGCCCGGATGTCGACATGCAGGACATCATGAACAGCATCAGCCAAAAAATGGGGTTCTGCAGCATCTGCCCCGTTGGCACATCCCGGGTCACGGGCGCCGGCGCGGTGCCCGGCATAGCAACCGAGTACCCGGCCGGCGGCGCGCGCAACCCGAGGGCCGCCAGCACGCCGACCACGCCGAAGATCAGGCCGAACTGGAACAGCGTCGGCCCCGTACCGGATACCGCCAGGCTGTCGGCAAACGGGAAGGTCGTCGCGATCGCGCCCATGCCATATCCAGCCGCCGCGATCCCGGCCGCAAACCCGCGCCGGTCCGGAAACCAGCCTACCATCTGGCCCACCACGCCAATGTAGACGATGCCGGTCCCCAAGCCGCCCAGCACGCCGTAGGTCAGGTAAAGGCCCATGACGGATGTGGCGTAGGAGGCCAGCACCCAGCTTAGTCCCGTCAGGGCGCCACCGGCGGCGATTAGATAGCGGGGGCCGAACCGCTCAATGAGGTAGCCCTGGAACGGGCTGAAAAAGGTTTGTAGGCCGATCAGCAGAAAGAACGTCCACTGGATCACGGTCCGGGTGGTGCTGAACTGCGCCGAGAGTGGCCCGACCAGGAGCGTCCACACATATTGCGGGCTAGCGATCGCCATCATGCACAGCAGGCCAAGCAACATCTGCACCCAGCGTGTGCTGGTCTTTGGCATGGCCAAGCTCGGGACGGTGGTACTCATTCGGCTCTCTCCGGCGTGAGCACCATCCTAGGCAAGCTCAGTGCCGCACCGCTAGGGTCCGTGCGAGAGTACGGAGACGAACGATGATCGCGTTGCACACCTACAACACGCCGAACGGACGCAAGATCAGCGTGGCGTTGGAGGAGATGGGACTGCCGTACAAGGTGTACGTGGTCGACATCACGAAGGGCCAGCAGCATGAGCCGGCGTTTCTGGCCATAAGCCCCAACAACCGAATTCCGGCCATCGTAGATCCGGACGGCCCCGGCGGGTCGCCGATCAGCGTGTTCGAAAGCGGCGCGATCCTGCTGTATCTGGCCGAAAAGACGGGACAGTTCACGCCGCCCGACCCACGCACACGGGTGGCGATGCTGGAGTGGCTCATGTGGCAGATGGGCGGATTTGGCCCGATGCTGGGCCAGGTGCACCATTTCCTGACTGCCAACGCCGAAGATCAACGCTATGGGCTAGAGCGGTACCAGAAAGAAACGCTGCGCTTGTACGGCGTTCTGGACCGGCGGCTGGCACTCACGGAGTTTGTGGCCGGGCCGCTCACGGTGGCCGATTTCGCAATCCTGGCCTGGGCGTGGCGGCACGAGAAGCACCGGGTCAGCCTGTCCGGCTTTCCCAACGTCGAGCGCTGGTACGCGACATTGATGGCCCGCCCGGCGGTGCAGCGCGGTTTCACCGTCAGTCTGGGCTAGACGCGCGAACCTGTGCCGCATAGAACAGGTCTGCAAACGCTGTGTATGCACGACTGTCTTACGACCCCGGCGGAGGGGTGGCCGAGTGGCTGAAGGCAGCGGTTTGCTAAACCGCCATAGGGGGTCAACCCCTATCGTGAGTTCGAATCTCATCCCCTCCGCCAAAGACCTGCATTTAAATCCATCACTGCATTGTTACTGCGTGACTCTGCGTCCAACTGGTGCGCGCACTGCGGAACACGTTTACCACGGCGTATGACGTCGGAAGGGGCGCAAGCCCGGGTATCGCGCATGATCCTGATAGTGGACGATGACAGTGACGTCCGAGAAACTTCAGCCGATATGCTGACAGAACTCGGATACACCGTGCAGCAAGCCGAGAGCGGAGTTCAGGC
>JANONC010000337.1:0-6478 GCA_031420655.1 Rhodospirillales bacterium | reverse complement strand
GCCCGCCTCACTGGCTCTTTCTCATGTCGCAAGCCGGCCAGCAGCCAAGTTGACGGTGCCAAGCCGCGTGATCATCGACATGATCGTGATTATCGAACCGTTAAGCTCGGCACCAGCATCGATTTAAAGGAACGCATCGCGCCTCCAGCTTCTGCAGAGCAAACATGCATTACCGCGCTACTGCCGGCCAAACTTCGGTTAATGTTGCCGATGCTCAAAGCGAACGGCCCCGCTACCAGCCATATCCAGGCCAGCCGTAGTGGTTGTGCAGCCGCCGCTCGAACTCGCCGTCGATAACGTTTGACGGGTTCCAGGACGGGCTGGATTTGACCCTGTCCCGGTTAAGGTCGAGCCGTACGTGCCGCTCCGACCAGTTCACGCTCTTCACCGCATAGGGCGAAATCAGGACATGCTGCCCGACCCACCAGTTTGAGGTATCGACGATGAGGTAGCGGACGCCCCAACTCACATTGTCGATGAGAAAATCTTGGACGTGCCCGATGTCGCCGTCGGTGGCATGCACGTGGTACCCGGTGACTTCGGCGATGCTGCGAAGGTGGGGGTCGCCCTCATCGAGATCACTCCCGCCACGCTCGGCCTCACGCAAGGCAGCGTTGCCGAAGTAGGCGGGCGAGGACAGGGGCGATGCAATCGCGCCCATTTCTTCGCCAAACATGGACCCGCCATACATCCCGCCGCCCCAGAGCGGATCCCAGCCATAGTAGCCGTAGAGGTCGTTCTGCATCTGTTGCGAGACCGGACGGTCCTGCAGGATGTCAGGGCTGTCCTGCACCTGTGCCTTCGTCAGCGCGACGTTAAGTTTCCTCGCCCCATACTCGGCGGAGATCACCGCCGAAGGATGCACCAAGACCTTGCGCCCGGTCAGCCATCGTCCGGTGTCGACGACCATCCAGCGCACCTTCCAGGTACTGTCGTCGAATAGGAAGTCGCTGACCGTTCCAAGGCTGCCATCTTTGGCCTGGATATCGAATCCCTTGAGCGACGATACGGCGTTCAGCATGGTGCGTTCCCTTCGCTTGCGTTCATGAACCATTTTGCCAGTGGCGGTGGGCCACGTGGTACCCGAACATCGGTAAGCGCCATGATCTGGCTGACCAGGCGAGGGATCACAGGCTCGGAAACTACTTAGGCGTGGCAGGATTCGCGTGACGCTTCGTGTTTATCGGCGTCGTTGCAGGTGCCTCCGAACGCTGCAATTTCTCATCACTGATGCCAAACCCAAACTGGATCGAGCGCTGGTGCGGTGTGGCCCGATATGCTGGCATAATATTGCAGGGCCATCGTCGGTCTGAATGTCTAGCTTGGTATTTTCCGAAGCTTGCCGATCGCGGTTGTCTGTCCTGGGATGTTACCATCGAAAACCAGGATCGTAGCGGCGATGGTGTCAACATGAGCACTCAAGCAATCATGGCGTCGCGTCGCGTCGCGATGCTGCGCGTTAGCGGTTGATGGCCTATACTTGCGAACGTGGCCCCACAGGGCTCCGGGGTGGCGGCGGTCACTTGTGTCAGGGTAGGCGCGGCATCACCCGACCTCCCGTTCAGGTCGCCATGCAACCGCGCCGTAGAACACACTCGTGTGGAGAGGCGCAGCGCAAATGATGTTCAACCAGCGCAGACCCGTCGGACAGGCGGTGAGCAAGGTCCCCGAAGTGACCTTCGGCTTTTGGGTCATCAAGATCGCCGCAACGACCCTCGGTGAGACCGGAGGCGACTGGGTCACGATGTCGCTCAGTCTCGGCTACCTTATTGGCACCGGGATTTTCACGGCCATCTTCGTCGGCCTGGTTGCAGCCCAGATCAACGCAGGAAAATTCCGTCCATTTCTCTATTGGGCCACGATCGTCGCGACCACGACGCTTGGGACCACCATCGCCGATTTTACCGACCGGTCCCTTGGGATCGGCTATCCAGGTGGCGTCGCCATCGTCCTCTCACTACTCTTAGCAAGCCTGGCGATCTGGTACTGGGTCGATGGTACGGTCTCTGTCCAGAGCATCACCTCTCCTCGGGTCGAGTGGTTCTACTGGTGCACCATCCTGTTTTCACAGACGCTCGGCACGGCACTCGGCGACTGGGTCGCAGGCTCCGACCGCGGTGGACTGGGCCTGGGCTACGAATACGGCGCAATCATCTTCGGCATTGGGTTGGCGATGGTGGCCGCGCTCTATTTCTGGACGAGCCTGTCGCGCACCCTGCTGTTTTGGGCGGCTTTCATCCTGACAAGGCCTCTTGGCGCGACGCTCGGCGACTTCTTGGACAAACCGGTCGCGGACGGTGGCCTTCACCTAAGCCGGCTGTATGCCTCCCTGATCCTCCTCGCATTCATCGTCATGGGCGTCCTGTTCATACCCCAGCGCCCTGCCAAAGCTGGATCGGCAGCCTGACCACTGCGGGCAATGCTCTTCCGGCGATGGGTAGATGCCACTCTCGCCACGCACACGCGGCATCCTCCACCAGCCGTGCGGCACCTCAATGAGCTGAGAAGAATATTTCAAGCTGATCAACCAAGTCTAACTCGGCTTTGGCGGATAAGGTGGCAAGTGCTACGTTCCTTTGGGCCGCAGCTTTGTCCATATCGGCAATCGCCTTTTCGAAAGCCGACGCTCCCTGGAACGACTTCGTCCTGGGCGAGAGTTTGGCCCAATTATCGCGCGCGAAGGAGACGGCCTCGGCCATGTCGCCCCACCGTACTGGGTTCGCTTTGAGGTCGGCTCCGTACCTAAAGCCGGCGTAATCCAGCAAGCTGACTTCGGTTGGAACTTTGGCGTTGTCCGCGACTGCGCTGATAAGGACGCGAAACGCCTCGATAGACGATAGGGCCAACCCAGCATGATCCCGCTTCTGGCGCGCGGATTTCATGGCCGCGATCTGCGCGTCCAAGTGGCTGGCTACACCGGTTGGGAGCAGTGCGCGGACTCCCTGGGCAGCCGTTTCTGCCTCGCCGATTGTCTGGTCGATCGCCGTCAGCGTCGCTTCGAAGGAGGTTTCTGCCAACTTCTCGAACGGTTCGGCAGCAGCGCGAAACTTATTGTCGTTGTTGGTATTGGCTGGCGCAGACCCGGTTGAAGGCGGTGCCGCCTGAGCGGAAACCGGTGGTTCAGCCGCGAGCAACGGGGCGCTGAGGCCGAAACACAGGTAGGCAGCGACGGAGTTGGCGAGGATCGAACGGGTCATATGTTTAAATCCTTGTTGCCGTCTTGATTTGACGTCAGCGAGGCTTGTGGCTGCATTACACAGTGGAGTTCGTAACATGCTGACACCGAAGCGCGTTGGCAGCCTCGGAAACTACTCAGGTGACCATGTCGTGCGTATACCGGGCGATCGTGGCCTCCTCGTCCGTCGGGATCACGTGGATCTTGGCGCGGCTGCCCGGCGTGCTGATCCGGCCCGCGCCGCCCGTGCTGATGCCGGCGGCGGCGGCGGCGTCCAGCAACACGCCCAGCCAGCGCAGCCGCCCGCATACCATGGCGCGGACCTCCGCCGCGTGTTCGCCGATCCCGCCCGTGAACACACATCCGTCCAGCTTGCCCAGCGACGACGCCATCGCCGTCGTCTCCTGCCCGGCGCGGAATACGAATAGCTCCAACGCCTCGCGCGCTCGCGGGTCGGCGCTGGCCAGTTGCGCCCGCATATCGCCCGACAGGCCGGACACACAAAGCAGGCCAGAGCGTTCGTACAACGCGTGCTCCACCTCATGCGCCGTAAGCTCCATCTGCTACAGCATGTACAGCACCACTCCGGCGTCCAGGGTGCCGCAGCGCTCGCCCATCACCAGCCCGTCCAGCGCGGTGAAGCCCACCGTGGTGTCCTGGCTCTGCCCGTCCCGCATGGCGCGCAGGCTGGCACCGTTGCCTAGGTGCGCCACGACGACCCGCACGGCGGCGAGGCCCGGCGCCAGCTGCCGAAGGGCGCGGGCGATGTACTTGTACGACAGGCCGTGAACGCCTTAGCGCCGAACGCCTTCGGCCTCGGACTCGCGCGGCGCCGCGAACCGCTTGGCGACAGTGAGCATGGTGTTGTCGAATGCGGTGTCGAAACACGCGAGCTGGGGCAGGCCGGGCTGCAACGCCATCAACATGCGGATAGGCGTCAGGGGGGCTGCTGGTGCAGCGGTGCCAAAGGCGTCAACGCATGCAATTGTTGGACGATGTCGGCCGAAAGTAGAACCGGTGCGATGAAATAGCGCCCGCCACGCCCCACGCGATGTCCCACCGCGGCGAGGGTCCGGTTACACATGGTTTTCTGCCCAGGCCAGAAGTGCGCCCGGCATGGCGCCGTACGCCGCGTCCATGCCCTGCCAATCCTTGTCATACAGCATCGAGCCAGCCGCACCGTGGCGGTGAAGTGCCGGCCGCCGCCGACGCCCTCGATCCCGCGCTTCGACATGAGGCCACGCCCCGATCGATTGCGGACCTTGAACAGCCCGAACTTGATGCTGCTCGACCCGGCGTTCCGCCAGAATGGCGTCCGGTATTAGGCCGTAAGTCCCGCCGGGTCACGCTGTCGGAACACCCGCGCCAGGGCCTGCTGTGCATCGTGCTGAACTTCCCGCAGGTGCGCCTCACTCCGAAAACTTTCGGCGTAGATTTTATAGATGTCCTCCGTGCCCGATGGCCGCGCGGCGAACCAGCCGTGGTCGGCCACCACCTTCACACCGCCAATGGCCGCGCTGTTGCCTGGGGCCACCGTGATCGTGGAACGCACGGCTTCCCCCGCGAGCGCCGCCATCCCGATCCCTTCAGGCGTGAGCGCCTTCAGTTGCGTCCGTTCTGCCGCCGTCGCGGGCGCGTCGGTGCGCTCGTACCAGGACTGGCCCAGGTCGTGCGCGATTTGATCGAAGGCGGCGGCAGGGTTGCTTCCGGTCCGCGCGGTGATCTCCGCCGCCAACAGGCCGACAATCAGCCCGTCCTTGTCTGTCGTCCAGTTCGTACCGTCCCGCCGCAGGAAACTCGCCCCGCCGCTTTCCTCCCCGGCGAAGCCCAGCGTGCCGTCCAGCAACCCCTTGGTGAACCATTTGAACCCAACCGGCACCTCGACCAGCGTGCGGCCAAGCCGGGTTGCGACACGGTCGATCATGGCGCTGCTGACCACCGTCTTGGCGACCGCAGCGTTTTTCCCCCATGCGGGACGGTTCGAAAACAGGTAGTCGATGGCCATCGCCAGCACGTGGTTCGGGTTCATCAGCCCGTCCACTCCTGCGACGATGCCGTGACGGTCCGCGTCGGTGTCGTTGGCGAAGCCGACATCGAATGTACCGCGCAGGTCGACCAGCCGAGTCATCGCATAGGGGGAGGAGCAGTCCATCCGGATGCGGCCATCCCAATCAGCGGTTATGAAGCGGAACGTGGGATCGACCACGTCGCTCACGACGGTGGCGGCGATGCCGTACCGTTCAACAATCGGCTGCCAGTAGCCGACCGCTGCGCCGCCAAGTGGGTCGATGCCGATCCGGACGCCAGAGGCCCGGATAATGTCCATGTCCACGACGGTCGCGAGGTCCTCGACATAGGGGCGGACGTAATCGTGGCGGTGGACCTGGGCAGAGCGCAGCGCGCGGCCGAGGGGGACGCGCTTAACCTGAGCGAGACCCGACATCAGCAGCGCATTGGCAGTCCGCTCGATGCGGCCCGTGACGTCCACGTCTGCCGGGCCGCCATCGGGGGTGTTGTATTTAAAGCCGCCATCCTCCGGCGGGTTATGCGACGGGGTGATGACGACCCCGTCGGCCAGCCCCGCGGTTCGGCCGCGATTGTAGGTCAGGATGGCATGCGAGATGACCGGCGTCGGCGTGAACCCGTCATTCTCGTCGATAAACGCGTCCACCCCGTTGGCAGCGAACACCTCCAGCGCGGTGGCCAACGCGGGACGGGACAAGGCATGGGTGTCGATTCCGATGAACAGCGGTCCATCGACGCCGGCGGCGCGGCGGTGCTGGCACACGGCCTGGCTGATCGCCAGGATGTGCCACTCGTTGAACGTGCAGTCGAACGAGGACCCGCGATGGCCCGACGTACCGAAGGCCACACGCTGCGCCGGATCCGCCGGGTCGGGCGTTCGACTGAAATAGGCAGTGATCAGGCGCGGCACGTCGACCAGGGCGGATGGCAGGAGCAGCGTGCCGGCGAGCGGGCTGATGGTCATGGGCGTTCCCTTCCATCGAGCGTCACCTCGACCAGGTGCGTGCTGCCGTCGTCGAGCAACGGCACCGAAGCTACCGCTACGTCTGCGCCGTCCAGCCGGATCGAGCCGACGCCTCGGCACACCTTGTCCGGGTTTCCGACCACGACGCGGTAGCGGGCGGAGCGCCAGGCGATCGTCACCTCGAAGCCCGGCCAGTCCCGCGGGATGCACGGATCGACGTGCAGCGTGGCGCCGCGGATGCGAAGGCCCAGAATGCCCTCGATGCCCGCCCGCTGCATCCACCCCGCCGATCCCGTGTACCAGGACCATCCGCC
>JANONC010000336.1:0-16811 GCA_031420655.1 Rhodospirillales bacterium | reverse complement strand
GAGACGCTGCCGAAAGACGCGCACAAGGTGGCCCATTTTTGTTCCATGTGCGGCCCAAAATTTTGCTCCATGAAGATCAGTCAGGATATCCGGGCCGACGCGCTGCGGGCGGAGGGGCTGGCTGCGAAGAGTGCAGAGTTTCGTGAGGCGGGCGGTGCGCTCTATGTAAAGGCTGCCGAATAGGTCTAGCGTGTCGTCCGTAACGTGGGGCGGATGGACATGGAGCCGCAACTTGCGCTGGACGCAGTCGGGCAACTGACGGATGACGAGATCGATATCGGTCAGGCTGCTCTGCAGTTTGCCCGTATCGATCTGCCAAACTACGACCTAGCCCCGGCTCGTGCGGAGCTATCCGCCCTCGCGCGGGAGATCGTGGCCGAGGCGCGTGCGGCCAGTAGCCGGACCGCATCCGCGCGCGCCGGGGCGCTGGCTGCGCTGATGGGCCGGCACGGCTATGCGGGCGACACCGCCACCTATGACGACCCGGCCAACGCCAACCTCATCCGCGTGATCGAGCGGCGGCGGGGGTTGCCCGTGGCACTCGGCGTGCTCTGGTTGCACGCCGGGCGGGCGGCGGGGTGGCCCGTCTATGGCTTGGACTTTCCCGGGCACTTTCTAGTGGCGATTGGTGGAGAGACGCCGCCCCGCGCGCTCCGCCCGGCGGTGATAAGCCGCGTGGTGGTGGACGTCTTCGCGGGCGGGATGCCGCTGTCCAACGCAGACATGCTCGCCTTGCTGCGCCGGACGCACGGGCCGCAGGCGGAGGTACACCCGGGCATGCTGGCCCCCATGCCGGCGCGGGCGGTGCTGCTCCGGCTACAGCGCAACATCCAGGGCCGCCGGTCCGGGCGTTCGGACACGGCCGGCGCGCTTGCGTGCGTGGAGGACATGCTGCGGATCGACCCGGATCACGTGGCGTTGTGGCAGGATGCTGCGTCGCTCAACACGCGGCTCGGCCGGCGCGTCCGGGCGCTTGAGTGCCACAGCCGGGTACTGGAGTTGGTGCCCGACGGCAGCGTCGCCCGGCTTACACAGCGTGCGATGGATGAACTGCGGGCGCGATCGTAGCCGGATACGGGCCGGGCCTGCATGTGTCCCGCGCCCGTTAGCTTACCGTCTGTTAGCGCACCGTCCGCCCGCGCAGCCACGGCCCATAGCCGGGCGGGGGGCACACGCAGGCCCGGCCCAGCGGCTTGGGCTGTGCGATCGGGCAGACCAGGGGCGAGACGCCATACGCCGTGGCAATGCGGGTGCGGCAGTGCGCGCCGAACTGCACAGGTCGATAGTAATACTGGGCCATCGCGTCCGGCGCTGCCGCCAGCAGGGCCAATGCTGCACCGAGAACCAACTGCCGCATGTGCCGTTACCTCATGTGTCTAGCCCGGACGTAAGCACCCCGCCGCCAATTGCGCCATAGCCCGGGCGCGATGGCTTACATTATGTTTCAGGCCGGGCTCCATCTCACCATAGGTGAGGCTGCCGCCCTGGGGCAGGAAGGCCGGGTCATAGCCGAAGCCGGCGGTGCCACGCGGTGTCACCACCATGCCATCGACCCGGCCGATAAATGTGTCGGTATGGCCATCGGGCCACGCCATGCAAAGCGCACAGACAAACCAGGCACGACGGTCGCCACCGCCCAGTTCCGCCAGCACCCGCGCAATGGCTGGGCCGAAGTCTTTGTCCGGCCCGGCCCAGCGGGCGGAGAGTACGCCGGGTGCCCCGCCCAAACCGGCCACGCAAAAACCGCTGTCGTCCGCCAGGGCCGGCAGGCCTGTCGCCTGCGCCGCGGCCAGCGCCTTGATCTGTGCGTTACCCGCGAAATCGGGCGCGGTTTCATCCGGTTCCGGCAAGCCCAGCCCACCGGCGGATTGCACGGCGATTCCGTAAGGTGTCATCAACGCCGCAATCTCTCGCAGCTTGCCCGGGTTGTGGGTGGCGAGCACAAGTTGCCCGCCCGTGAGCCGGCGCGGCATCAGGCCAGCGCAGCCCGTTGCGCAGCGTAAAGCGCCGTCGTGCCCACGCGTGCAAGGCGCATAAGGTCGTTGAACTGAGCCTCCGTAAACGGCTCTTTTTCCGCCGTCCCCTGGATTTCAACGATGCCGCCGCCCTCGGTCAGCACGAAATTGGCGTCGGCCCCGGCGTTGCTGTCCTCGGCATAGTCCAAATCCAACACAGCCGTGCCGTCCATCAGGCCGCAGCTGATCGCCGCAACCTGTCCCGTGATGGGGGAGCGGGCAATGACGCGGTTAGCCTCCATCGTGCGGAAGGCAAGGCTGAGCGCCACCCACGCGCCGGTGATGCTCGCGCAACGCGTCCCGCCATCGGCGTTCAGCACGTCGCAGTCGAGCGTGATGGTGCACTCGCCCATGGCCGAACGATTGACCACCGCGCGCAGGCTGCGGCCGATTAGGCGCTGGATTTCCTGGGTGCGGCCGGACTGCTTACCGCGCGCCGCCTCCCGGTCGCCGCGGGTGTGGGTGGCGCGGGGCAACATGCCGTACTCGGCCGTGATCCAACCGAGTCCCTGGCCACGCAGGAAGCCCGGCACCCGGCCCTCGACGGAGGCGGTGCACAGCACCTCCGTCCCGCCCATGCGGATCAGGCACGAGCCTTCGGCATGGTGGGCGAAACCGGTTGTAAAGCTGACGTCGCGCAGGGCGTCGGCGCTCCGGCCAGACGGACGGACTACAGTCATGGTGCGATCCTTTATTTTGGGGCCATATAGGCGGCATGGGACGAGACGGCAAAGCGCAGGAGGTGCGGTGGGAGGCTCCGCCGGGATTGGACCCGAGGTCGGCAGCGGTACTGCGCGAAATCGTCGAGCAATATGTCGCAACCGGGGAGCCCGTCGGCAGCCGCACGCTGTCGCGTCGCCTGCCGATTGCGCTGAGCCCAGCGACGATCCGTAACGTCATGAGCGACCTTACGGACGCCGGGCTGTTGTTTGCGCCGCACACGAGCGCCGGGCGACTGCCGACGGATCGCGGCTTACGGCTGTTCGTCGACGGGTTGTTGCAGTCGGGCGGCTTGGAAGCATCCGAGGAGGAGGCGATCAGCCTGGCGCTAGAAGCCCGCGGCCGCAGCCTGGAAGCGACCCTGGCAGAGGCGAGCACGATGCTAGCCGGGCTGGCCGGCGCGGCCGGGCTGGTCCTGGCGCCCAAATCGGACGGGGCGGTGCGGCATATCGAGTTCGTGGCGCTAGGGCCGGGCCGGGCTTTGGTCATCCTGGTCGGGGGCGATGGCAGCGTCGAGAACCGCGTCATCGAAACTGCGCCGGGGCTGCCGGCCTCGGCGCTGGAGCAGGCGGGCAACTTCCTTAACGCGCGCCTGGCGGGCCGGTCGCTGGGCGAGCTTAGGAAAATCGTCGCGACCGACATGGCGGAAGATCGTTCGCAGCTCGATACGCTCACAGCGCAGGTGGTGGAGGCGGGACTTGCGACCTGGACCGGAGAGGGGCGGGGCGGTTCGTTGATTGTGCGGGGCCAGGCACGGCTGCTGTCCGAGGTGACCGAGTTACATAAACTTGAAGCCATCCGCGTCCTGTTCGAGCGATTGGAGCGGCAAGAGACAATGCTACGCCTGCTTGAACTGGCGGAGTCGTCCCAAGGCGTACGTATCTATATTGGCGCGGAAAGCGGGTTGTTCGGAGAATCTGGTGTGTCGATGGTCGTGGCACCTGCACGTAACGACGCCGACAAGATTGTGGGTGCGATCGGCGTCATTGGACCAACCCGCATCAACTACGGACGCATCATCCCTGTCGTGGACTATACCGCGCGCGTGATTGGGCGGTTGCTGGGCTAGGTGTCCGGTCACGAAACGGGGCGGCTGCAACTACGGCCAGGGCTGCGCCGTTCCAAATCCATGGCCCATCATTCTCGCGCAATATGACTACACGCCGGAACTGTCTTCTTCTTGTGGAAGACGACACGCTCGTACGCATGACGGTCGCTATGATGCTCGAGGATGACGGTTATGGGGTGGTGGAGGCTGGTAGCGCGACCGAGGCATGGCATCTGGTCGATGAGGGGTTGCAGGTTGATGCTGTCGTGACCGACGTCGATCTGGGGCAAGGGCCGACGGGGGTGCAGATGGCGGACGGGTTGCGCAACTCGCTGCCGGATGTGGCTGTAGTTTTCATCACCGGCCGACCGGCCTCGATGCTGGGCCGTGTGCTCGGCCCACGGGAGGCCTTACTGGCCAAACCGTTCCAGAGTGCGGATTTGGCTCGCACGCTGCACGAATTAGTCGATTTGCCGGGTGCGTGACCGCAACCTGGCTGGCGCGGACGCGTTGGCCGGGCGCGGTGGAGGAGTGATTGATGACGGGTGTTATGGCAAGAATTGTAGCCGCTTCTATGCTGGCTTTGACCGTGTCCGGTAGTATAGCCACGGCGGTGGCGGCTACGGATTATATTGCGCCTGGCAGCCCGGCTACGGTGGGGCAGGGCGGTGCCATCCTAGGACCGGTACCGGACCAGCCGGTTGCCGCACCGCGGGGTGCCATGAGCACGTTCGGTTTGCCGGAAAAGCAGAGCCAGCCTCTGGCGAAAGGGTCGCGCCTCAATCGGGCCGACGTCCAAAAGCGTCTAGAGGCGGCGGGTTACAGTGGTGTTGTTGACCTAATCCAAGACCCAGGCGGTGTCTGGAGGGCGACGGCACGAAAGGCAAACCGGACCGTCACCATTCGTTGCGATGGATCCGGCACGATCACCGAAGGTTAAAACAGCAGCGATCCAACCGCTGCGATGCCGCAAACCCAAAGCAGCGCCGAAACCGCCACGCCGATAAAAATACCGCGCGACGGCGCGCGATCTGCCATTTGATCTTCTTCCAGATCGAACGGGGGTAGTTGTACGTCTGCATCCGGGGTGCGGCGGAGTAGGGGAATGAGCGCAGGATCGACATGGGAGCGCCGGCCCGGCCGGCGTCGTTCCATGCCCGATGATAAAACGGGCGCGGACGGCATCGCGGGGGTGGCGTTGGCGTCCAGCCCGGGTGCTGCAGTGCTGGAATGATCGGTGTCGATCATGGTGACCCCAATTCTTATGCAATGATCAGGTTAAGTTAAACTTGACAAAACGCAAGTAGTTTCCAAGCCGCTATCGGCAGCGCACCAGCGGGTTGGGAAAATCCGGACAGCCAGGAAAGCTAATTTCGTTTTCGCCCCGCTTCACCACGTGCAGCACGTCTGGGCTTTCGCACCCAAACCCGGCCGTGCGCGGCGCACCGCCAAATGCTGGAACAGTGGGAGCCACCGCGCGAAACCGGAACTCGTCCGCCCCGCTCTGAGCGCGCACGCTCTCCACCTCACGCTGGGTCAGAACCTGCTCCGTTAACGTCGCGCGGAGCACCAGGTCACGGGTGAAGATCACGACTGGCTGCGATAGGCAGGCTTGGGTGCTGAGCGACGAGGGGACCGGGAATAAGCCGCCCGTCCAGGTGCCGAACAGCCAGGCATGGGGCGGCTGCTGCGCCGACGCGGGCGCCGGGATCGCGGGAGCAAGAAAGAGGGCGGCGAGCAAGCTGTGGGCGATGCGGCGCATGGGGCAGTCCTGTGCAAGGTGCGACAGTATGCGGCGGGATGGCGCGGGCGGAAAGGCCGTGGCATGCACCCCGCATGCTACGTAGAATCTATGAGCGCGTGCTGGCGCTGGCCGGCAGCCCCCGTGCCCCCCTTTGGCTGGCGCTGGTAAGTTTCGCCGAAAGCAGCTTCTTCCCAGTGCCGCCCGACGCGTTGCTGCTGCCCATGGTGCTGGCCCGGCCCGGCAGCGCGTTTCGGTTCGCTACCATCTGCACCGTCGCGAGTGTCGCCGGTGGCGCCCTGGGCTACTGGATCGGTGCCACGCTTTATGACCAGGTCGCGGCCCCGCTGGTGCGCTTCTACCACTACGAGGCAGGCATGCGCAGCTTCCAGGACGGTTTTGCCGCCAATGGAGCGTGGATCATCCTGCTGAAGGGGTTGACGCCTATCCCGTACAAGATCGTCACCATCACCGCCGGGCTGGCGCATTTCGACTTTGGAACCTTCATGGCAGCAAGCGTCGTCACGCGCGGCGGGCGGTTCTTTCTGGTCGCGTGGCTTGCGCGGCAATTTGGCGCGCCCGTTCAGGCCTTCATCGAAAAGCGCCTGATGCTGGTCACGACGCTGATTGCGCTGGCTGTCGTGCTCCTCATCGTGCTGCTGAAGCTGCTCTAACCGGCGCCTACCCCATCGCCTGCCGCATGAAGGCGCGCTTGAGCCCTGGCAGCCGGTCCACCCCGGCCATGCCCAAATCGCGCACCAATCGCAGCAGGGGATTGTTGGTGCTGAACAGCCGGTCCAGCACGTCGGTTGCGGCAAGCATCAGCAGGTTGTCCGGCCGCCGGGCACGCTGGTAGCTGGTCAGCACAGCGGCAGCGCCCGGGTCCGCCCCGGCCGCCACCGCCGCGACCAGCCGCTCCGACAAGGCGATCACATCCCGGAGGCCGAGATTGAGACCCTGCCCGGCGATTGGGTGGATGCCGTGCGCCGCATCCCCCACCAGGGCCAGCCGGGTATCCACGTACCGCTCGGCATGCAGCGCGCTCAGGTCATAAATCCAACGCCGGCCGATCGGCCGCACGGCACCGAGATGGTCACCCAGCCGGCGCTGCACCTCGCGCCCGAATGCCGCGTTATCCAGCGCGATCACCCGGTCGGCCTGCGCCGTCCGTTCGGTCCAGACGACGGCCGAGAGGTTCGGCTCCCCCTCGATCGGCGCCATAGGCAACTGTGCGAAAGGTCCGCCGGGCAGGAAGTGCTCAAGTGCCACACCGCCATGCGGCTTTTCGTGCGCCACGGCCGAGACGATGCCGCGCTGGCCATAGGGCAGGCGGGTGACGCGGATGCCGGCCTGGTCACGCAAGGGCGACCCCCGGCCCTCGGCCGCCACCACGAGGCGGCAGTGGATGGCTGGGCCGCCCATGACCTGTACGACTGCACCCGCTGCCCGGCGGGTCACGACCGCTTCGGCAGGTGCAAACACGGCGACGTTCTCCTCGTGCATTGCCCGGTTTAGCGCAACCCGCAGGCTGCGCGCCTCAACCATCCAGCCGAACGCCTCGGTTCCGGCCGCCGTGTGATCGAAATGCAGATGCAAGCGTGAGGCCCGTTGCCCGACCTGACCGTCCGACACGCGGATGTCGAGGATGGGCCCGGCCGGAAACGGCAACCGCGCCCACACGCCGGCCGCCTCCAGCAAGCGGCGGGACCCGGCCGCGATCGCGTAGGCGCGCCCATCGAAGTCCGGATGTTCCATGGGGGGCAGCGCCGCCCGGTCCACGACCGCCACCCGTACGCCCCCGGCGGCCAGCCGGCAGGCCAGGGTACCACCCACTGGGCCCGCGCCGACGACGCATACGTCCACGTCGATGGAGCCTGCCTGTTTTTTAAGCACTTTATTGTGTCCACTTCGCGACAATGCAGGCACACGCCTGCACAAAAGGTAAGCTTGCCCGTGCCAGTCCACCAACCCGTGCGGGCCGGTCAAAGCGGCACGGTTCTTGAGTATCTCTCTGCGTATCACGCCAGTAGGTGGCGCGGCGCATCTGATTGGAAAGAGAGAGGACCCCCGATGAAGCTGATCATGGCGATCATCAAACCCTTCAAGCTCGACGACGTGCGAGAGGCTCTGACGCCCCTCGGTGTACAGGGGCTGACAGTATCCGAGGTTAAAGGTTTCGGCCGGCAAAAGGGCCAGACCGAGATTTACCGCGGTGCGGAGTACCACGTGAACTTCCTGCCCAAGGTGAAGGTGGAGGTTGCCGTGGCGTCCGACCTGGCCGAGCAGGTGGTGGAGGCGATCATCAAGGCCGCCCATACCGGCAAGATCGGCGACGGCAAGATTTTCGTCATGGACATTGAACGTGCCGTGCGCATCCGCACCGGCGAGACGGATGGTGAGGCTCTATGATCCGCTTATTTGCCACCCTCGCGGCCCTGCTGGCCGCCGCCCCCGCCTGGGCCCAGACGGCCGCCACGGCCGCGGCCGAAGCAGCTGCCCCGGCCGCAGCCGCAGCGGCAGAGGCGAAGGTCGACACCGGTGACACAGCCTGGATGCTGACCAGCACCGCGCTCGTGCTCATGATGACCATCCCGGGCCTTGCGTTGTTCTATGCCGGCATGGTGCGTAAAAAGAACGTGCTGGCGACCATGATGCAGGCGTTCAGCATCTGCGCGCTCGTGTCGGTGCTGTGGATGGTCGCGGGCTACTCGCTCGCATTCAGCAACGGCAACGCCTATGTCGGCGACTTCTCACGCGTGTTGCTCGATGGTATCGCGGGCGCTTGGGACAAGCCGTTCACGCTCGGTGTCGGCACGGACAACACGACCGTGACCACGATCCCCGAGAGCGTTTACATCATGTTCCAGATGACGTTCGCCATCATCACCCCGGCGTTGATCGCGGGTGCGTTTGCGGACCGGCTGAAGTTCAGTTCGCTCATGGTGTTCGTCGGCCTGTGGTCGCTGCTGGTCTACTCGCCGGTTGCGCACTGGGTTTGGGCGCCGCTCGGCTGGATCAACGCTTTGGGCGCGGCGGACTTCGCGGGCGGCACGGTCGTGCACATCAACGCCGGTGTGGCCGGCCTCGTGTGCGCCCTGGTACTCGGCAAGCGCGTCGGTTACGGCAACGATAACATGAGCCCGTTTAACCTGTCGCTGGCTGTCATGGGTGCCTCGCTGCTGTGGGTCGGCTGGTTCGGGTTCAACGCCGGGTCGGCGACGGGCGCGGGTGGCCGTGCGGGCATGGCAATGCTGGCGACGCAGCTGGCCACGGGCATCGCGGCACTTGGCTGGGTGTTTGCGGAGTGGCTGATCAAGGGCAAGCCTTCGGTACTCGGCGCCATCTCGGGCGCTGTCGCCGGTCTGGTCGCGATCACGCCGGCCAGCGGCTTCGTGCTGCCGGGGCCGGCGCTGATCATCGGCTTGGTCGCGGGGGTCGGCTGCTTCGTGTCGTCCACGAGCCTGAAGCACGCGCTGGGCTATGACGACAGCCTGGATGCGTTCGGTGTGCATGGGGTGGGCGGCATCATCGGCGCGCTGCTGACGGGTGTGTTCGCCTATGGCCCGCTTTCGGCCACGACGGACAAGCCGGAGGGCGTGTACATCGCGGGCGTGGAGCTGTTTAAGGCGCAGTGCATCGCGGTCGGTGCGACGGTCATTTACAGCGCCGTCGCGACTTTCGTGATCCTGATGGTGGTAAAGGCTGTGATGGGCCTGCGCGTCAGCACCGAGGAAGAGCGTGAGGGGCTGGACATCGTCCTGCACGGCGAACAGCTGGGCTAACGCCTGCCTTCACAAATGGGGGGCCGCGGTACATGCCGCGGCCCTTTTCGTTTTGTCCTCGCGCGATATCGGCTATAGCTGAGAGTCCATATCAACCGGTTCGTCCGATGGCCTTCGCCACCCCACAGCGTTTTGCCTCCTCCGAAATCCGCGGCATCGTCGCTTTGCGGGTGGGCCAGCTCGCGGCGTTTGCGCTGGGCGGGGCGGCGTTGCTGCTTGTGCTGGCGCTGCTGACCTATAATCCGCATGACCCGTCGCTGAACACCGCCACGTCGCGTGCGGCCAGCAACACGCTGGGGCTGGGTGGGGCGTGGGCTGCGGATATCCTGCTGCAGGGGTTTGGCGTCGCCGCGGCGCTGGTGCCGCTGACTTTGCTGGGCTGGGCCGTGCGGATGGCGGTGGGCCGGCGTCCGCATCTGCTGGGCCGGACGCTGGCAATGATGGCCGGCCTGCCCGTGCTGGGTGCCGCACTGGCCGCGGCCCTGCCGCCCATCGCTTGGCCCACCGGAGCCGGGCCTGGCGGTGCGCTGGGTGGGGCACTCGCGGCCACGTGCGCCGCGATGGGCACAAGCATGCTGGGACCGGTTGGGCCACCGGTAGCGTTGGCGATCTCCGCCCTGCTGGCTGTCATGCTGACCATCCTCGCCATCGGCCTGTCGGCCGGTGAATGGCGCGCGGGCAGCCGCCGGGCACGGGCGTCGATGGAGGCCATGACTACGACCATGGGCCAGAGTACGCGCGCCATCGCCGCCGTGGCCCAGCGCGCCCGGCCGCGCAGCACACCCGCCCCCTGGAGCAGCCTGCCGCCGCTGACCCAGGGTGCGCCCGAATCCCACATTCCCGCCCCGCCGCCCCGCGCACCGGCCCCCGCGCTCCCGCAAGTTCTCGCGCTGCCGCAAGTCCCTGCGCTCCCGCAAGCCCCCGCGTTCCCGCAAGCCCGTGCGCCCACTCCGCCCGACCCCGCTGCCCGGCCCCGCATCGCCGTACCGATCGCGCGCACGCCGGCAACCCGCCCGGACAGCCCGCCGCTGAACGAAAACGGCTGGCAGTTCCCACCCCTTTCCTTGCTCAGCCCTGCGCCGCCCGTATCCAGCACCGCCCCGCCGGAAGAGCTGTTGCAGGCCAATGCCCGCCTGCTGGAAACCGTGCTCGGCGATTACGGTGTCCAGGGTGTGATCCGTGAAATCCGCCCCGGCCCGGTGGTGACGCTCTACGAGCTGGAACCTGCGCCTGGCATTCGCAGCGCCCGGGTCATTGGCTTGGCCGACGATATCGCCCGCAGCCTGTGTGTCGCCGCCGTGCGCATCGCGACCGTCAGCGGCCGCAACGTGATCGGGATCGAGGTGCCGAACAAAACGCGGGAGACGGTTTATCTGCGTGAGCTGCTGCAATCGGACGATTGGAACAGCAACCCGGGCAAGTTGCCGCTCGCTTTGGGCAAGGATATCAGCGGCGGGCCCGTCATCGCGGACCTCAGCCGCATGCCCCATCTGTTGATCGCGGGCACGACCGGCTCAGGCAAGTCGGTTGGTATCAACGCCATGATCCTCAGCATTCTGTTCAAACTGTCGCCGGACCAGTGCCGGCTGATCATGATCGACCCCAAAATGCTGGAGCTGTCGGTGTACGAAGGTATCCCGCATCTGCTGGCCCCAGTCGTCACCGAACCCAGCAAGGCGGTTGTCGCGCTGAAGTGGACGACGCGGGAGATGGAGCGGCGGTACCGGGCCATGAGCAGTCTGGGTGTGCGCAACGTGGCCGGGTACAACGAACGCGTGACCGAGCATCTGGCCCGCGGCATCGTGCCAACGCGCCGCGTGCAAACGGGCTTCGACGCCGAAACGGGTAAGCCGGTGTTCGAGGAGCAGGAACTGGCGCTCAAGCCGCTGCCCTACATCGTGGTCGTGATCGACGAGATGGCAGACCTGATGATGGTGGCCGGCAAAGAGGTGGAGGCCGCCGTGCAGCGCCTGGCACAGATGGCGCGAGCGGCTGGCATCCATGTGATCATGGCCACACAGCGCCCCTCGGTCGATGTCATTACCGGCACCATCAAGGCCAACTTTCCGACCCGCATCAGCTACCAAGTGATCGGCAAGATCGACAGCCGGACCATATTGGGTGAGCAGGGGGCGGAGCAGCTGCTGGGCTTGGGCGACCTGCTGCACATGCAGGGCGGTGGCCGCATCGCCCGCGTGCACGGACCGTTTGTGCGCGACGAGGAAGTAAAGGAGGTTGTCGACTTCCTCCGTGCCCAAGCCGAACCTGCCTATGACGATGAGGTCACAGAGGGCGAGCCGGAAACCGAAGCCAGCGCCGGCCCGCTTGACGCAGATAGCTCGCTATTCGACCAGGCCGTCGCCATTGTGGCGCGCGAAGGCAAAGCCAGCACCAGCTTCATCCAGCGCCACTTGTCGATCGGCTATAACCGTGCGGCCAAGCTGATCGAGCAAATGGAGAAAGACGGCATCATCACCGCCGCAAACCACGCCGGTAAGCGCGAGGTGCTCGTCCGCCGGACGCACGACGACGATTGAGGGAAGGCCAACTTTTTTTCGGCAGGCTCGCCGTGCTTGAGGTATTCGGCCCGGCGCGTGGTCCGGGTCCTTGCTGTGGCAGCCTAGGCCGTGGGCCGCATCGCCGCTGCCGGTTTGCGGGTTGGGTCCGCCCGTTGGACCTGTCGGCTTGGTGTCGGTTATGTCCGATCCGCGTACCAGCCTAACCGCCAAACGCCCCTACCGTTTCGCGCCCGCCAGTGCCAGATAAACGGCATGATGCGCCGCACCCTGCTTGCCCTGTTATTGTTGCCCGCCGCCGCGTTCGCGCAGGCGTCGCCCCAGGACCGGGCGGACCTGCAGCGGGTCGAGGTCTACCTCAACAGCATTCGCACCCTGCACTCACGCTTCCTGCAAGTGGCACCCAATGGGGCGACGAGCGAGGGTCAGGCCTGGCTGTGGCGACCCGGCCGGCTGCGGTTCCAGTACGACCCGCCCAGCCCGTTCCTGCTGGTGGGCGGTAACGGGCTGCTGGTGTTTCACGACGCAAAGCTGAAGCAGACCAGCAACATTCCGTTGAACACCACGCCGCTCGGCATCCTGTTGCAGGATAATTTGCGCCTGTCGGGTGACGTAACGGTGACCAAGGTCGCGCGTGTGCCGGGTCAGCTTCAGATCAGCCTGGTTCGAACCAAAACGCCGCAGGACGGCAGCCTCACGCTCATCTTTGCCGACGCACCGCTTGCGTTGAAGCAATGGACGGTGATCGATGCGCAGCGGCAGGAAACCCGGGTGACGCTCTACAATGTCGAGTTGGGCGGTACCTTCGATACGAAGTTATTTCAGTTCGTCGATCCCAAGTTCTTCCAGAATCAGCCCACTGGCGGCTGATTTGCCTTCATTTCGCCCAGAAAATCGTGCAGCATCCCTGACATGAAACCGCTGATCGGGATTTCTTGCTGCATCAAGCTGACCGGTCAGTACGGCATGCTGACCCACGGCGCGTCCGACACCTATGTACGCGCGGTGGACCAGGTGGTGGGGGGTGTGTCCGTGCTGGTGCCCGCCAACGGTGACGCTGCCGACATCGAGACGTTGCTGGCCCGGCTTGATGGAATAATCCTGACCGGCAGCCGCAGTAACGTGCAGCCGGCTTTGTATGGCGGCCCGCCCCACCCGGCCGACACGCCGGAAGATGCCGCACGTGATGCCGTCACCATTCGGCTGATCCGCGCGGCCATCCGCCGGGGCACCCCGGTCCTGGCTATCTGCCGTGGATTGCAGGAACTGAACGTGGCACTGGGCGGCACGCTGCACCAAAGGCTGCAGGACCTGTCCGGTCGCCTGGATCATTCGACGCCCATGCACCCCGATGCGCGAATACGCCAAGGCAAGGCCCACACGGTCGAACTGGCCCCTGGCGGCTGGCTCCACCGCCTGGCGGGTGTGACGTCGGCCAGCGTTAACTCGCTCCATCACCAGGGCATCGACAGGCTGGCTAACGGGCTCTTGGTCGAAGCGACGGCACCGGATGGCACGATCGAGGCGGTACGGCTTGCGGGTGCGCCGGGGTTCGTCGCGGGCGTGCAGTGGCATCCGGAGTACGATTTCGGCAGCGACGTGTTGTCCCGTGCCATCTTTGCGCAGTTTGGTGAGACGGTTCGCGCGCCAATGCGGGAGCGGCTGGCGGCGGATTAGGGGCCAGCGCCGGCCAAGGCAGTGGCGCGGGCCAAGTTTATCGAGGGTCAGATCGAGCCAATCACGCTGGCCTCCATGCAGCTCAAGGGCGCAGGGGTGAAAGCGGGCGTCTGACGCAGTCCAGGTCTGGCCCGGGCATGGAGCCAGCCCATATGCGGATGGTGAAAAGCCGTAAGCTCTCTGCCCTCGCCGTCCTTTTTCCGTATATGCGGCCCTACCGGCTTCGGGCGGGTGGGGCCGCTGTCGCATTGGCCGTCGCGGCGGCGCTGGTTCTATTGCTGGGCCAGGGCGTGCGACAACTGATTGACCGCGGCTTTGCCAGCGGTGACGCCACGCACCTAAACCAGGCCGCGATTGCCATGGCCGGCATCGTCCTGGCACTCGGCATTACCACCGGCGCGCGGTTCTACCTCGTGACCTGGCTGGGTGAGCGGGTGGCCGCCGACCTTCGGATAGCGCTGTTCCGCCACGTTCTACGCCAATCGCCCGGGTTCTTTGAAACCATGCGCACCGGCGATGTGCTGACCCGGCTGACGAACGATACGTCGCAGCTGCAATCGCTCGTGGGCTCGGCCGTGTCGCAATGGCTGCGCAGTGCCATTCTGGCGTTGGGCGCGCTGGTGATGCTGGTCGTGACGAGCGGAAAGCTTGCCGCCCTCGTCATCGCAGTCGTGCCGCTGGTCGTCGGGCCGTTGATTCTGTTTGGGCGGCGGGAGCGCAAGCTGTCCCGCGCCGCGCAGGATCGCATCGCCGATCTGGGTGCGTACGCAGAAGAGACGATCAACGCTATCACGACCGTACAGGCGTTCACGCATGAACCGGTCGACCGCGCGGTGTTCGGTGCCCGCGTGCAGGATAGCGTGGAGGCCGCGCTGCGCCGGTCGCGCGTGCGAGCCTGGCTGATCTCGGCCGTTATCGTGCTGGGGTTTGGCGCGATCACGCTCAGCCTGTGGGTAGGTGGGCTAGAGGTCGTGCACGGCCGCATGTCTGGCGGTGAGTTGTCCGCGTTTGTGTTCTACGCCGTGGTGGTCGCCAGCAGTGTGGCCCAGATGAGCGAGCTGTGGGGTGAGGTGCAACGCGCCGCAGGCTCCGCCGACCGGATTGCGGAGTTGCTGCGGGAGGAGCCGGCCATCGTCGTGCCGGCCGTGCCGTTAGCATTGCCCCCCGTGGTGGGCGGCGGGAGTAGCCTACGCTTTCAGGACGTCGTGTTCCGCTACCCCTCCCGCACGAATGCGGCGTTGGAGGGCGTCAGTTTTAGCGTTGCACCTGGCGAAACGGTGGCGCTGGTTGGTCCAAGCGGCGCGGGTAAGACGACGTTGTTTCAGTTGCTGCTCCGCTTCTACGACCCGGTATCCGGGCGCATCTTGCTCGACGGGGTCGACATCGCGCAGGCCGGTCCGGCTGCCGTCCGCGACCGCCTGGGCCTAGTGGCGCAGGATCCGGTAATCTTTGGTGCATCCGTGCTGGACAACATCCGCTATGGCCGCCCGGGGGCTACGGACGCCGAAGTTCGTGCCGCCGCCCGCGCCGCAGCGGCCGGGTTTGTGGAGGATCTTCCGGACGGGTACGACACATTCCTGGGTGAGCGCGGCGTCCGGCTAAGCGGCGGCCAGCGCCAGCGTATCGCCATCGCTCGTGCGATATTGCGGAATGCCCCAGTGCTGTTGCTGGACGAAGCGACTAGCGCGCTGGATGCCGAGAGTGAGGCCGCGGTCCAGCATGCGCTCACGATACTTGCGCGTAATCGGACGACCCTGGTGATCGCGCACCGGCTGGCCACGGTACGCCGGGCAGACCGGATTGTGGTGCTGGATCATGGCCAGGTCGTGGCCATAGGTACACATGACCAACTGGTGCGGGATGGCGGGCTCTACGCGCGACTGGCCGAACTACAGTTCGTCGCGGCGTAGGCCCGCTGCCGGCTACAGCTCCTGTGCGGTCCGCACGATGCGGCTGACCATGCCGTAAGCGATGGCCTCCTCGGCAGACATCCAATGGTTGCGGTCCGTATCCTTTACCACTTTGGCAAAAGTCTGGCCCGTCTCATTAGCAATGATGTGATTGATCCGCTCGCGCATTTTGATGATCTCGCGTGCCTCGATATCGATGTCCGTCGCCGGGCCACGCACGCCGCCCATCGGCTGATGCAGCAGAAAGCGCGTGTTGGGCAGGCACATGCGCCGCTCCTTCGCACCCGCTAGGAAAATCAACGCCCCGGCGCTCGCGACCCAACCAGTGCCGATCATGCGCACGGGTGCCAGCGCGTCCACGAAGCGGATCATGTCATGGATAGTGTCGCCACTCTCCACATGCCCGCCCGGCGAGTTCACATAGACGTCGATCGGCTTGTCGCTGTCGGCGGCCAAAGCCAGCAGCCGGCCAGTTACATCGCGGGCCACGCGGTCATTGATGGCACCGAACACCAGCACCGTCCGCGTCTTGAACAGCCGGCTTTCGAGCTCGTTGATGGGCGATGCGAGCGTTTTATTGTCGCCCGGCTCGGACGGACTCGGGCCCTCAGGCTCCGGCACGTCTGGCTGATCGGGATCGGGCTCGTCATCTAGGCGGGTGTGCAGGGTGTTCACAGTATGTACCTCAGGGATAACCAGTCCTCTTACTTGCGGGCTGTGGGGGCCAAGGGCAAGGGTTGGGTCGTTCTGCGCCGCACTGACCGCCACCGCATCGTCCAGCATCGATAAGATCCGAAAGGGTGGTAGCCTCTGGTCAATCGAAGCGGCATGAACAACCGACCGAGCGCCCCGCAACACCTCGAGCAAGATATAAGTCACCTAACAAAACCCGATCAGACGGGCTGCCCACAATGCTTCGCAAGGCCTCCGTTTCTGGACTGGCGATACCACGGAGTTCGCAATCCAAACCCGAACTGCCGACAACGATCGAGCTCAGTTGATCGCGGTACGCCCTTCGCGTCCAGGTCGCCGTCCCAGCCGAGCCTGGCCATGCTCAAAAGTGCTAAAGGCTGATGTTCCCTGCGAACCAGGCGATGCGGGGCTTCTTCCACAGCGGCCGACCAGTTGAAAGACCGGTCAGCGCCATCGCTTCAGCATGCAGCTTTTTACCAATATGAAGCGATACACCCATTGTCTGCGCGACCGGGGCATCATGGCACCCGTCTTTGGTTATCGCTAACGTGTCGCAATGGAAACTCCTACCTTCCTCATCATCGGCGGCGGCACGGCCGGGTGCATCCTGGCCGCGCGCTTGTCCGAAGACCCGGCCGTCACTGTCCTGCTGCTCGAAGCCGGGCCGCCCGACCGGGACCCGTGGATCCACATCCCCGCCGGTTACGCC
>JANONC010000335.1:0-1694 GCA_031420655.1 Rhodospirillales bacterium | reverse complement strand
CCCGGCCTCCCGCGGCTCGGTGATCTTGGCGGTGCTGCCATCCCCAAAGCGGATCTCATGCACCACCGTGGGACCGAGCGGCAGCACCAACTCGACAGTCGCAGGGATGCCCTCGGTGCCAGCGTCCGCGAACCGCAGATGCTCCGGACGCAGGCAAACCACCACGCGGCTGCCCGGCGGCATCGCAGCGGTGCGGGCCAGCACATGCCCGCCGGCATCCAGCCGCACCGTGCCCGCGGCGTCCTGCAAGGTGCCCGCCAACCGGTTGGCCTGGCCGACGAAGCTGTTGACGAACAGGCTGGCCGGGCGGTCGTACACCTCGGTCGGTGGCGCGAATTGCTCCAGCCGGCCGGCGTTCAGCACGGCGACGCGGTCGGCCATGCTCAGCGCCTCCTCCTGGTCGTGCGTCACCAGGATGGTCGTGGTGCCGGCCAGGCGCTGGATGCGCTTGATCTCGATCTGCATGTCTAGGCGCAGGTTCTTGTCGAGTGCCGCAAACGGCTCGTCCAGAAGCAGGATCGCCGGGCACACCGCCAGCGCCCGGGCCAGCGCCACGCGCTGCTGCTGCCCGCCGGACAGGGCGCGCGGCAGGCGGTCAGCCAGGTGGCCCAACTGCACGAGGTCCAGCATCCGCGCGGCCTCGGCCTGCTGCTGGGCACGCGGGGCGCCCCGGGCGGCCAGCCCATAGGCGACGTTGGCCGCCACCGTCATATGCGGGAACAGGGCATAACTCTGGAACACGATCCCAACTGGGCGGCGGTTGGGCGGCAACCCGTCAATCGCCTGCCCGCCCACCCGGACCTGCCCGGCCGAGTGCCGCACCAGCCCGGCCACGATCCGCAGCAACGTCGTCTTGCCGCAGCCGGACGGGCCGAGCAGCGCCACCAGCTCCCCGCCTGCAATGTCCAGCGTCACCCCATCCACGGCAGTCTGCCCACCGTAGCGATGGGTGATCTGGTCCAGCAGCAAGGGCTGGCCCGGGGGCGTCGGCGCGCTCATTGCGGATGGTGCAGCAAAGACCGTGCCAGCAAGCGCCTCCCCCGTATCGGAGCAACGCGGGAAGCGCCGACCCTTCCCGCCCATGATGCGACTGTCGGGAACATGGTGCCGTCCGCCCCTACTCCCGCGTCAGCAACGTTACCACGCCCTCCAGTTGGTCCAGCGTCTCTAGATGCAGCCGCACGCTGCCGGTCCGTCCGTCGAACGCCACCTGCACCCGCAACCCCAGCCGCGCCGAAAGGTCGCGCCCGAGCGCCGCCATCTCCGCATCCGGTGCCGGACGGAACACCGCACGCGGCGCAGCCGGCTGGGCAACCCGCTGGACCATCGCCTCGGTCTGCCGCACGTTCAGCTCTTGGGCAATCACCGCCCGCGCCGCCGTCTCCGGCGCCGGATGCGACAGCAGCGCCCGCGCATGGCCCGGCGTCAGCGTGCCATCCCGCACATGCGTCCGCAACGGCGCCGGCAGGTTCAGCAGGCGCATGGTATTGGCGACATGGCTGCGCGACTTGCCGATCAGGCCGCCCAAGCCGTCCTGCGTCATGCCGAACTCGGCAATCAGGCGCTTATAGGCCTCGGCCTCCTCAATGGGATCGAGGTCTTGCCGCTGCAGGTTCTCCACCAGCGACGCCGCCATCGCATCGGTGTCGGACAGCGCGCGGACCAGCACGGGGATGTCCTGCAACCCCGCCGCC
>JANONC010000334.1:0-3192 GCA_031420655.1 Rhodospirillales bacterium | reverse complement strand
GCGGCGAGGGAGAGTTCCCCTTCCGCCAGGCCCTTGATAGAAGCACCCGATGAATAGCCTGGCGATAACGGAAACTGATCGCGCTGCCCGGCAGGAGCTGCGGCGGTACAAGGCGATTGCGGCCGGGCTGCTGGTTGCGATGGCGGCGCTGCTAGGGGGTAGCTACGCCCTGCCGCAAACCTACTGGACCGGTCTGTTGCAGGCCTGCGCGAAGGCCGGCGTCGTGGGCGGCATCGCGGACTGGTTCGCGGTCACGGCGCTATTCCGCCATCCGCTGGGTCTGCCGATCCCGCACACCGCCATCATTCCGAGGCAAAAGGCGCGGCTCGGCCAATCGCTGGGCCGGTTCGTCGCTGGGCACGTGTTCACGCCGGCTGAGGTCGCGCGTCTGCTGGCCCGCGTCGATGTGCCCGGCATCGTTGCCCGCGTGCTGAAGGACCCGGCCGTGGCCACGCCCGCAACCCGGGCGCTGACAGGCCTTGTGCCCCGCATTCTGGCGACGGTCGAAGATGGGCGCGCACGCCGCATGCTGGCCCGCATTGTGCCGCGCATGGTGGGCGGGGCTGCTTCGGGCCGTATTGTCGGGCGGGCTCTGCGTACGCTGGTGGACGGCGGTCGCCATCAGGAGGCGCTCGGGTTTTTGCTGGGTGAGCTGCGGGTGTTGCTAGATAGCAAGCACGACACGCTGCACGGTTTCATCCAGGACAAGGTCCGCGCATCCGGCGGCCGGGTCGTGGGCTGGGTGCTGGGCGCACAGGTCGCCGAACGCGTGCTGGGCGTCATGCGGGAGGAGCTCGATCGCGTCGGCCCCGACGGTGGGCGCATCCGCGTCGCATTCGACGAATGGGTGCGGTCCGAAATCGACCGTATCGAAACCGACCCGGCGCGCGCGGCCGAGATCGGCGCCGCCGTGCGTCGCGTGGTGGCGCATGACACGGTGCAGGTCTGGTTGTGGGACGTGTGGTCCCGGCTCCGGCTAGCGATCGAGGCGGACGCCACCCGGCCGGACGGACGCGCCCAGGCAATGATGGCGGGGGCGCTCGCAAACCTTGGCGCCGTGCTGACCACGGACGAAGGCGTGCGCCAGCGGCTGCAGCACGCGGCAGAAGGCGTGGTCGCCAGCTTACTCCCGAATGCACAGACGCAACTGGCCGGCTTCATTGGCGACGTGGTGGCTCGGTGGGACGCGGATACCATAACGGACAAGCTCGAGCTGCGCGTCGGCAAGGACCTGCAATGGGTGCGGTTTAATGGCACGTTGGTGGGTGCCGCCGTGGGTGGCGTGCTGTACGTGCTGCTTACGGCCTTATTCGGGCACGCCGCCGGATAGGCGCACGCGCATCACAGCCTCGTTGCGACGAAATGGCGGCAGGGTCCAGGGCGGGTCATAGAACCAGCTGAAGGGCGTGCCCTCCGCCTGATAGGGCGAACTGGCCAGCACCGCCACCAACCGCGCCTGCTGTTCCGCCACCGCCTCCGGCCGGGTGCTGCCGGCATAGCGCAGCACGGCCACAGTTTCAGCAGGCACCGTCACGATGCGAACGCGGTTGTCGAGCGGACGCGGCGCGGTTGCGGCCGTAAGCGTGGCCGGCAGGAAGAACCGGACGACCGGACCGTCCTGGGCGACCGGGGCCGTCATCGCAACCGTGACCGATTGGGCGACGGGAGCGGTCATCTCGATCTTTGCCGCGCCCGCGTTCCGGCCGAAGATGTAGCCGGCCAGGCGCTGAAAGCCCTCACTGCGCGCTGCCATCTCACCGGCATCAACCGTCGTCTCCGCCGCGGCACGGGCGTTATAGTGCCGGATTTCCACCGCTCCGGCCTGGCCCACGACGATATAAGCTGGCTCCTCCGTACCCGTGCGCACGCCGATGACGGAGCAGGCAGCGGTGGCTAAGCTTGCGAGAAGCGCCATGGTGATCGACCCTATTCTAAGTATCACTCAATTAACTTTCTTCCGTCATCAATACCGATGGGAACGCCGGAGTATGGCGTCAGATATATCGCTAACGCGCGCCCGCGCCCGAAATTACCTGCTTCCGGGTAGGGGCGGGAGAAATAATTGGCATGATCGACGCATCGGGCTCAGGCAGAGGCACTTTGCTACGGCACATCGACGGTCTGACCTTAACCGACCGCCGTAGCGGGCCTGCGCGTGACGCGGGGCCGGGCGACGTAGGTTCTGCAACGGGTTGGCATTGCCGGGCTGGAGCACCAACGGGCCTCCACCCCTATCCGGCGGACAGCAGCAACCTGCCGGCACCGCCCCCTGATGCAGGACGCCCACCTCGTGTTGGCCGATGAGCCAATCGGCCACGGGCGTAAAGGTGAACGGCTTCCACCCGTTCGGCTAACCGGCGTGATCGAGGCGATGCGCTTCAACAAGGTTCAGGTCATAGAAAGCCTCTACCTCGATGTCGCTACGGGCTACTATTAGTTGTAGATCCTCCTTTGTAGGCAGCCCACACAGTTCGCTTGAAGACCTGCTGCCGGCAGCATCCGGCGCGCTTAACATCGGTGTGCGCAGAATGTTCAAAAACGTCGTGAGCGCCGATCATGAGTCGAACCTGCTGGCGGTCGCAGACGGATGTGGCCCACGAACAGGCCGTCCTGGCCGAGTTTGAGAATCAGGGCTACTTCGTCAGCAGCAGCAACGCGCAGCTCTTGCTCGTCCGCCAGGTGGCGCTACCCAAACGTACAGCACTTCCCGACCAGGCTGCTTTGCCTGGGCGGGAATTAACCCCCAGCCTGGCGAGGGCGTCCGGGCCACCGGCGCGCGCGGCATCGAGCAGATTGTCTGTTGCGTTATCCCGCAGCTGTTACCCTTATGGCTGAGTTTTTCGCCGTACCGGTTCGAGAGCAACGTCCGCTTGGCTTTCGTCATCGACCTCGACGGTGCGCGCGGGATCGGTCAGGTACTGCGGGAGTTTATCCGCGCATTCAAATCCCAGCAGAACTGCGCGGTGATGCCCGTGATCGTCACCCCAATCGATGCGTTATCCCAGCAGCTAAGCTGGGCATACATCTCACGACTCGGTACCATAAAAATCGGTTAGAGCGGGATGACTTGACGCTGATTCGCTCTTGCGCGGCTCGACCGTGATCTGATTCATCATGTGTGCTGGGCAGGAGGCCAGCACGTATGGGCCGTCCCCTTTCCCAAGATCTTCGTCAGCGCGTGGTCGCAGCCGT